>NZ_JBANLK010000066.1:0-27212 GCF_054968425.1 Paraburkholderia sp. AV2
CCCCCCCCCGGGTGGCTACCCCGTGTGGGCGGCCCCCCCGCGCGCGCCGGGGGCGGTCCTCCCCCCGCCCCGCGACCCGGTCGATCTGCGTGGCGCAGTCGGGCTGCCACGTCTCGACGTTCAGGTCTGCGAATTCATCGGGTTTGACGATGCGAACGGTGTCGATGTCCGCGTCGCCCGCGAGTACCGCCTTCGACAGCGGCGGACGCTCATACGGCAGATGGATTTCGTCGGCGATCATCACGAGGCGGCCGTCGAAGCATTCCTTACGCAACGTCTTGACGACCCAACCCGCCGCCTGGCCACCGCCAATCACGACGACCGTGCCGGGCGACGCCTGCGCCTCCTGCATGCCTTCGGTGCTCATTGCTTGCGCTCCGTCATGAACTTGCCTTCCGGCGCCTGGGCGTTCTTCTGGCGGCGCGTGTTGCCGTCGAGGCCGCCGTCGATGGCCCATTCGGCGAACACGGTTGGACCCGGCTCGAAGTCACGCGGTTGCCATTCGGGCGTGAGGATGTCCTCATCCGCGTAATACTCGATCAGGCCGCCCGCCGGGTTCTTGAAGTACCAGAAATATGCGGACGACACGGGATGCCGGCCCGGACCGAGCTGCGTGGTCCAGCCGCAGCGGCTGATATGCAGTCCGCCGCCGAACACTTCGTGGATGTCGCGCACCGTGAACGCCACATGGTTCAGCCCCTTCTTGCCATCGGGCAGCGCGAGCAGGAACAGGTCGTGGTGACCGCCGTGCGGCGCACAGCGCATGAACGCGCCACGGTTCGGATAGCGGTCCGAAGTTTCGAAGCCCAGCAGTTCGTGGTAGAACTTTTCCTGCTCGGCAAGACAGTTCGTGAAGAACACCACGTGGCCGACTTCCACCGGCTCCGCGCGCTCGTAGATGGGCGAGGGCTGATCGACGCGCAGCGTTTGCCCCCACACGTTCGACGGCGAGCCCTGGACGTCGATCTCGCGCTTGCGGGTAACCTCAATGCGGATCGCCATGCCGGCCGGGTCGTAGCAGCCCACGGCCGTGTCGGTCGAGGTATAGCCGGACTGGCCCTTGAGGCGTTCGCGCAGCGTATCCAGCTCTTCGCGCGTGGCCACGCCCCAAGTCACCTCGCGCAGTGTCGGTCCAGCTTCGAACGCGACGGGCAGCGACAGGTCGTTCGCATCGACGGCGAGCACCGTGCAGCCGTTCAACGTCTCGAAGCGCGCGCGCGTTTCGTCATGCGCGACTTCCTTCAAGCCCCAGTCGGCGAAAAAACGCCGACAGGTTTCGAGATCCGTCACGCCATAAGTAATCTGTTCGATGCCGAGAATCGTCATGATCTGTCTCTCCTGTCGTCAGGCCTTGGCCCACGGCAGCGGTGCGTCGTTCAAGCCCCAGTAGAGGCTCTTCTGCTGCATGTATTCGCGAATGCCGAGCCGCCCTTTCTCGCGGCCCATGCCGCTGTCCTTCCAGCCCGAAAACGGCGTGGAGATCGAGAACAGCTTGTACGTATTGATCCAGACGGTGCCCGCCTCCAGCGCACGCGCCACGCGCCACGCGCGCTTGTAGTCGCGCGTCCAGATGCCGGCAGCAAGGCCGAACACGCTGTCGTTGGCTTGCCGGATCAGCGACGCTTCGTCGTCGAACGGGATCGCCACGAGCACCGGCCCGAAGATCTCTTCCTGGCAAATGCGCGCACTATTCTGGAGTCCTTCCAGAATGGTCGGCTGGTAGAAGAAGCCGTTCTCGCGCCCGTCGCCTACCGGCCGCTCGCCACCGCACAACAAGCGTCCGCCCTCTTCGAGCCCCAGTGCCACGTAACGCTCCACCGTCTCGCGGTGCTTCGCCGTAATGAGCGGACCCATCTGCGTTTCAGCCTGCTCCGGGTTACCCACGCGCAGCTTGCGCGCGCCTTCCACAAGGCGCTTCATGAACGTGTCGTAGATGCCGCGCTGCACGAAGAGGCGCGAGCCGGCAATGCAAGCCTCGCCCGACGAACTGAAGATGCCGTACAGCACGCCGTTCACGGCGTGGTCGAGATCGGCGTCGTCGAACACGATGGTCGGCGATTTGCCGCCCAGTTCGAGCGAAACCGGCATGAGCTTTTCCGCCGCGATGCGCGCGATGCCGCGGCCCACGTCCGTGCCGCCCGTGAACGATACCTTCTTCACGAGCGGATGGCGCACGAGCACGTCGCCGATCACCGAGCCCTTGCCCGGCAGCACGCTCAGCACCCCCTTGGGCACGCCCGCCTCTTCGCAGAGGCGCGCGAGCGCGAGCGAAGCAAGCGGCGTGACCTCGGCCGGCTTGAGCACCACCGAATTGCCGCCCGCGAGCGCTGGCGCCAGCTTTTGGGCATCCGAAGCGATCGGCGAATTCCACGGCGTGATCGCCGCGATCACGCCGATGGGCTCGTACACGCTCATCGTCAGATAGTCGCCGCGCGAGGGCGTGAGCTCTTCGTCGAGCGTTTCGAGGCACGCCGCGTAGTAGCGGAACGTGTTCGCGGCACTCGCCACGAGCGCGCGCGTTTCGCCGATAGGCTTGCCGTTGTCGCGACGCTGCAGGTTCGCGAGCGCCTCGTGACGTTGCGTGATGAGGTCGGCGATGCGGTACAGCACGAGCGCGCGCTGATGCGGCTTGAGCCCGGCCCAGTCGGCGCGGCGCCAGGCGGCGTCGGCGGCGACGATCGCTTCGTCGGCGTCTTCCGCGCTCGCCTGCGAGACTTCCAGGTTCAGCGACTGGTCGGCCGGATAGAGACTTGCATAGGGCGCGGCGCGTCCGCGGCGCCATTCGCCGCCGATCAGGATGTCGCCGTTCGGAAGGAGGTTCGTATCGAAAGCAGTCATTTCACAGTTCCTCATGTCGGGGGCCTCGCCCCCCACCGTGCTACGTCAGATCACGCAGCGCGCCGCACGATTGCGCAGCGCGCGGATCGCGCTGTATGCCGTCAACGCCGAGGTCTTCGGGTTGTCCGGCAACGGCTTGCCGCACATTTCCAGCGACATCTCGCCGAATGCGCCGCGCGCGACGATGCGATGCACGTTGCGCTCAACCGCCGGATCGGCGATCAGGCGCACGGTCGTCTGGTCGAGGCCGAGACCCGCCAGCGCGATCGTCGCCGCCACGTTGGCGTTCTTCGGAAAGAGACGCGCCGCTTCGCGCGCGCTGCCTTCGAAAATCACGCGCTCGCTCGTGAGCGTGCGCAGGTCGCAGACCTCCTCCGCCGGCGTGTCGAGCCAGCCGAGCGGCGGCTTGCGGCCCGTGTAGAGCACCTCGTCGAGGCCACCGAGCTTCGCCGCCGAAAGCGCGTCGATACCGCCGATCGCGCCCGAGAGCAGCGTGAGCGTGGCCTGCCCTTCATCGGCCGCGAGCGAGAGCCGCTCGAGCAGATCGACGTCCGAAAGCGCGCCGATCGATGCCACCGCGCAGTCCGTGCCGGCCTTCAGGAGCGGCACGACGTGATCGACGAGCGCGCCGTGGCCCGCGCATTCCAGCGCGAACTGCGGACGGCGGGACAACGCCGCCACCGACGACACCACCTCCACCGACGCGCCCACCACGTCGCGCACCAGCGGCGCGTGCTGCTCGGGCACGATGACGTGCGAGACGTGCACGAGCGGATCGGCGGCCACGGCGCGATACACCGTCTGCCCGATCGCGCCGAAGCCGATCATCGCGATATCGACGGGCGCCTGCGCGGCTCCCCGGTTGGCCACATCAGGCATGTTGCGGCTCCTCTTTGCGCACCGGCGGGCCGGCGAAGACCGTCTCGAAGCTGCCCACCGACTTCATGTCCACTTCCAGCAGCACCGGGCCCTCGAACGCGAGGCCTTCGCGAATCGTGGCGTCGGCGTCGTCGAGCGACGAGAGACGATAGTGCTTGAGGCCGAGGCTCGCGCAGAACTGCGCGAAGTCCGGCTGGTGCAGATCGACGAACATGCGGCGGCCGCCGTACTGCGCGTCCTGGATGTTGCGGATCACGCCATAGCACTGGTCGTTCATCAGCACGATCATGACGTTGGCCTTCTCCTGCACGGCCGTCGCGAGTTCGCCGACGTTGACCATCAGGCCGCCGTCGCCGACGAGGCACACGGTCTTCGCCGCGGCACCTGCGAGCGCCGCGCCGATCGCCATCTGCATGCCCTGGCCGATGCCGCCGCCAAGCGCGTGCACGCCCGCGCGCGGGCTGAAAATCTTCAGGAGGCGGTTGCCCCACGTGCTGTTCGAGATCGTGACGTCGCGCACCCAGTTGTAGTCGCGGCCCACGGCACGCTGGAGCGCTTCCACGAGGCGGCGATAGGGGCCGAGACCCTTGGCCGTTTCCGCCACGGCCGTTTCGTGCGCCGCCGCGAGATCGGCTGCGAACTGCGGATCGACCTTGAGCTTGCCTTCGAGCCGGGTAGCCAGCGCGTCGAGCACAGCCGCCGAGTCGCCATGCACGAAAAGCGCATTGCGATAACCGCGGTTGTCGGCCAGCGCATCCGCGTCGACGCGATAAAGCGGTTGCGGCAGGCCAAGCTTGTACTTCAGCGTTTCGTTGCCGCGCAGGCGCGAGCCCACCACGAGCATCGCGTCACAAGTCTTGTAGAACGTCTCGACGGGAGCGCTCACGTTGAATGCGCCAAGCGTAGCCGGATGATCTTCTGGCAGCACGCCACGGCCCTGCACGCTCGTCACCACGCCGAAGCCCAGCGCCACGAGGCGCTCGACCGCCGCGCGCGCATGGCGTGCGCCGCCGCCGAGCCACAGCAGCGGACGCTTTGCTTTCGCGAGTGCGTTCGCCAGTTCCTCCACGCGCGCATCGGCGTGCGTAAGCGCCGTAAGGTGCGGCGCGCTCAGATCGGCGGGCCAGTCGGTCAGCGCGGCCTGGATGTCGATGGGGATCTCCACGCTCACCGGGCCGCTCGGTGCGGTCCGCGCCACGCGCACCGCTTCGCGGATCGTGGGCAGCGCCGTTTCGACCGAGCGCACGCGGAACGCGGCCTTCGAGATCGAGGAGAGCATCGTCAGTTGATCCGGTGCCTCGTGAATGTAGGCGAGGTCCTGATCGAGATATTCGGTTTCGATCTGGCCGGTGATATGCAGGAGTGCCGTGCCCGCGGTCAGCGCTTCGACCATCGCGCCCGCTGCATTGCCCGCCGCCGTGCCCGTGCTCGTGAACGCCACGCCCAGGCCGCCCGAGACGCGCGCAAGGCCATCCGCCATGTTGACCGCGCCCGCTTCGCCGCGCGCGCCGACGTAGCGGATCTTGCCGCGCCGGCCGATGGCGTCGAGGATCGGCATGTTGTGAATCGAGATCACGCCGAACGTGGTCTCTACGCCGCATTGTTCGAGAAAAGCGGCAATCAGTTCGCCGACGGTGGTTTTGTTAGACATGACGTGCTACGCCTCCAGATACATCGATATGACTGCCCGTCGTATAGGACGACAGGGACGTGGCCAGATAAAACAGTGCCCGGGCCGCTTCTTCGGGGCGGCCGAAACGGCCCAGCGGAATGTGTTTCGTGCGCGCGAGCTCGCCGGTCCAGTCTTCCCAGCTCTGACCCGGCTTCGCCTGGGTCTCGTAGCGGCGGCGCCACTGGCCCGACTCGACGATCCCGATCAGGATCGAGTTCACGCGAATACGCTCGGGCGCGAGTTCGACCGCGAGCGACTTGATGAGGCTCAGCACCCCGGCGCGCGCCGACGACGTCGCCACCATGTGCGGCTCCGGCTGCAGCGCGAGCAGCGAGTTCACGCAGACGATCGCCGCGTTGCCTTGCTTCGCCGTACTACGCAGCATCGGCAGGAACGCGCGCGTCGGGCGGATGATGCTGAAATACTTGAGGTCCAGTTCTTCGCGCCACGCTTCGTCGGTGGTGTCCGCAAAGGTCGAAACGCGGCCCTGGCCCGCGTTGTTCACGAGCATGTCGGTGCGGCCGAAGCGCGTCTCGACTTCGCCGGCAAACGCGGCCACGTCGTCGGCGTTCAGCACGTCGCAGCGCGCGGCCAGCAGCTGCGCCTGTGGGAAGCGTTCACGCAAACCCTGCTCGGCGCGAGCGAGGCGCCCGGCGTCGCGGCCGCAGATCGCGACCGAAGCGCCCGCCTGCAGAAAGAGTTCGGCCGTCGCGAGACCGATGCCGGACGAACCGCCCGTCACCACCGCGACCTGACCGGTCAAGTCGATTTGAATCATCTGATCCCCAATGCCTTCATGTACGGGCTGCCCTTGCGGGTACTGCCTTGCGGACCGCTTTGAGATCCGCTCTCGGGCCGATAGTTGAGCCGTCGCGAGAGTTCGTCCGCGGCGCGGCGAACCTTGTCGATCAAACCCGCATCGAGTAGCTGGGCGTCGATGGCCGGACGCGGGATCGTCGTGGTGATCACCGCCACGATGCGCCCTGTATCGTTGCGCACGGGCGCCGATACCACCGAAATACCGCGTTCGAACGAGGACTCGCTCACCGCATAGCCTCGTTCGGCATCCTCACGAATTCGGGAAAGAAGCTCCTCCACGGTCTCGGGCGTCTGCGGCGTGAAGCGTTCGAGCGCCGGCTCGGGATAGAGCGCACGCAGCTCGTTCAGCGTGAAGTCGCCCATCAGCACCTGGCCGTGCGTGGTGGCGTGCGCCGGCAGGCGCGTGCCCACGTTCACCTTGATCGAGCTGAAAATCGGCGCATGGCTTTGCGCCTTCGCCACGAAGACGATGTCGCGGCCGTCGCGGATCACGATATGCGAGGTGAGGCCCGTTTCGTCGCGCAGCGCCTCGATGAGCGGCAGGCCGAGATCGGTGAGCTCCAGCGAACTCAGGTACTCGAAGCCGAGGCGCAGCACCGCCACGCCCAGCCGGTAATTGCGGTCGCGATCCGCGCGCTCGAGGAAGCCCAGCGATTCGAGCGTCTGCAGCAGGCGAAACACCGTCGTGCGCGGAATGCCAAGGCGCCGCGACAACTCGGGCGCGTCGAGCACGGGCTCGCGCGGCGAAAATTCGGTGAGGATGCGCAGTCCCCGTTCCAGACCCGGCACGCGATAGTTCGTATCGCTGCGGTCTTCGTCGGCGCCGGGGGTCGCTCTGGCGAAATCGGGTGTCATTCAGTGACTCCGTTGTCCTTCGGCCGCGCGGCAGAACGCGTCGATCAACGCGTCGTAGGCCGCCGGTGCTTCGATATAGCCCGCATGGCCGGCACGCGGCACGAGCTGCAGCGGCACGCGTGCCGCCTGCGCCAGCCGTTCGCACGCGGCGGGCGGCGTGATCGTGTCCTCGGCGCCCACGGCCATGCCCACACGGCCCTGGAAAATCGCGAGATCGGCGGCAAGGTCCGCATTCGCGAGCAGATGCGTGGCCTGCGCGTAGCCGTGCGGCAGCACACGCGACATGTTCCAGCGCACCCAGGCACGCGCCGTGTCATCGGCATGCGGGGAGAGCATGTTCGCGCTGCGCTTTTCGGCAAGACCCGCCGGGCCGAGTTCGGCCAGCATCGCGAGGCGCGCATCGCGCTTTTCGGCGCGCACCGCCTCGCTCGCCGCGCCGTAGCCGCCCGCGGGCGAAATCAGGAGCAGCCCCGCCAGCCGCTCCTGATTCGCCGCAGCGAAAGCACCCGCGACAATGGCGCCAAGCGAATGCCCTGCCAGCACGCAACGTGCAATGCCGAGCGCGTCGAGCCAGCCGGCCAGCCGTTGGGCATAGTCGGCGGCAACGGGCGACCCGGCCGCGACCGGCGTGGAAGCGCCATACCCCGGCGCGTCCCAGGCCAGCACGCGGCGCGAGGCGCCCAGCGTTTCGAACTGCTGAATCCAGGAAGCCGCTCCCGAACCGATGCCATGAAGCAGTACGAGCGGCAGCGCATCGTCTGGCCTTCCTGGCGCCTCGCGATACGCCACGCTCGCGCCCCCCACGTCGGCAAGCTTGACCGGGAAGCGGGCAAGGCGAGCTTCGAGCGGTGCGGCGGCTTCAACGGCGGGTGTGATGAGGGTGTTCATGGCAACCGGTTCAGTCGTGGACAATCTGGATTCCTTACTTCTGCAGGTCGCGCTTGATCTTCGCGAGCGGCGAATCCGGCGGATAGGTCGGCGTAATGGGCTTCGGCGAGCCGAGCATCACGCACATCAGCGCGTCTTCCTCGCCGATGTTGATTTCCGTGCGGTACACGCCGGGCGGCACCGAGATCAGGTCGCGCTCGCCGAGCACGGCTTCCCAGGTCTTGCCGTCCTTCTCGCAGATCACCTTCATCTTGCCGCGCAGCACGAAGAAGATTTCTTCCACGTCCATATGGATGTGGCTCGGGCCGATGTTGCCGGCCGGAATCACCATCGTCGAAAACGTGAAGCCGCCCGCGGGCACCGTGTTCACGTCTTTCGCGACACCCGTGCCGCCCGTGCCCACGTAGCGCATCTGCGCGCGGCGGTACTTCGGATCGTAGTCGGCCTGGAACTTCAGCGCGTCCCAGTCGTAGCGGCGCGTTGCATAGCGCGCCACGCGGCCGTCCATCCATTGTTCGAAGGTGGCGTCGTCGGGTTGGTCCCACGACTTGCGCTCGATATCGGCATCAGCCATCGATTTCTCCCTGGGTTCGGTTGGTTGAGATCAATTCATCACGAAGCCGCCGTTCACCGGCAGCAGTTGGCCCGTCACGAAGCGGGCGGCATCGGACAGCAGGAACAGCACGGGTCCCGTCACGTCGTCGGGCACCTGCGAGCGGCGCAGCGCACGGCCTTCGAGGTAGTACGCGTGGCGATCCGCCGGCACATAGGCCGTCGCCTCGACTTCGGTCAAGCCCGGCGCGATGGCGTTGACGGTGATGCCATCGGTGCCGAACTCGCGCGCGAGCGAATGCGTCATCGCAATCACGGCGCCCTTGCTGGCCACATAAGCGAGCAGCTTTGGCGCGCCCCACAATGCGGTGTCCGAAGCGATGTTCACGACCGCACCGCGGCCCGACTCCGCCAGCCAACGCTGGGCCGCCGTGCACATGAGCCACGTGCCGCGCACGTTGACGTTCATGACGGCGTCCCACGTGTCGACGCTCAGTTCACCGGCAAGCTTGCCGCCCGAATTCGTGATCGCCGCGTTGTTGATGAGGCTGTCGATGCCGCTCATGCGTTGCGCCGCGCCCTCGATAAACGCGCGGATGCTTTCCGGCTGGGCGAGATCGAGCGGCGCATAGCTCACGTCATGCCCTTGCTCCGCGAGCGAGGCCGCGAGCGACGCACCGGCGTCGTGCAGCACGTCGCCGAACGTCACGCGCGCACCGGCTGCGGCCAGCGCCGTCACGAACGCCGCGCCCAGGCCCCGCGCACCGCCGGTCACGACGACGCGTCGGCCGGCCAGGCCCGCCTGCGCCACGGTGTTATGCATGGCTGTGGCCCGCCGCTTGCGCGCCCTGCGTTGCGCCTTGCTTTGCGTCCTGCTGGGCACGCCAGACATCGAGCTCGGCGAAATCCTGCTGCGCGCGCTGGCGCAGCATGCGACGCACACGCGTCATGCCCACATCGTGCTGATAGAGGAATTCGTGATCGCGCGCATTCGGCGCCATGCTTTCCAGAACGTAGCGGTCTTGCTCCAGCACGGCCCAGTGCAGCCCTTCCAGGCGGTTGCGGTACAGGAAGCGCCATGCGTCGCGCTGCCAACCCTGCACCTTGCGCGTGCGCCAGAAATAAACCTGGCAGTGCTTTTCATCAACGGGCACGGCGAAACCGATGATGCCGAAATTACCGCCGGGGCCGAACTTCTTCCTGTACGGAATCGCCAGACGCATCCAGAGACTGCCCGTGTCGCCCAGTTCCACCCAGTCGAAATTCACGTCGCGCTGGCCGACCTTCTCGAACATGAGGCCCGTTTCGGTCTTGCGCACGCGCATGTCGGCCTGCTTGTCGCCTTCGGCCATCGAGTGCGAGGTCGCGTGCAGGTAGGCGCCGTGCATCGGGTCCATCACGTTGTCGATCGCGTACTGGTAATTGCACTTCCAGTTCGACATGCAGAGGAAACTCGAATACGACTCGTCCACCAGTTCTTCGGGCAGCACGAGCGGCGCCGGCTCCTTGTGCGCTTCGTCGCCGAACCACAGGAAGATCGCGCCCGCATGCTCTTCGACCGGATACGACTTCACGCACTTCTGGCCTTCCAGCGGACAGGCCGCCACGGCCGGCACGCTCTGCACCGTGCCGCCGCCGTCGATTTCGATGCCGTGATACCAGCACGCCACGCGGTCGCCGAGGTTCCAGCCCAGCGAAAGGCGCGCGCCGCGGTGCGGGCAACGGTCTTCGAGCGCGCGGACCTTGCCGTCCTGATCGCGCCACAGCACGATCTGGTCGCCAAGACGCGTGATGCCGACGGGCGCGCTGCCAACCTGCCAGCTCGGCGCGACGGGATACCAGTAATTACGCAGGCCGCGGTCGAGATAGGCGCGGATCGGATCGGCGGCGCCGGCTGCTTCGGAAGTGGGGGACGTCATCGTGAGACTCCGGATACTTGTTCGGTGTGACGGTGCTTGACCGTCCATGTCGGCGTGCCCGCTTATTCGGCGAGCAGACGGAATTCGGCGGTCAGTCGCTCCGCGGTCCACGGCGCGCCTTCGGGCGTGCGGAAACCCACGCGGTTCAGTCCTGCCACCACCTCTTCGAGTTCGACGGCACCGGCCTCGAATACCTTCTCGAGCGCATCGCCAAAGTCGTTTTCGTATTGCGTGGGCTCGGCCTTGCGGGTCTGCCACACGAGGTTCAGCGCCTCGCCGGGCTGCTCGATCACACCCTTGCCGGCCACGTTGTTCGGTTGCGGCGCCAGCCAGGGCTTGAGCGACGGGTTGAAGTTCACGGGGATTTCGCGCATGTCATTCCACCTTGATCTGGATTTCTTCGCCGGCGAGACGGACCGAATACATCTTCAGGTCGCGACCGCCGGGCTCCTTGAGGCACTTTCCGGTAGGGATATGGAACACGGCTTCGTGCAGGGGGCATTCGACGGTGTCGCCGTCGACGAAACCCTGCGTCAGCAACGCGTACGCATGCGGGCAGACGTTCTCCAGTGCATAGAGTTCGTCGCCCACCTTGTAGATGCCGATTTCGGTGCCGTCGAGCTTGAACTCGATCGGCGCATCTTCGGACAGATCGCCGGCATGTCCGGCACAACGCCATTCTTCAGCCATTTCTCACCTTTCCAGGACACTCATGTTCCATACAAGGAACATTAGTTTATGTATGGTCATTATAGAAGCCGTGGCGCGCGGAAAAAACAGAAATCACACCTCCCTGGGGAAAACACCGATCGTCCGTCGGAAGAGGGCAGGAACGGTGTCGTCCCGGGTCTCGCCGAAGTTGCCGAAACGCTTGAACGGAAAGACTTTCTTTAGACCAGCCGAGCGCTTGACGCCAAAACAACACAGGGTATTCACCGTCCCAAAAAAGTATTTTGGCTACCAGAAAGAATCTCTATACTTTCCATAGGCGTTACGTTTGTCCATATATGGAACACGACACGTTCAGTGTAGCCGACCAGAAAGAAGCGGCGCAACGCCAATCAAGAGGTTGAACAGGCCGGCGCGAGCGATCCGGTCATTCGTCATACGTTGAGGAGTCCAAAGTTGAAGCACGTCATTGTCGCGGGACTGACCGGAATCTGCGCTGTCACGAGCGCCTGGGCGCAAAGCAGCGTCACGCTGTACGGCAGCATGGATGCCGGCGTCGCCTATATCAGCAACGCGGGTGGGAGCACGAAGTGGGAAGAGGAACAGGGTAATACCCAGCCCGACCGCTGGGGCCTGCGCGGCATGGAAGACCTGGGCGGCGGCCTGAAGGCGGTCTTCCAGCTAGAAAACGGCTTCTATACGAACACGGGCGCAATGGCGAAGGCAGGCACGCTGTTCAACCGCGCGGCCTTCGTGGGCCTGCAATCGGACCAGATCGGCACGCTCTCGTTCGGCCTGCAGACGCCATTCTCGTTCGACGTGCTGGGCCCGTTCAGCACGGGCTACCTGAGCGGCAACTGGTTCGCGTTCCACCCCGGCAACATCGACGAACTCGCCGACACGAGCGTCGTGCCGTTCCAGAACTCGGTGAAATTCCGTTCTGCGAACTTTTATGGCTTCACGGCCGGCGCGATGCTGGGCCTTGGCAACACCTCCAACTTCGCAACCGGCCGCACGATGAGCTACGCGCTCACGTACAACAACGGCGGCTTCAAGGCCGGCGCTTCGTGGTCGAACGAGAACGACCGCTCGGTGTCGATGGCGACGACCGGCATCACGGAGTTCCAGGGCCAGCCGGCCGCGACGTACCTCGCGGACAAGGTGCAGAACATGGGCATCGGCGCGCAGTACTCATTGGGCAATCTGCTCCTGCACGGTCTCTATACGCGCACGAAGCTGCAGTCGAACGGCTACTCCGACACGTTCCAGAGTTATGACGCGGGCGCGAACTACCAGCTTACCGTTGCCGATACGATCGTGAGCGGCGCCTCCACTTCGACGCTCTCGGGCCGCCGCTGGTCCCAGATCGTGGTCGGCGACATCTACGCGCTCTCGAAGTCCACCCAGGTCTATGCCGACGTCCTGTACGAGCATGCGAACTCCGAAGCGTATGCCGCGCTCTTCACCGCCGGGGTATCGAGCGGACGCAACCAGGTCAGCGTGCTGACCGGCATTCACCACTCGTTCTGATCGTTTTGATCGACGCGCGGCGCCAGGGCCAGGGCCAGGTCAGACCCGGCCCGGCCCGGCCGCGCCGGTTCAGAGAAAGCCCGCCGGCAGCGGACGATTGCGCGCCGCGCGAGCCGCGGTGGGATCGTCGGCGCGCGGGCGATAGTTCAGGCGCGTCGACAGATCGACGGCCGCGCCGCACACCGCCGCGATGAGCGGCGCCCGCTGCGTTTCGCCGCCAATATCGGAGCGCGGCACCGTCACCGTGATGGCCGCCGCGATCTTGCCCGACTGATCGCGCACCGGCGCGCTCACCACCGAAATCCCCGTTTCGAACGATCCCTCGCTCAACGCGTAGCCCTGCTCCGCGCTCTCGCGTATGCGCGCGTAGAGATCGGTGACGGTAGCCGGCGTGCGCTCGGTGTAGCGTTCGAGCTGCTTCTCCGGGTAGAGCGCGCGCAACTCGGCGAGCGTGAAATCGCCCATCAGCACCTGGCCATGCACGGTGGCGTGCGCGGGCAAACGCGTGCCCACGTGCACCTTCACCGAACTGAACATCGGATCGTGCGTCTGCGCCTTCGCGACGAATACCACGTCGCGGCCGTCGCGGATCAGGAGGTGCGAGCTCAACCCAGTCGAATCGCGCAGCCGTTCGAGCACAGGCTGACCGAAGTCCGTGAGTTCGAGCGAGCTCAGATATTCGAAGCCGAGCCGCAGCACGGCCACGCCCAGACGAAACTGCCGGTCGCCGTTCACGCGTTCGAGAAAACCCAGCGCTTCGAGCGTCTGCAGCAGGCGGAACGTGGTCGTGCGCGGAATGCCGATGCGCCGCGACAGTTCCGGGGCGCCGAGCACCGGCTCGCGCGCGGAAAATTCGGTGAGGATGCGCAGGCCTCGTTCGAGGCCGGGGACGAGGTAGGTGGACGTGCCCGCGCCGTCTTCGTCGGTGCCTTCGGGGGCATTTTCGTGGGCGTTTTCATGCATTGCTGCGGCGTCCCGCGCGGCGCTCTCCTCGTCGGCGGGATGTGCCTGGCTCCCTCGCGGCACGGTGCCGCGACGGGCAGTACCGGTCGTGTTTTGTCTGGCCATTGTCGGCTTCTGTCTATCGGATGGTTCGTTGACTTCTGGAATGATAGCGCGAAGCGTACCGGTTACCGACGGCCTCCGGGGTCTTGGGCGGACTCCGCCAAGACAGGAGCCCTCAACTCTGCGCGAGCATGCGCGGAATTTCCTCGACGAAGGCATCCACCGCCACGCGTACCTTCGACGCCATATGCCGCGATTGCTGCCGGACCACGTGGACCTCGGCGCCCAGCACGCTGCGGCTGTCCATCACGAGCGCGAGGCGGCCGTCGCTGAGGTAAGGCGCCATCAACCAGCACGGTAGCCACGCCAGCCCCGCCCCGGCGGCGGCCGCATCGGCAATGGCCTGCAGGTCGTCGAAGCGCATCCGTGCCGCCGGCCGCCACTCCTGCGGGCTGCCGTCGGGCCCGAGCACGCGCCACGGTACGCTCTGTCCCGCGCGGGCATAGACGATGCCCGTGTGGCCGGCAAGTGCGGAAGGGGCGGCCGGCTTGCCATACCGCGCGAGATACGCCGGCGACGCGCAAATGCCCATACCCTGCACGCCCAGCCGCCGCGCAACGAGCGTCGCGTGCTCGGGCAGCGTGCCGATGCGTACCGCGAGATCGAAACCGTCCTCGACGAGATCCGCCACGCGGTCGCTGAACGACAGATCGACTTCAAGCCGCGGATGCCGCTCGACCAGCGCACGCACGATGGGCGCCACGCACTGCCGCCCGAACAGCACGGGAGCCGTGATGCGCAACCGTCCGGCGGGCTCGCGGCGGCCGTGATCGAGCGCCGCTTCGGCCACGCTCAGTTCGGCCAGCACGCGGCGGCATTGCTCGTAATACGCGTGGCCTTCGTCGGTGAGGCTCAGGCTGCGCGTGGTGCGCTGCAGAAGCCGCACGCCGAGCCGCTGCTCAAGCCGCGCCACCACCTTTGCCACGGCCGAACGCGTCACGCCGAGTCGCTCGCCCGCCGCGGCGAAGCTGCCCGCGTCCACCACGTCCACGAATTCGGCCACGCCTCTCAGCCGGTCGATCATCGGTTTGCCCTCGTTTGAATCCAATATGGCGACATTGAGTTTCTTCAATCTCACCAATGTCGCCCCACGCGCAACACTATCATAGGCGCTCAACCTGACCGGGAGCAGCAATGAATGCATGGAAACTGAAGGCCGGCAGCGGCGTCGCCGCGCTCGCCCGTACCAATGCCGCAGTCCGCGAGCCGGAACCGCACGAGGTGGTCGTGAAGATTCATGCGGCTTCGCTCAACTACCGCGATCTGATGTACGCACGCGGCGACTACCTCGGCCTTGGCGACGCGACGCTCGTACCCGTGGCGGACGGCGCGGGTGAGGTGGTGGAAGTCGGCAGCGCGGTCACGCGCTTCAAGCGGGGTGACCGCGTCATCAACAACTATTTTCCCTACTGGATCGACGGCGGCCCGACACGTTCGAAAGTGCGGGTATCGCCCGGCGCCCAGGTGGACGGCGTGCTGGCCGAACGATTCGTCGCCGACGAACAAGCCTTTGTGACGATCCCGGCGCACCTGAGCTACGAGGAAGCCGCGACGATCTCCTGCGCGGGCATCACGGCCTGGAACGCCCTTTTCGCAGACGGTGGCGCGCGACTCGGCGCAACCGTTGCGCTACTCGGCACGGGCGGTGTTTCGATCTGGGCGCTGCAGCTCGCGCACGCGGCCGGGCTGCGCACCATCATCACCTCGTCGAGCGACGAGAAGCTCGAACGCGCACGCCAGCTTGGCGCGGACGCCACGATCAACTATCGCGCCACACCTGATTGGCAGAACGAAGTACTTTGCCTCACGGAAGGCGCCGGCGCCGATATCGTGGTGGAAGTGGGCGGCCGGGACACGCTGCCGCGCTCGGTAGCGGCAACGAAGATGGGCGGGATCGTCTCGATCATCGGTGGCTTGAGCGGCTTCGCCGGGCCGGAACTCCCGTTGCTGCCCGTGATCGGCGGTATACGGCGGCTGCAGGGCGTCATGGTGGGCAGCCGCGCGATGCTGGAAGACGTGGCGAATCTGGTTGCTGCACGGCAAATCCGGCCCGTGGTGGATCGTGTGTTCGGGTTCGACGAAGCGCCCGAAGCCTATGCGTGGCTGGAAGGTGGGAAGCACTTCGGGAAGGTGGTGATACGCGTAGCGGAGTAGATCAGGGTCGGAAAATAGTCGACCAGAACACCTGCAGACAGCGTCTTCTGGCCGGCAATCAACGCCGTGACCAACGACTTCGTCTCCCCCACCGGGATTTCCCCAGGCTGACACATCCTCCGTTCCGTCATTAAATAAATCATGTTGATTTAATTAATGACGGAGGAGACACGTGAGAAGTCCGCATGTCGGCCAGGGCAGCAATTCGGCCAACGTCCGCCGCTTCAACGAGCGCCTCGTGCTGCAGGCGCTGCGCCGCGCCGGCCAGGCGTCGAAGGCAGATCTTGCGCGTCTCGCGAATCTCACCAGCACGGCAATTGGCAGCATCATCACGTCGCTGATCGAAAACGGCCTCATCGAAGTCACGGGCCGCCGCCTCGAAGGCCAGCGCGGCCAGCCCGCCTCCCTCCTGCGGCTCGCCCCCCGCGGGGCGTTCGCCATCGGCGTACGGCTCGACCGCACGAGCATCGAAACCGTGCTCGTTAATTTCGCAGGCCAGATGATCGAGCGGCGTTCGCACGACATGCCGCTGCCGCTGCCCCCCGTCGCCCAGGAGATCGTGCAGCGCGACATCCGCGAGCTGCTCTCGCGGCTCGACGCACGCGAGCGGAGCCGCCTCGCCGGCATCGGCGTCGCGCAGCCGTACAACCTTGGCAGTTGGCTGCGCGAACTGGGACTGCCGGCCGATCCCTTCAGCATCTGGAACGACGTCGACTTCGCGGGAGAACTGGGCCGCGCGCTGGGGTTGCCCGTCTTCAGCGAAAACGACGGCAACGCCGCCGCGATTGCGGAGTTGTTCTACGGCTGCGGCCGCCAGCGCGACGACTTCATCTACCTGTTCCTCGGCCCGGCCATCGGCGGCGGCATCGCCATCGACGGCGACTGCGTGCGCGGCCTCACCGGCAACGCGGGCGATTTCGCCGTGATGCCGGTGCCGCCCAGCCGCTTGCCCTCCGCGGCCCAGCCCCCCGGCAAATGGGACATCCTGCTCTCGCGCGCCTCGCTGATCGCGCTGCGGCGGCATCTGCGCCATTACGGCGAGACCGTGGACAGCCGCGCCGATCTCGAAGCCTGCATCGCCCACAAGCACCCGGCCGTGGAGGAGTGGCTCGACGACTGCGTCGACGCACTCGCGCCCGCCCTGCGTGCGTCGTTGTGCGTGCTGGACCTGCCGGCCGTCGTGCTCGACGCCGACGTGGACGCCGGCCTCATCGACACGCTCATGCGTCGCCTCGCCGTCGCGGTTGCGGCGACGGCCCCCGAGGCAAGCGGCACTCCCGAACTCGTGCGCGGCACCTTCGGCCCCGATGCGGGCGCGCTGGGTGCCGCCACACTCCCCATGTTCTACAATTTTTCGCCACGTGCGGGCATCCTGATGGGTGCCGGCGCGCAAACGCAGGAGGCTAGCCATGTCGTCTCACACTGAAACGTCGCGTCCGCTGCTGGAGATGCGCGGCATCAGCAAGACCTTCCCCGGCGTGCGTGCGCTGGACAACGTGAGCCTTTCGGTACGCGCCGGCGAAGTGCACTCGCTGATGGGCGAGAACGGCGCCGGCAAGTCCACGCTCATGAAAATTCTTTCGGGGGCCTATCAAGCCGATCCAGGCGGCGAGATCGCCATCGACGGCAAGGCCGTGCAGATCGACGGCCCGCTCGCCGCGCGCGAGCTCGGCGTGGCCGTGATCTACCAGGAGCTGAGCCTCGCGCCGAATCTGAGCGTTGCCGAAAACATCTACGCCGGCCGCGAGCTGCGCAAAGGCGGCGGCCGCTGGGGCAGGGTGGACCGCAAGGCCATGGAGCGCGAGTGCGAGGACGTGCTCACGCGCCTCGGCGCGACCTTCGGGCCCGCCACCCTCGTCGGCTCGCTTTCGATCGCGGAGCGCCAGCTCGTGGAGATCGCCCGCGCGGTCCATTCGCAGGCGCGCATTCTCGTGATGGACGAGCCCACCACCCCGCTCTCCTCGCGCGAAACGGAGCGTCTTTTCAAGCTCATCCTGCAACTGCGCGAAGAAGGGCTCGCGATCATCTACATCAGCCATCGCATGGCCGAGGTCTACGAGCTTTCGGACCGCGTTTCCGTGCTGCGCGACGGCACCTACGTCGGCACGCTGGAGCGCGAGGCCCTGAATGCCGACAGCCTCGTGAGCATGATGGTGGGCCGCGACATCTCCGGTTTCTACAAGAAGGCGCACGCCCCCTACGATCCGGGCAAGGCCGTGCTCACGGTGCGCGACGTCGCCGACGGCCGGCGCGTACGCGGCTGCAGCCTCGATCTGCACGCGGGCGAAGTGCTCGGCATTGCGGGGCTCGTGGGCGCGGGCCGCACCGAGCTGGCGCGCCTGATCTTCGGCGCCGAGCCGCGCACGAGCGGCGAGATCGCCATCGACGGCCGCACGCTCCACGTCCACACGCCGCGCGACGCCATCAACGCGGGCCTCGTCTATCTGACCGAGGACCGCAAGCACCAGGGCCTCTTCCTCGACATGAGCGTGCGCGACAACATCAACGTCGCCGTGTGCGGGCGCGACGCGCACTTCGGCGTGCTCGACCGCGCGCGCGGCGCCCAGCGCGCGAAGGACTCCATCCGCGCGCTCTCCATCCGCGTGCCGAGCGCGCGCGTGAACGTGGGCGCGCTCTCGGGCGGCAACCAGCAGAAGGTATTGCTCTCGCGCCTGCTGGAGACGCAGCCGCGCGTGCTGATTCTCGACGAGCCCACGCGCGGCGTGGATATCGGCGCGAAGTCGGAGATCTATCGCATCATCAACGACCTTGCGAAGTCCGGCGTCGGCATCATCGTGATTTCGAGCGAACTGCCCGAGGTCATCGGCGTGGCCGACCGCGTACTCGTCATGCGCGAAGGCGTATTCGCAGGCGAGCTGGGCGGCTACACCGGCAAGCCCATCACCCAGGAAGCCATCATCGAACTGGCCACCGGCTCGCAGGCCGCGCTGGACGAAGCGGCCTGACCTTACACGAACACGAGAGACGTTCAATCAGGAGTACGACATGCGAAACATTCTTCCCCGTCACGGCGCCGCCGCCCAGGCGCAAGCGAGCGCCGGCGCACTGGACGGCCATCGCGCCCGCATGAAGTCGCTCATGCGCACCGCCGGCATGCTCCCGGTCCTCGTGCTGCTGTGCGTAGGCTTCGGTTTCCTCACCGACGGATTCTTCACGCTGCAGAATCTCTCGATCGTCACGCAGCAGGCATCCATCAACATCGTGCTGGCCGCCGGCATGACCTTCGTGATCCTCACGGGCGGCATTGACCTTTCGGTGGGCTCGATTCTCGCCGCGGGCGCCGTCGCTGCCATGCTGGGCTCGAACATTCCGGGCTGGGGCTGGCTGGGCATACCCGCCGCACTCGCCGTGGGCCTCGCCTTCGGCGTCGTCAACGGCGCGCTCATCTCGTTCCTGCGCCTGCCGCCTTTTATCGTGACGCTCGGCTCGCTCACCGCCGTGCGCGGCATCGCGCGCCTCATGGGTCACGACACCACGATCTTCAATCCGCAACTGTCGTTCGCCTTCATCGGCAACGGCACGGTGCTGGGCATTCCCTGGCTCGTCATCATCGCGCTCGCCGTAGTGGCCGTCTCCTGGTTCGTCCTGCGCCGCACCGTGCTGGGCCTGCACATCTATTCGGTGGGCGGCAACCCCGAAGCCGCGCGCCTCTCGGGCATCAAGGTCTGGGGCATCGAACTGTTCGTGTATGCCGTCTCGGGTCTGCTTGCCGGCCTTGGCGCCGTGATGTCGGCTGCCCGCCTCTATGCCGCCAACGGCCTGCAGCTCGGCCAGTCGTACGAGCTCGACGCCATCGCGGCCGTGATCCTCGGCGGCACGAGCTTCGTGGGCGGCGTGGGGTCGATCATCGGTACGCTCATCGGCGCGCTCATCATCGCGGTGCTCTCGAACGGCCTCGTGCTGCTGGGCGTTTCGGACATCTGGCAATACATCATCAAGGGCCTCGTGATCGTCGGCGCCGTGGCGCTCGACCGCTACCGCCAGCGCGGCTCGGCGCGTACCTGACGCACGCCGGGCAGACAATCCGTTTCTCCGATACAGCATCATCGGAGCGCGAGCGGTCCTCTCGCGCCCCGGATCGAATAACAGGACCTCTCTGGAGACAACCCATGTTCAAAAAGAAAGCTGTCCTCGCCGCTGCAGCCCTCTCCCTCGGGTTCGCCCTGCAAGGCGCCCATGCCGCGGACAAGCAGTTGAAGTCCATCGGCGTTACCGTCGGCTCGCTCGGCAATCCTTACTTCGTGACGATCGTGAACGGCGCCGAAGCCAAGGCGAAGCAGATCAGCCCCAACGCCAAGGTCACCGCCGTTTCGGCCGACTACGACCTCAACAAGCAATTCACGCAGATCGACAACTTCATTTCGGCGCACGTGGACATGATCCTCCTGAACGCCGTGGACCCGAAGGCGATCCTGCCCGCCGTGCAGAAGGCGCGCGCGGCCGGTATCGTGGTCGTGGCCGTGGACGTGAGCGCCGCCGGCGCCGACGCTACCGTGCAAACCGACAACGTGAAGGCGGGCGAGCTTTCGTGCGACTACATGGTGAAGAAGCTCAACGGCAAGGGCAACGTGATCATCGAGAACGGTCCGCAGGTCTCCGCCGTGATCGACCGCGTGAACGGCTGCAAGTCGGTGCTCGCGAAGGCACCGGGCATCAAGATCCTCTCCGACGACCAGGACGGCAAAGGCTCGCGCGACGGCGGCATGAACGCGATGCTGGGCTACCTCACGCGCTTTCCGAAACTCGACGGGGTCTTCACGATCAACGACCCGCAGGCGATTGGCAGCGACCTCGCCGCGAAGCAACTGCATCGCAGCGGTATCGTCATCACGTCGGTGGACGGCGCGCCCGATATCGAAACCGCGCTCAAGACCGACACGCTCGTGCAAGCCTCGGCCAGCCAGGACCCCTGGAAGATGGCGCAAACGGCCGTGGACGTGGGCTACGGCATCATGAACGGCAAGAAGCCCGCCAACCCGCTGATCGAAATGGCGCCGCAGCTCATCACGCGCGACAACGTGGGCAGCTACAAGGGCTGGTCGTCGCCGCATTGATCGCGACGAGGCGCATGCCCGCGGCCGGACCCGGTCCGGCCGTGGCGGCCGCTAATGCGCCAGCGCCGAAGACGTTTCCGGAAAGGCGCTCTTGCCCTTCGCGCGATACCACTGCGCAAACGCGGCAGGCGTCATCGGCGTCGCATACAGAAACCCCTGGATGAACGTCACGCCGCGCGCCCGAAGGTAGTCGAACTGCGCCTGCGTTTCGACGCCCTCGGCCACGATCTGGGCGCCGAGCTGGTGCGCGAGGTTGATGATGGCGTCCAGCACCACGGCGCTGCGCCCTTCGGCATCGATCGTCAGCACGAAGCCACGATCGATCTTGAGGATATCGAAGGGAAACTGTTCGAGGTAGGAAAGCGAGCAGTAGCCGGTGCCGAAGTCGTCGATCGCCACCCCCACGCCTTCGGCGCGCAGCGTTTCGAGGTTCTTCTTCGCCTGAGCGGTATTCTTCATCAGGCTGCGCTCCGTGATCTCGACGACAATCCCGGGCCCCGCTTTGCCTGTCGCCGAAAGAAGGGCGCGCACATCCTGCTCCAGGCGCTCGCCGGACAAGTGCTCCGGCGAGAAATTGATGCCGATGTGAAAACCCTCAGGCAAGCCCATGACGGCGAGGTCGCGCGCGATCAACCCGAGCAGGTGTTGCGTGATCGGTACGATCACGTGCTCCTCTTCCGCCACCGGGATGAATTCGTCGGGCCGTACCTCCCCTATGCCGGGACGCACCCAGCGCAGCAACGCCTCCGCGCCCGTGCAGCGGCCGGCTTCCATGCCGTAGAGCGGCTGATACTTCACGTGGAATTCGTTGGCGCGCATGCCTCGCAGCAGTTGCTCGCGGCGCGACTGGCCGCTGCGCTGCAGCCGCCGCAGCAGCCAGACGAGGAGGACCGAGATCGCGATGGCCCACGGCACGTATCTCGCAAGCAGACCGAACCATATCGCCCGCTCCCGCGATTTCAGCCCGTAGATGCGCAGCTCGACCACGTTGCCGCCCAGGCTCCGGCGCACGTCGGTCAGCAAGGGGCTGCCGTCGACGGGTACGCTCGAACTCCCTTCATAGAGCGGCTGCCCTGCGCCGATCCGCAGCTCCGCCTGGCGAAAGACGTCGAGCGGCGCGGCGGCGCGCAGCAGATCGAGCAGGTAACGTTCGTCGACGACGGCCACCACGGCCCGTCCATCCGGTGCCGGTTCGCCGATCAGCAAGGATTGACGGTCGCGCACCATCGGCGTCTCGCCCACCATCAGCATCCAGGTGCCGCCCGTCGCACGGCCCGCGTCGCTCACGAACGTATCGAGCGGAATGGACAGCCTGCCGAGCGCCGAAGAACACGTGAAGGTCGAGTTCTCCACGAGATTCAGCGTGCGGATATACGGCAACGCAGCGGTGAGGACCGCCAGCTTCGGCATCGCCTTGTCGCAGGGTTCAACCGCTATCGGAATGGCAATCTGCGCGGCGCTGCGCCCCTCCTGCACGATCGCGACCGTCTGGTTGACGATAAAGGCCGAAGCGAGCTGCGCCTCGCGGCGTGCAATGCCTGCCGATTCGTAGCGCGTCAGGACGAGGCAAAGCACCAGCGGCAGAATCGCCGCGAGCACCAGAGCGAAACGGCGCGACCCGCGCGCGAGCGCCGGCCGGACCATGGGCGAAAGCCAGGACAAGCCATCCTCCCCACCCGCACCGCGGCGTTGGATACGACGTTTCGCCACAACATACACCAATGCGCGCGGCGCGACCGGCTCGATGCCGTGCGGCGCGGAACGTCTCTTAACGTTGGAAGCGCAGCGCCGCTCAGGCGCATTCGATACGGTTGCGTCCGTTCTTCTTCGCGCGGTAGAGCGCAAGGTCGCTGCGCGAGAGCGCCGCTTCGGCATTCGGATCGGCCGCGCTCATTTCCGTGACGCCGATGCTCACCGTCAGCGGTACGAACCCTTCGGCACACGTGAGCGGCTCGCCCGCGAGGCGGCGCTGGATGCGCTGCGCCATCGCGCACGCGCCCGCCAGCCCCGAGCCGCCCAGCAGCACGGCGAACTCTTCGCCGCCAATGCGCCCGGCGATATCGGCGGCGCCCAGTTCCATGCGCAGCATGTCGGCGAAGTGGCGCAGCGCGCGATCGCCAACCGCATGCCCCCAGTGGTCGTTGATCGCCTTGAAATGGTCGAGATCGCACATCAGCACGCCGGCGGCCGGACCGCCCGCGCGATGCAGGCGCGCGAAATGCGCGTCGAAGCGCGCCATGAAGTGCCGGCGATTGGCGAGCCGCGTGAGCCCATCGGTCGTCGCGAACTCCTGCAGCTCCGCTTCGATGCGCTTGCGTTCCGTGACGTCGGTGATGAAGCCGTGCCACACGGTGACGCCGCCGGCCAGCCGCTGCGGCTTCGCATCGCCCTGCCGCCAGCGCAACCCCTGCACCGGCAACCGCACGCGGTATTCGAGGCGCCATGGCGTAAGACACGCGGCGGACTCCGCGAACGATGCGCGATACGCTTCGAGGTCGTCCGGGTGGATCAGCGCCTCGATGCAGGCGGCGTCGTGCGCAACGGCCTCGGGCGTCAGCTCGTAGATCTCCGCAATGCCCGCGCTCGCGTACGGAAACGAAACGCAGCCATCGGGCAGGCTGCGGCGCTGGAATACGAGACCCGGCACTTCGTTGGTGAGATTCGTGATGAGATTGACGGACTCGCGCAGCCGCTCGGACATTTCGCGCATGGAAGTCACATCCGTCGTCGTGCCGATCATGCGCAGCGCGCGGCCCTCGCTGTCGTGGCTCGTCACCTTGCCGCGGCTGCAGATCCACTTGTAGCGCCCGTCCTTGCACCGGATGCGGTGCTCCACTTCGTAACTCTCGGTGCGCCCCTCGAAATGCGCCTGCATCGCGGCCTTCACGTAGTCGAGATCGTCGGGATGCAGCCGCTGGTAGCTGTCTTCGATACGGTTCGTCACCTCGTCTTCGCTATAGCCGAGCATCGCTTTCCAGCCGGTCGAATAGCGGATCTCGCCCGTGACGACGTTGCGATCCCAGATGCCGGTCCCGCTGCCCGCAATGGCCAGCGCGAGCCACGCTTCGCGCTCGCGCAGCGCTTCGAGTTCGCGGTCTTTCGCTGTTGGATTCGCTTGCTGGGCCGCTTGCGGGATCAACTGCGGGCCGGCCAGCGCCGCGGCAAGGCGCGCGAAGTCGCCAAGGCTCGCGCGCTCGGCTTCGTCCAGCACGCGTGGCGCGTAGTCGATCAGACACAAGCTGCCGATGCGTTCCCCGTTCGCCCCCTGCAGCGGCCACGCGGCAACGAAGCGAAACGGCAGCGCACGGGTCGTGCTCAGGCAGCTGCGCCACGAGGGCTCCGCGCCCGTGTCCGCCACCACGGTCGGCTCGCCGGTCCACGGCGCCTCTCCCGTCTCCTGCAACGCACGCAGTGCCTCGCGCAACGGCGAGTCGAGCGCCGCGCCCGCCCAGTTGCCGGCCGGCTCGCCCGGTATTGCGCAAGCCGCGGCCACACGGAAATGGCATTCGATCAGGCGCATCAGCGCATCGAGTGGCGCGTCGCATGCCCCCGCCGCCGGGCGGACGGCCGGCGGGACGGCCTGTGCGTCGACCAGGGACGGCGTAGCGGAGAGGGAGGACATGGTGGGCGTGGCAGGCGAAACGCGCATTCGCGACGAAAAGGCTAGCGGCCAGTATATAGCGCGCCGGTTACGAATTCGTAGCACTAATTGGTTTGCCTGCACGTTGCATCCGCGCCACTCCCGGGACGACTGCCAAGCCGGGCCTTGCCCGGCGTCGGGGACGGTCTTTCAGCCGTCGAGTCCGAGTTGCGAACGACCCAGCGGCGTCAGGTCATCGGTCCCCGCGCGCCCCACGAAGTCGACCTCGAAATGGTCGGCAGGAAAGTCAGGAGGGCTCGTGCCTTCGAGGAAGCTCGGCAACTGGCGCGCCAGATACGCATCGTTCTTCGCGCAAGCCGGCGCCGCCGCGATATACATCACGTTGCTGTAACCCGTGCCGCGATGCTCGTCCTCCACCGCATGGATCACGTCGCTGTGCCAGAACACGGTGTCTCCGGCATTCATCTGCGGAATCGACGAAAGCGCCTGAACGAGAGGCGCATGCCACTCGGGCCGGATCGACAGCGCGCGGCCCGGCATTGCGCCACACAGGTCGTCTTCGGCAACGTCGTCCTGCAATGCGCGCAGCAGGATATAGACCATGGCATTCGCGATCGGCACGAGCTGCAGCGTGCCGTCGCCTGGCCCCTGCGGCGTGAGCGCGGTCCACCCCTGGAAGGTGCGGAACATCGAACACACGGCCGGCGATGGAATCTCGCCGACGTCGGGACGCCAGGCCGCGTCGAAAGGATCGTAGCGCCGCCAGTCGCCCGCGAAAACATGTCGGTACACCTTGCGGAAACCGGCGTCGATCCAGCGCTCGACAGACCCGCCGTCGCAATGCGCAGACAGTCCGAGCGACGCTGAACCCGGTGGCCGCCGGCGCAGCCGGTCCGCGTACACGGGCACGCGTTCGGGATCGAAATGCACGCGGCCTTCGCTTTCGCTGCGCCAGAGCCGGTTGAGGAACACGCGCGCGATCGTGAGCTCGACGGACTCGCGCGCCAGTACCTGGGGCCGCGACCAGTAGATGCCGTAGATCTGCGGCCGGCTCGATTGCAACTGGCCGAAATAGCGATCTTCTGCCCGGTGCGCAAGGCGTGCGTCCAGATCGTTGCGCTCCACGTACTGCGCGATCTCCGCATCCCACTGCGCCACGCGCGCCGGGTCGAACACGTTGCGGATCACACCGGCGCCGCGCGCCTTCAGCGCCTCGATCTGCGCGGCGCTCACGCGCCCTTCGGCGATATCGCGAAAGTCGATTTCGGGAATCACCGGCTCGCCGCGCTCGCGCAAGGCGGCAATCCTGCGCGCCTCCTCGCCGATGGCCGCCTCCACTTCGGCGAACACTTCGCGATAGTTCGGCAACTGCTCGCGCAACTCGCGCTTTGCCGCACGGATCGCCGCGGGAAGATCCTCGATATGCAACGCTGCCATGCCTGTCTCCGGTCTCGTTGTACGGTAATCGGGAGCATAGGCGCCGGCGCGTTCCATGGGTGATACTATCCTGACAAACATTTTGCACATTCAGCCATGAAACCCGCCTACGAGCATGTGGAATTCGGCGAGCAATGTTCCGTGCGCGTCTACCACCGGCGCCTGCCGCGCATTCCGTTCGAGTGGCACCATCACCCGGAGTACGAACTGACGCTCACGATGAACAGCCACGGCAAGCGCTATATCGGCGACGCCGTGTGCGCCTACGAAGCCGACGACCTCGTGCTGGTGCCGCCCGATCTGCCGCATACGTGGGCGTCGAACCGCTCGATCGATGCCGGCCAGCCGCAGGTGGCGATCGTCGTATGGTTCGACGGCGAATGGGCCCGGCGCCTGGCCGATTGCTGCCCGGAGTACGCGCCGCTGCGCAAGCTGCTGCGCCGGGCCGCCTGCGGGCTCGCCTTCGATGCGGCGGCGGGTGGGACGATGCGCGCGCGGCTCGATGCTTTGCTCTCCGAAGCGCCGCGCACGCGGCTGGCCGCAACGCTCGAAATCCTGTGCGCGCTCGCCGACGCGCCGGGCGCCACGCTCGCTTCGCCCAGCGCCTTCAATAGGCGCACGGCAGGGCCTTCGGGGCACGAGCCCGAACGGCTAAATCGCGTGCTCGCGATGATCGACGCGCAGTTCGCACAGCCGCTGCGGCTCGCCGATCTCGGCTCGGCCGCGGGGCTTTCCGAACGCACGCTCGCGCGGCAATTCGCGCAGCATATCGGCGAGAGTGTCGGGCGGTATATCGCGCGCGTGCGCATCGGGCACGCGTGCCGGTTGCTTGCCGATACGTCGCTGCCGGTGTCCGTTATCGCCGTGCGTTCGGGATTCGCGAACGTGGCGAATTTCAACCGGCAATTCAGGGCGATGAAGGGGACGACGCCGATCGATTGGCGCGCGCAATACGCGGCCGGGCGCGCACGACAGACAACGGGACCCGGGCTCACGGAGCGGTCGCCGTCGCTCTCGCGGCGAGGGAGTTCAGGCGATGCGGCCACCGCCCGAACCCGAAGAGAATGAAACGTTTACTGCGGCGTCTTGATGCTGAGCTTGTTGTTCACCGAAGTCACACCGTCGACACCCTGCGCCGCACCGGTAGCCAGATCGATCTGGTTCTGGCTATCGCAACTACCGGTGAGCGTCACGACGCCATTGACGACCTTGACGTAGATGTGAGTCGGATCCAGTCCCTTGGTACGTGCCAGTGCGCG
>NZ_JBANLK010000067.1:0-27044 GCF_054968425.1 Paraburkholderia sp. AV2
TGGCCGCCTGATCATGCCGTCCCGCCCGTACACCACTATTGACGATTGCTCCGCTTGATTCGCTCCAGTCTGTCGTGCCGGCGCGTGTACGCACTTGCAATCTCCTCTGCCATGATCGTAATCATGGTCCCGTTCAGTCGTTCCACGACCGGCTTCAGGTCTCCTCGCCCACCAGGCGGATTGAACATGATCCCACTGAGCGTTTCGTCGATCGTTTCGCGCACCTTCTTCGACTTGCCTGGACCGTTGTCCACGAAGATACCGTCGAAGTTGCCGTGTAGCAGCCCCTTGAGCGGTTGCAGACCCAAGGCCGCAACCCGGTCGTCCATCGGAAGAAGGCTCGTGACGAGGCACCGCTGATAGGCTTGCCCACGTTCCCGGTCAAGCGTGATTTCATATCCCCGGATTCCTCCCGATAGCCGGGATACTGCGAACACGATCCATATCTCGACAGGTTGAAGCTTGCCAGCGACGAGAGCGCCTACTGGCACCTTGGGCTGGAAGCCATCGGCATCCAGTATCTCCAGGACGCCCTGGGTGAGATCGCTGGAGCTCCCGATCCGTGGCGCGAAATATTGCTTCATCGCGCGGGGCCCGTAGCGCTTCTCGAGCAGGCCCTTTTCCCGGGCGATAGCCTTGTAGCGGTACTTCAGCCGGCCGTAACTCGGGGTCAGCTCGACCGGGACGTCGGCGTAGTGGTCTTCGATCATGCGCTCGTGCGTCTTAGCCAGACTTATCTGCTCACCGGCCCAGTACTTGTCCAGCGCGTCGGCCATGTTGTCGAGGTCCTTCTGCGAGGTGCGTCTGCCACGCCTGAAGGTCGTCCTGCCGTTCATCTTGGCGCGTGCACGATTTAATATCTCCTTGTTCGACAGCCGGCCGGGCTTGCAAGCGGGAGCGTGACGTTTCTTGCCCGGACCGCCCTTGTGCGGCGTGAGGGCGAGCATCGCGTGCTTGCCGCCGCCGTACCACATGTACTTGGTCAGGAGATTGTGCATCTTCGACCGGAAGGAGGAGCGCTTGCCCAGCGCGGATTTCATTTTCCGGATACGTTCGTTCCTGTAGGCGGCGTCGAAGAAGATGTTGTCGTCGATAATGAAGTCCGATTCCTTGCCCTGGCCTGTAGCGTCCACCATGACCAGCGCATTGACGAGCATCATGCGTTGATCGAGGCCATCGAGCATGCTCGGCTCGACATCGGCAAGCGTCTTCCGCATGCATTCGGGGCGGATGGAACCGTCAACCGGCTTAACGCGCGATGGCCAGTCGTCCGTCACGGCTAAGTGGATCGGCATGCGGGATGACGGTGGGTCCTCGTTACGCAGCCTCTTCTGCACATACAGCAGGCGGCTAGCGGGGTCCCAGGCCACCGCGATGTAGATGGTGTGTGAAGCCTCTCCTTCAAGGGAGAAAGGCTTGAAGCGTTTAAGGCCCGCTGGCCAGTCGGCGTGATGAAGCGCTCTTAGTTGTGCGACTAGCGCCTCGTCCGCGACGGAAGGCAAAATCGGTCCATAGCTCGGAGCCCGCGCCATCATGAACTCCTCACAAGATGCAGCGGTTTGTCGGTACGCAACGGCTCCCGATGATCGGGGTACAGAAAGCCAAAACACACGGCGACAGCGAACAGTTCGTATGCCCGGTTCAGGGAGATGCCCAGATGGCGGGCGTGACGGTTCAGAATGTCGTCGAGCGTGCCGCGTGACGAACGGGTCAGCAGCCGGCAGGCAAAGCGGAATGCATCGTCGTAGCGCTGCCAGACGTCAAGGTTTGCTACCCAGGTTTTCATGAGCGCGTGGTTTCCCCATGCGAGCACGTCGAACTGGTCGCCTCGCAAAAGTTCGTAGGTCCATCCGCGCGCCACGATTTCCGCTTCCTCCCGTCGCAGTCTTTCTTTCGTCGCCTGGTCGAACTCCTCGGTACCATCCTTGATGGAGACCGTGTGGTAGTGGAGGCGATAGTCCGGCGGCAGGACGAGCGTCAGGACGATGTCCAAGGTCATGAGTTCGAAAACTGACATCGATCTGCCTTCGCTTCGCGCCCGGTTGTAGGTTTGCTGGTCGTAGACCGGGTACTGGTCGCGGATATCGATGACGTAGGGGTTGAAGCTGAACGCGTACAGCGGCCTCATTTCGTTCAATGCACGAGCTTGGTGTGCCCG
The DNA here is from genome assembly GCF_054968425.1 of Paraburkholderia sp. AV2. NCBI lineage: Bacteria > Pseudomonadati > Pseudomonadota > Betaproteobacteria > Burkholderiales > Burkholderiaceae > Paraburkholderia > Paraburkholderia sp. AV2. Next base: position 2,159 of record NZ_JBANLK010000067.1, read on the forward strand.
GCGGAATTTCAGCGCGCCGAAGCTTGCTGTGGTCGCGATGCCCATTTCCGATGCGTCGTGCATCGGTACGTAGCGTTCGCCGTGCGGGACGCCGAATGCATCGCGAAATGGCGGGGCAACATGTCTCGGCGTGGCAAACGGGAGTGGAAGTTTAAGGATTTCCATGGCTTTTCCTCACTCGTGTCCAGAGTCGCTTGACGTCGGAGATCGCCATCTCGTCGACAAGGCCCTCGTCGTCCGGCGCAAACTCCTTCAGCTTTCCCAGCCGGATTGCGGATTTGACGACTCGCCTGTGAAAAGCCTCGAACGTTTCCGTGAATTTCTCAAGTACCGCAGCGGCACCCGGGAATTTCGCAAGAAGGTCTCTGTGGCATCTGGCTGGCGTTTCTCCCAGCAACCGGTACGCGCAGATACGAAAGGGGACGTCCATGTCGATGAGTTCTTTCCACCTTCTTTCAATCGTTTCCGGGAGCGATTCAGCGATCCGGTCGCGATGTTCGGCGCCGATGCGGGCTGGTGCTAGGTTGGCGCCATGTGCTCGCAGGTTGTCTCGCGTCGCTGCCAATTGATGCATGGCCGGCAGCAACAGAACGACCTCCCGGTGAGCCAGATGAGGATTTTCGGCTTGGGCTGCGTTGTAAAGGACCGCGGTTTCCGGCAGAAGTGCAACGGATCTGGCATGTCGCACCGCGGTGCGGTTTTCTATCTTGTGCGTTGGCCTGAGTTGCGCAGTTGCACGGGCGGGGACGACGGCTTCCCGGGAGGTTTCACTTGCCTTGTACGATGTTATTTCGGTTTTCACGGCCTTCCAGCTACCGTACAGCGTGATCAGCATGAAAATCGTGGCGAAAGGGCTTCGTGGACATTCCAGACCGGACAGTGCGCGCGAAATGAGGGGCGACGTCGAAAACATGCCCAGCCTCATCCCAATATCGCGTTGTTCCGGCGAGGAAATCAGGCTTCGGAATTTGCCTGGATCGACCCGGCCGTCTCCTTTTGTCAGCCCGTTTTCGATAAGACCTCGACGGAGCAGTTCCGCAAGTTGAGGTCCGTGCATGTGCGGAGCGAACGTTGGCTCCAGCATGGCGGCCCACGCTTGGGCCATGTCGATCTCGATTTCCTGGCTGATGATGGAAGTGTCGTGAGGGCGCATTTGCAGCGGAGATCCACACGTGCATCTTTTTTGCGGTCCCGCGTAGGTTGCTGAATTGCGTAGCGACTGCGTGCACGCTTCGCAGAACTCGTAAAGCGGCGTTTCGTGCCGGGCGCAGACCCGGATGGGCGTGAAAAGGAATTCGCGACGCCAGAAGGGAATGCCTGTTTGATCGAGGTCCTCACGCAGACAGGCGAGACAGATGGCCGGTGTCCATGAGGGGCCATACGCACCCCGCTCCCGGTTTGTAAAGTAGGGCGGCGCCTGGAGCGGTGGCCCAGCGAGATGCCGCTGCCGCAAGGCGTGCGCAGCGTCGGCTGAAAGGAATCGGGAGTACCCAGGAAGTAACGTGTTTTTGTCGAGGACTTCGTCGACCGGGCCAACGCATTCGCCGAGGCGGCGCACATGCTCGTCGATCCGTGTGGGAATGATCCAGGACGGCAGACGGTAGGATCCCGTCACGGCTTTGCAGAACGATGTTTTTCCTATCCAGCAATTTCTTCCAAGATAGCCTGCGAGCGGTTCACCAGGATAGATGGGAGACAGGGAGAACGATGCGGGAGTCGATCTTGGCCGGCGACCGCCGAAGGGTTGCGCACGGTGGGGCGGAACTGGGCTGGCAGGCGCGTCTTCACGCTCTAGTTGTGCCCATACCAGTTTCAGCCGATGCAAATCCATTTCGTCGACGATATGCTCGCTGGAGGCGGTCAGACCCTCCAGTTTCCCGGATCGCATGGCGGCTTTGATAAGGCGGAGATAGCGTTGTTCACTTGTTTCGACACATTTTTCGAGTGCTGCAGCAGTCTTCGGATAAAACGAAAGATTCTCTTTGTTTATAAGCTTTGGGAAGCCGGATAGCAGTCTTGACCTGGTGATGCGAAAGGGTACGTTTCTCTTGACGAATTCGCGGCTTCTACGTTTGATGTGAGACAGCAACGATTTGTCCACGCTGCGACGATACTCACGACCTCGTCGCGCAGGCACGAGTTCCGCTCCATGTTTAGCCAGTCGGGCTCTCGTCGCCGCTACACGGTACATTATGGGTAGTGCACAGACGACGTCAGTGTGGCTGAAGTGAGGATTTGCCTTTCGTATCTCGTTGTATCGGAGACTGGCCTCGGGCAGCAGGGGGATGGACTTTGCAATCCTCAACCTCTGGGCCTTTGAATTTCTCTCGTGCCGCCAGGCAGGCTTCGGCCGCCCGTCAGGGGATTTTTCCAGGTCAATGTCTGTCGCCTTGTACGCCTTGATGGCCGCCTCGGTGGCTTCCCAACTGCCAAACAAAGCCATGAGCATAAAAATCGCGATAAACGGGTTGCGCGGACACGCGATTCCAGCGAGCGTTCGCGCTACCATTTGACTGCTCACGTAAATGCGCAGGCTCATGACGACTTCGGCGTGTGCCGCATCGGAAATTAGTGCTTGATACTCTCTCTGCTGGATTCGGCCTCTTCTGATCAATCCACGTGCGTGTGCTGCCTGATTGAGCAGGTCCGCAATCTGTAGCCCACGCGTTCGAGGGCAAAAGGAGCTGTCGAGCAGGGTGGACCAGCCGCGCGCAATGCCCAATTCAATCTCCTGAGCCCGGTCGGACTTTGTGTGCCCACGAGCTACCAACGGTTTTCCGCAAACGCATGTTTCCCGTGGGGAAGTTAGCACTCTGGACCAGTGGACTGTGCGCGCACAGTCGCCACACATTTCATAAATTGGCGTCTGATGCCGTGAGCAGAAGCGGATGTAGGAGAAAAGAAAGTCCCGACGCCAGAACGGCGTACCATCCGGTGTCAAATCTTCCTGCAGGCACTTCACGCATACTGCAGGATTCCAGAGGGGAGTCAGGCGTGTCAGGCCCAGCGTGCTGGTCAAAGAACGTCGTAATTGTGGTCCCTGAAGATGATGGTGTCGCAGGAGTCGGCCGATACCTGGCGGCACAAACCGGTTATATCCTGGAAGTAATGTGTTGTTTGCGAGGACGTCATTTTCGGAGCCAACCCGATCCCCGAGAAGTTGAACGTACTGCCTCAGGTTGGTAGGGAGAATCCATGAAGGCGGACTGTTCTCGCCGGAGACGTCTTTGCAGATGAAAGTTGGCGACGCGTACCGGTGCCTTGCCAGATAACCGGAAAACGACTCTCCGGGACAAATCGAGGAAAGCGAGAAGTGTGGTCGAAGCGTCTTGCTGGCGTGCTCGCCCATTATTAGTACTCCAACATTAATAAGGCGTAGGTAGATGATGCGCGATTACCTCAGCGATGCACTGAAACGGTCGATTCGCTACTAACATGCCTGCGCGGTCTGGCTACCGACGATGCGTAACCCGACCAGGGGGCGCTATGGCGGCCCGCACTCGATCTCTGCCCGGCCCTCGCCATCTGGGGAATGCCGGTTGCTTGGTGTCGTCCGATGAGCGCAGAGCACAGTTTGGCGTCGCCGAGGAACCGCACGCGGCCCGGGTTTGCGCAGCCCGGTATGCGATATTGAGCATGACTGTTACGCGTCAAGCCATCTCGGGACCGAGCGGCAGCGATGTCAGGTGACTGAATGAGAGCCAGTCGCCGTACCTGTACAGACTCGAGCGCTTGTACTCGGCACCCTGACGGATGATCCGGATGGCGTCGAGGTGATTCTGGTCGAGCGCAAGCGCTTTTTTCCCGTAGATGTTGAAGATTTCGGGGGAAAACGTCGTAACCTTGAGCGCGTGAAGTTCGAGTGCGATGGCAGACAGGACCTTCGCGAGAATACCCGGGTACCCGAGTGTCATTTCGTACGCCGCTTTCGGCAGCCAGTCGGGCATTGGGCCCCGATGAACCGACCCTATCGTGGCGTCGTACTGTGCGCGGCAGACATCGTTCCAGTGCCGGTCCGTGTAGCCCGGCGCTGGGGTGATCTCGATGGGTCCCGTTGGCGCGAGGTCTCCAAGTGCACCCGGCAGCTTGGAGAGGCCGGCGATGGCTGCGCCGGGCGTCGCAAGGCACAGGACCGGGACACCGGTCATGCGTGTGAACTGGGCCAGACCGTCCCAGGTGACTTCCGCCGCTTGCGTACTCGCATCGATAGTGTTGATGCGCTCGACGATGAGCAGACCGAGGTTTGCGGCGATGGACAGCGCGCACAAGGCAGGAACGGTGTCGCGGTCGCGGAAGAACAGCTTCTGGGTGCGTTGCCCGAAGTCCATGTTCATGGCTAGGGCGAACGTCCCGATGTAGTTTCGGGCAAGGCCTTGGATCTTGCCGCCAATTGGCCATTGGATGCGTAAGACCGGCAACTGCATATAGTCCGTGAATCCGTTGCGCTCGCCTGGAAGCCGCACCGGGATTGCCTCGCGCCGGAAGAGCGATTCGATGGTCGCCGCAAGACTGCGCCGGCCCGTACGGACCGGAGCCGCCACGAAGATGCCGCGGGGGCGAGCGTTGGGCGCGATTCCGAATGCCAGCGGAATGTCATAGCCGCATCGATCCCGCCGCCTGTGCAGTGCGTAAGTTGCGGAGGTAATGAAGTTCCGGTAACCGGCATCCCGCAGGTCGCGCGCAAGATAGGAGCTTCGGACCTGCTCGAGCACGGTCATGAGAACCCGGGCGCGGGCCGCGTTAGTCACCAGGACGCTAGATAACCGCTTTGTGAGCGCATCGCCCGATGGGACTGGAGCGTCGTTGTAGGTGCCGACGACCTGGGTGAGGCGCATCGCCTCGCCAAGCGTTGGTACCGTAGGCACGTTGATGAGCAGGGGATTTTCATGCTCGGTCAATATCGCGCTATGGGTCGGGGTGACAGCAGGTGTTGGGAGTTGGCGCGTTGTCATCGGTCGGTTCCAGAGCGACTTGGCTCATAAGCATGACTTGCTCGCGTGCTGCCGGAGTCTGGCGGGCCGCCGGCTCTCGCAGTGCGGACGCGGTACGGCGTAGGATGCTTTGTCCGACACGTCGTGCAGGGCCTCGTGGGCGTGCCTGACGCGTTATCCGGCCGACGGCGCAGCCCGGACGGGCGGGCGGACGCGCCACCAGGCGGGAGGTTCGCTGCCGCTTGTCTGCCGTCGCCTTTCGCCAAGTCGTCCAGCTGATGAGCTGTGGATTGGGAAACCATTGTCCTTGTCCGTGGCGAGGTGAATTCGATCTCGTCGAGCGCGTTCAGCAGCAAGGCCACTTCCACTGGATGCGGCGGCCGCGAGGACTGCGGCTCGCAACGGTGCACGCGCATGCCGAGGCAGTTCCATGCGACCCAGCCGCCCAGCCGCGCATCCTCAAAGCCTGCCGAGTACAGTGCGCCAAGATCCCGGCTCACGGCATCCCATCTGGTCCGCCCGTCGCTCGCAGCGTATCCGCGCACGGCAAGCTGCGAGCGCAGCTCGTCGAGCCAGCATCCGCCGCGCGACGCATGGAGGAAGCGCAACAGGGTCGCGCCGAGCCGAAGGGTGTTGCGGGTACACACAGGACTGCCAGGTACGAGCGAACCCGTTTCTAGCGCGCTGCACGGATGCGCGAGCCGGTACAGGCATCCGTGAATCGGGCAGCGGGCCTGAAGGGGGATGCAGTGGAACGAGAGCGAACATCGCCGACCGGTCAGCGCGCGGAGTTCGCTGGCGCATTCTGGGCACTCGAGCCCGTAACGGTTGGCTGCGGACAGCCACGAAGGCAGGGGAGGCAGGCAAGGCCGTCCGCTGGTTGCGTCGCAGGCGTTGGCTGCGAGCGCGGCGGCCGGGTCCGACTTCATACATCCCATGTACATGGGATAAAGCGTGCGGTCCATGAGCACCTGACGGGGCGTGCCGTAGAAGTCCTCCGTCAGGGTGCAAAACCGCGACAGGCGGCACGGCGCGGTCTGCAGCAGCGGTGGTCGCGGCTGGAAAGCGAGCGCGACCCGATAGCGGGTCTGCGGCTCGATTGTTGTGCCGGCCAGCGCGACCAGCAGGCTGAACGGCGTTTCGTACGGCGCAGCCGCGTAGAGCGTCCTGAACATGGCGGGACTCCTAGCGTTCATCGTAGCTCCGGCATGAGGCGTGCCGACGCGAGCTGGTGGAGCGACAGCCAGTCGCCGTGACGCATGAGGGTCGACGGCGTGTACGTGCCTCCCTGCCGGATGATCCTGACCGCGTCGAGGTGATACTGGTCGAGCGCGAGCGCCAGGCGGCCATATTTCGCGAAGATCTCGAGCGTGAAGACGCGGACGTTCAGCCTCACCATGTTCTGTGCGATGGCGCACAGCGCTCTCGCGAGCGGGCCCGGATAGCCCAGCGTCAGGTCATACGCGGCGTCCGGCAGCCAGGAGGGCATGGACGCCACGCCGGCAACGCGGATCGTCCTGTTGAACAGGACAACGCACACCGCGATCCAGTGTTTTTCGCGCGAATTACACGAAGGCGTAATTTCGGCAAAGCCCGCTGACGTCAGCTCGGCTGCCACACCCGGTAACCTCGTCAGACCGGCTGCGGCCGCACCGGGGGTAGGCTGGCACAGGACCGGAACACCCGTTACGCGGGTGAATTGTCCGAGTGCGTTCCATGTGCTTTCGGCCGCGGGGTTGGTCGCGTCCTGCATGTTGATTCGCTCCACGACAAGCAGACCCAAGCTCGACGCGACGGCGAGCGCGCATATCGTGGGGACGATGTCGCGCTCGCGAAACAGTGGCGTACGCGTAGCGATGGCATAACTTGTGCGAAACACCGCGTCGAACGCGCCGATGAACGCCTGCGCGAGTCCAGCCTGTCTGCCGTCGATTGGCCACGGAATGCGCAGGACCGGGAGCTGGAGGTATTCGGTGACGCCTGCAGCGGCGCTTATCCGGGCAACGCGGGGTTCGCTGCCGAGCGCCGACGCTACCATGTCGGCCAGCCTCCGGCGGCCTGTTCCGACAGGGGCGACGACCACGATCCCCCGAGGCCTCGCCATGGGGGCGACGCCAAATCGGGAGGGAATCGAGACACTTGGCCCCGGGCGCCCGCTGTGCAGCAGGCGGTTCGCCTCGATCGCGTGATTCCGGTATCGGCAGTCCCGCAGGTCGCGGTCCCGGTAGGAACTTCGAACCTGCGAAACGACATCGACAAGAACACCAGCGTGAGTCGCGTCCGTGACGAAAGCGTCGGCACTCTCGTGGGCGATTAACTCCTGCACATTCCAGCCGGTGACATCCTGCTGTTCCTGCCGTTCGGTCAGACGCATGGCCTCAGGCAGCGTTGGCACGGGCGGCACGTTTTCCAGAAGTGGATTCCCGTCGTCTGTGCGCGTATCGCCGCTTGTGACTGCGCCGGCGGCACAACTTGCGCGCGAAATCCTGCTCATAGTTCCTCCCCGGTAGGGCGCGAAGCCCGTGGCCGGCGTGGGAGGCGAAGTAGCGCAAGCTGGAAGCAGATGCGCGGTATCCTGGGTACCTCCGCTGCGGCGTCCTCGCCCCGCAGGGCGGTCGCCAGCGCCCGGTGACTGCAGTGCGGCGAGTTCCGGAATGGGCAGCGCTCGCCGCAGGGTTTAGGCGCTGGAGGACCCACCAGCGGTGGATGGGGCACCGGGGGGAGCTTTCCGGCCGGGGTGTGCGAAGCGCGTAGCGGATGGGATGGTTTGTCCGCTGGATCGAGCTTCAGTGACTTCTTCGTGCTCACAGGGTCGCCTTTCGGTTGCCTGTCGACTGTTGCGTACAGGCGTGAGTTGACACGGCGCACCCAGTGTGAGATTCTTCGCGCGTGTAAGTGCGAAGGCCTCGTTGCACGGGGTGTCCACCAAACCGGAGTGTCAGGGCTGCCACCCTGACACATCCGCTCTCGTCACTTTCGATGGCTTTTAGTGGCTATCGTCGTCTGCTGGAAAATCCCTCCGTTTGTTGCTTCGTTGGTCGAACGATCGGCGTGACACTGCTGTTGACAATATCGCCATTTGCGTTAACATACGGTCATTGCCCTATCTTGGCAGCGGCAGTTGCTGAGGGTGGTTTGGCTCGGCGCGCCTGTCTTTTGGCACCCAATACAATTGGTCGGATAGTAGCCGATGCACTTGCACTTAGGCAAGTGGGGTTCTCTGCGCGTTCTGCGCACATTTTTTTTAGTTAACTTGACATCGCTTGACGATGTGTTGGCGCGCCAGAGTATCGCGCACGTAGGTGTTGTTGCGTCTGGCGACGACAGGTGCCGCCCTGGGTAGTCGTGCACGCTTGGCGCAGGTCTCCCATTCCTATGCTTCCGGCTACTGGTCCGTTTGTCTCGTCATCGTTAAAATCAACGGCTACGCAGTACCGAGGGACACCGCGCGGATAGAGGCGGCGGTGCTCTTTTGGCATAGTAAAAAGTGCGACTACTGTCGCACTTTTAATCTAGTCGATCGCAGCTGGAATTCAAGGATTTTCTGTGAGCGAGGCAGAGACCCCCTGGGCAGGGCTGGCCAGTCGCGTGATTCGTATCGCGCTTGCGCGCTGGGATCGCGGATACGCGGAACTCATCGACGCGCTCGCGCTTGCAGGCGTTCAGGAGAACGAACGCTCTCTTGTCAACCGGGTTTCGCGCGGAACGGTCAGGTTCACGTTGCTGCTGCAGATCATTCATGTGGCGGGAGACGAGCCTCCATCGTCGTGGAGCGATGCGCTGAAGATGTCGGGATCGTGGGAGGCCCGCGCGCAAGCCGTGATGGCTGCGGAGCTGTCGCGGCAGCCATGGGTGACGCCGGAGAAGCTCGCGCAGCGGTTGTCCGACATCGGCGCCCCGATTGGCGAAAGGACGCTCGCTTCCCATATGGCTGAGGGGACGTTCTCGCTGTCGCTCTTTCTTCAATGTATCGCGGTGCTCGGCAGCCCGAGCCTCGAGCGTTACATTCCATTCGGCGCACTTGTTGCTGCCGCTAATCCAGGCATCGCCGACGCTGCAGGGTGAGCATCAGCGACACGAATTCCTTGCCATCCGCGATTCGTGGCCTAGAATAAAAGTGAGATTTAGGTCGCGTATTTTTTTCGGATGAGTGGCGCGGACCACCAGCATGATCGCCGAGCCTCGGACGAAAGAGGATAGAGTACCGCCGGCACTGGGCGGCGGCGTTTCGGCTTTGTGGGCTCGCCCTTCAAACTGCACCAGTACCCGGACTGCCGTCTTTGACCGGATGCAGCGCTCGCTAGGATGCGCGGTGTCGGTGCCCGTCGAAGGACGCATGGCGCGCGCTCGCAGATTTGATTTGTGCAGCGGAATGTGCGGGTTATATATAGGAATGCGAACAATATCGGGGTGCCTCAATTGGCGGAACGTGACCTTCGGAGTGCGCCTCGCAGGAGAAGCCGGAACTCCACGCGTGCGTCCATGTGCCGTTATCCATAACCCGTCTTTGAAATAGACCATAAGCTGTCCGTTTAGCAAAGATTTACCCTGAAACCTCAATCACCCTATAAGTCATAATTTGACCAATCGTAAAAATATAAAGCATAATCCGTCCAAAAAATCACCGATAAAACAGTCTGCTTTTTTCACTTCAAAACGGAAAAAATCCGAATGTCATGAGTTCCAGCGTAATCTGAATGAGCTACCGGCGCCGAGAGCCACCGCTTTCGGCCGAAAGCTCAACGGCGAATAGGAGATACCCATGCCTATCTGGAGAATCGCCCCGGTCAATGAGGAACCAGCGGTCTCGCTGTTGCAGTGGAGCATCCGAGAGACCAATGATGGAACTCGGCATTTCATCGGCAGCGATGAGCGAGATTCCACGGGTCGCGTCAGTTCTCAGGTCATTACGTTCGACCGCGTCACATTACGCGGGCAGACGCAGTCAGGGCGCGTGTACCAGCTCATTGGGCAACCTGGTCGGTCGAGCAATGCTGAATATGTATGGGAACGCTGGTGCAAGGTGAACAATGTGGCATCGTACACCGATGTTACCCGGCAGCTACTTGTCGGGGCGGAAGATGGCCACTGCATATGAACGCACGAAATCAGTCATCGAAACGCGTGTTTAGAATATCGATTGCGTGGCGAGCAGGGTCGGCCGGGGGGCAGTGGGACTTGGATTAGTGCCGGTCGTCATCCTTGTAGTCGCTATCATTTGGAAATAGCACCTCGCTGCCCGTACCCCCTCGAGGGACGTTTATCAGGGAGTTCAGATGCCAGCCTACGACGAAGATGTCTACGCGTGGGCATTTGAGCAGGCTCGGTTTCTAAGGGAAGGTCGTTTTGACCTTCTGGACATCGAGCACCTGGCCGATGAGATTGAAGATGTCGGGAAAGCGGAGCTTCGCGAACTAGTTAAAGACATATCCCTGCTGCTCGCCCATTTACTCAAATGGTACTACCTGCCCAGCGAGCGTACCGCCAGTCGGTCGGTAATGGTTGATGTACAGCGATTGAGGATTGGTGAGAGTTTTGCAGAGTCTCCGAGCTTACGTGAAAGGATTGATGAGCCTCGAAAGTGTCAACTGATATGGGCAGAGGCACTCGCTCAAGCGGCGGCTGATGTCGAACGAGATTGCTTTCCCACTGAATGCCCATGGGTAATCGCGAATATTTTGTCTAAGGGCTGGCTGCCAACCTAAACAGCGCGTGCATCCGATTCATATTCCGGACGTACGACACAACGCGCCTCGGAACGTATGCCCAACGAGCAGATACGGGGAGATGCATCGATTGGGTATCGCGAAGCGATTGAATCTGGAAGTACCTGAGCCATGGCCAACACCCGGACCCTGCCGCCTCGTGTGCCGGGCGTCCTGCAGTCAAAAGAGGAGGTGCCTGCTATGACCGTTGAAGAAGCTGAAAAATATCTCTTCGTCAGCCGCACTCACATTCGCAAGCTTCTTGCCGAAGGTAAGCTGCTCGAGGTTTTGCCGAGAGCTCCTGGTTCTGAGCCCGATATCGATGTGGCTTCTGTGGAAACTCGCCGCGAGAAGATGGAAGCCGGGTACCGAGCCTATCTAGCTTCACGGACCGAGGACGACGGCCCGTAGGGATTCTGAGACGCGGTTTCGTCAGGTAGCCCAGTAACCTCCCTCGGGGCCAGGCAGGCGATTCCATGGAAACACTGGAGAGGAGGCTGCCCCGGAATCAGGCCTGAGAAAGCTTCATCGACACCGCACGAGGTAAGACATGAAGTGGCCCCGAAAGTTTGCTGAATGGCTTTTCCGCTTCGCTTCGTCGCAGGAGAATATCGACCGGGTCGCGCTCTGGCTCGGAGGCACTGTCTCGATTCTCGGACTCGCAGTGGCCGTCGTCGTCCTGGTCGCGATAATACTTCGGTGAATCGCCAGTCACACCAGAATTTCGTTCGGTAGGTATCAGCTCATCGCGAAACTTGCGATGTCGACGAAGGAGGCGAAGTTGACACACGTCTTTGCATGGGGCTATGAGGCCTGGATGACGCAACGGTCCGGGAAGTATTCGGTGTCGGGATACATCGACGGCCGGGAATTTGACATTGTCACGGACATGCCGCAAGAGGCAGAGAAGGCGTTCGCCCACGCGGCGCGTTCGGCGTGGCTGCGCCGCAAATTCCGGCGCCTCCGGGGCCTACCCGCCCGGGAGTCTTCGCCCGTTAATTCGCTGGATACCTACCATGAAGTCTCTCTCAGAATGATTTTCGTGGCTGTCGTGACCGCGTTATGGAGTCGTGTATTCCGGTGACCGGCTAAAAAAGCAATCAGATGCAAGTGTGCAAATTCAAGCATGCACGGCTGCACCTCGCTCATCGTGGGCAGGACGTGCAAGTGCGAGATGGCGCGCCCCAAGACAATCCGCCGGCTGAAAAACGCTGCCATCACCTACCGCAGCTGTGCCGAGCTGATGTTGCCCACGGCGATCGCGGTCAATGGTGCAAGCACTCCGTTCGCAGTCTGTCGGTATGTCGATGCAAATCACGCTATCAATTGCGATTCGGCGATTGATGCTCGCACGACACGCTGGGGCGAGTACCTGTCGAACGCATTGGACAGCGGGTCGGCCGGGGAAAATGGCTGGCCGGATTCTCCAGACTCTGTCTAACGGTCGTGAGCGGATCATGTAGTTAGTCCTACTACTTCGGTAACCTACGATCTCGCCCCGCGCTTAAGCTCACTGTGCTGATTGAGGTGCCGGTCATGCTGCTCGTCGTGCGTATCGTCAACCGCTCGAAGAACTGGTACGAGTGCGCTTGAGGCATAGGCAAACAGCGTCGATCGAGATTCAGGAGATTGCACGCTCGAGCCAATCGGATATGTGCTGCCAGTACGATGGAATCTGCTCCCGGCGCTCTGCGACCGTTGCTCCTGGTATGCGAACCATCGAGCGCATGGCCTGAGGGTCACCACGGCGTCATCCGTTGTGCGACTCGATCCCGAAGGACAAGGAGATGCAGCAGCGCTCCCCCGATGTGCAGACAGATTAGCGCAAACAACACCCATGCCAGTACACCATGGACGTCACCCATTTCGTGACCGAACGAGGAGCCTTGGGGCGAGAGCCCGGGCAATGGAATCGCGCCAAACAATGTAACTCGCCAGCCGCGCGAAGAAGCGTTGATCCAGCCAAGTAACGGAACAACGACGAGGAGCCCGTAGAGCGCAAGCTGCGTCACGGACGAGACGGCGCGCAGTGGCAGTGAAATTTCTTCTGCCGGCGGGCGATGGGTCACGCGCCAGACGATGCGCAATACCATTGTCGCCAAGAGCGATGTGCCAACCGCGATATGCCAGGCGATCAGACCGACCGGCTGCGTGCCGCGATGCACGTCCGGCATCGTCCAGCCCAGTACAAACTGCGCGCTGACCAGTGCGACGACTAACCAGTGGAGAAAACGTGCAACTGCGTCGTAACGTAAGGTTGCCGGCATGTTTGCCCCGGTGGGAATCCAAGTCGGAAAGAGGCGCTGATTTTACGCAGAAACCCTTAACGGAACGTTAAGGTGGAGGCATCGCGCCGTGCTCGAAGTCCTCGCCGCGAACCCCGGCGGCGGACGCACCGGTGCCAGCCTCAGGGAGTGCAGGAAAGTCGATGATGACGGCAAGGCCCCGCCCCCCCAGCCCTGGGCCGAACTGCAACCTTCCGTTGAAATAGTGCGCAATGCGCTCGACGATCGACAGGCCGAGCCCGCTGCCCGGCGATTGCACGCTGGCGCCACGGTAGAAGCGGTCGGTCAGGCGCGCAAGATCGGCTTCGGCCACGCCCGGCCCATCGTCGAGCACCGCGAGGCATTGCATGTGGCCGCGATCGAACAGGGATACCTCGACGTGGCCTTGCGGAACGCCGTATTTGATGGCGTTGTCGAGCAGATTGTCCAGCAGGATGCCGATGAGCACCGCGTCCGCATGCATTGCACGTCTGGACTCCTGCCTGACGGAAAGCGCGATGCCTTTTCCCCGTGCGTTCGCGACATGCCTGGCAACGGCTTCTTCGACCAGGTCGGCCGTCGTCACGGTTGTTGCAGGAACACGCTCATATTCATCCAGTCTTGCCAGTAGAAGCAGTTGCTCGGCCAGGCGGGTGCTGCGATCGACGCCTTGTATGACGCGTTGCATCGCGAGCCGCTGGAGATCAGGCGTGGTGGCTGAAAGCGCCACCTGCGCTTGTACCTTGATGGCGGCAAGCGGTGTCTTCAGTTCGTGGGCCGCGTCGGAGGTGAAGGCACGTTCTCGTGCGATCGACTGCCGTAGTTGTGAAAGCAGGCGGTCAATCGCGTCGACAAGCGTTCGCACTTCAGTCGGTACGCCTACGATGCCGAGGGGCGTGAGCGAATCGGCGTCACGTGCGCGGATGGTCGTCGAGACCGCTTCGAGCGGCCGAAGGCTTCGACCGATCGCGTACCAGAGGAGTGCCGCGAGCACGGGCAGCGCGGCGAACAGCGGCCATACGATCTGCCTTGCTGCGCCACTCGCGAGGTCGCTCCTGGTATTGGAGGTTTCCATGACCCGAATGGTCCGTCCGGTCTGCCCGTCATGCAGCGTATATAGGCGCCACGCGGAGCCGTCGATGTCGGCGCTCCACGGCAGCGGGTGCGTCTCAGCCCATGCGGCCAGGTTCGCTGCGTCGCGCGGGATGTTCGATGTGAGGGGGGCACCTGTTTCGTCCAGCACTTCAAAAAGGATATCGCGCGGCAGGCGGTCGCTGTCCGATGCAGCGCTTTGATGCCTGCCGGGACGTGTCAGCTCGATCTGGGCGTTGAGGGGAGACTGTGAGAACTCGTTCAGATCCGTGCGGTCAAGCCGCGCGATAAACATGGCGTATTCGACGAGGCGCGCATCTTCCCATTCCCGCACTTCGCGCGACGCATGCCGGAAGCAGCTGTACACGGCTACGATCCAGACGATGCATACGCAGGACAGGACCATCAACGAAAGCCGATGACGTATCGAGCGGGAAATCATGGCTTTTCCACAACGTAACCGACGCCGCGCACAGTGCGGATCAGGTCGGCGCCGAGCTTTTTGCGCAAATTCGAGACATGCACTTCGAGGGCATTGCTTTCCACGCCTTCCTGCCATCCGTAGAGGCGATCTTCGAGGCGTATTCGCGTTTGCGGTATGCCTTGATGAGTGACCAGCTGGGTCAGGAGGACCCACTCCTTCGCAGTCAGCGGCACACGGACCGCGTTACGCGTGACGGTGCGTGTGGTGAGGTCGACCGAAATATCGTGCCACACGATCGTCTCCTGGCTACGCCCCTGTGAACGGCGCACGAGTGCGCGGCAGCGCGCGAGCACTTCGGAAAGCTCGAACGGCTTGGCCAGATAGTCGTCAGCGCCGGCATCAAGACCCCGGACGCGATCGGCAACGGTGCCGCGCGCCGTGAGTACGAGAACGGGGATGTCATCGCCTGTTTCGCGCAGGGAGCGCAGGACTTCAGTTCCCGACTTGCCCGGCAGTCCGAGGTCCAGCACCAGCAGGGAGTAGCGAGATGTTGCGAGCGCATTGGCGGCGTCGCACCCATTGCGCACCCAGTCTACACCGTAGCCTGCCTGGCTCAGGCTGATCTCCAGCCCGTTGCCAATCAGGTCGTCGTCTTCAACAAGAAGGATTCTCATGCTCAATTGGACCCGTGCTGTTTCGCGACCGTCCCTCTATTTTCCACGCTCGTGCCAGCGGTATCACGGCGTAATTCCCTGAGATTGTATGTGCGGGTCCTCGCCAGGCAAACGGGCCGCTCTTTCAGGCGGATGCTTAAGGCTTCCTTCAGCTTGTCCCGGTAATATCGGAAGCGGTGAAGTACGTATCGGTCAGCCTTTCTCGATCACGGATGGGAGTGGCATTTGAATGGATTGCGTAATGGTTCCGCAAGCCGATATTCCAGTAACGCATAGCCGCGGTCGCTTGCGATGAATTCGTCTACCATCGATCAATGGCGTGCGCATCTGCTGGTTGCCTCGCTGGCAGCCACGCTTATCCAGGCAATCGTCCTGGCGTCAATGCTTGTGCTTGCCGCGCCGGAGACGTTCTTTACGTCGACGGCGTTCCGTCTGGGCGTTGGGGGGATGGTCATTGCGGCGGTTTTCTTGACTCGTAGAGTCGCGGGTTCGGCGTTTCGCTCGGCCCTGGCAAGCAACCATGTGTGGCTCGGCGGTGAGCGGCATTGCACCGTTTCGCTGTCCAGTGACTGCCCCCGGCGTGCGCTCGTCGTGTTGTACGTGCGGCTCAACCGGAGAACGTTTGACCCCAGGGCATCTTGATTTATGCTTGCGGTCAATCCTCACCGAGGCAAGAGCGAGCGCACTTTAGCTTGCTTCCCTTCCACCCCCTGAACAAACACCAAAGAGTGACCGCGCGATATATCGCGGGAAATCCAACGACATGAAAACGCTGTTTCTGCAGGCCCCGTCCTATGACGGCTTCGACGGTGGCGCCGGTTCGCGCTACCAGGCAAAGCGCGAGATCCGTTCGTTCTGGTATCCGACCTGGCTCGCGCAGCCGGCGGCCCTCGTGCCCGGCAGCCGCGTGCTCGATGCGCCCGCCGACGGCCTTTCCGTCCAGGAAACGCTCAACATCGCCGACGACTACGACCTCGTCATCATCCATACGAGCACGCCGTCGTTCCCGACGGACGCGCTGTTCGCCGAGGACCTGAAGAAGCACAAGCCGTCGATTCTGGTCGGCATGGTCGGCGCGAAGGTGATGGTCGATCCGCACAACTCGCTCACGGCAACCGAAGCGATCGATTTCGTCTGCCGCGAAGAATTCGACTTCACCTGCAAGGAAATCGCCGAAGGCAAGCCGTTCCCGCAGATCAAGGGCTTGAGCTGGCGCGCGAAAGACGGTTCGATCGAGCACAACGAGGCGCGCCCGATCCTCGAAAACATGGACGAGCTGCCGTTCGTCGCGCCCGTCTACAAGCGCGATCTGAAGATCGAGAACTACTTCATCGGCTACCTGAACTACCCGTACGTTTCGATCTACACGGGCCGCGGCTGCAAGTCCCGCTGCACCTTCTGCCTGTGGCCGCAGACGGTCAGCGGCCACCGCTACCGCACGCGCTCGGTCGAGAACGTGCTTGAGGAAGCGAAGTGGATCCGCGACAACATGCCGGAAGTGAAGGAGCTCATGTTCGACGACGACACCTTCACCGACGACCTGCCGCGCGCCGAAGCGATCGCGCAGGGTCTCGGCAAGCTCGGCGTGACGTGGTCGTGCAACGCGAAGGCGAACGTGCCGTACGAGACGCTCAAGGTCATGAAGGAAAACGGCCTGCGTCTGTTGCTCGTGGGCTTTGAAAGCGGCGATGACCAGATCCTCGTGAACATCAAGAAGGGCGTGCGCACGGACTTCGCGCGCCGCTTCAGCGCGGACTGCAAGACGCTTGGCATCAAGATTCACGGCACCTTCATTCTGGGGCTGCCGGGCGAGACGCCGGAAACGATCAGGAAGACCATCGAGTACGCGAAGGAAATCAATCCGCACACGATCCAGGTCTCGCTCGCGGCGCCTTATCCGGGCACGACGCTCTACAAGCAGGCCGTGGAGAACGGCTGGATGGAAGAGAACAAGACCATCAACCTCGTGAGCAAGGAAGGCGTGCAGCTCGCGGCGATCGGCTATGCGCATCTGTCGCGCGACGAGATCTATCACCACCTCGAGCAGTTCTATCGCGAGTTCTATTTCCGCCCCTCGAAGATCTGGGAGATCGTGCGCGAGATGCTCACGAGCTGGGAGATGATGAAGCGCCGCCTGCGCGAAGGCGTAGAGTTCTTCCGCTTCCTGCGCGCCCACGAGGCATGATGGGCTTGCCGCGCGCGATCCGGCTCACCGGTGGCGTATTGGCGCTGGGCGTCGCTGCGTGCTTCGGGGTTTCATGGGCGATTGTGCTGAGGCATCCGGCACTGCTGCATGGCGCACATGTGCTGCTCATGTCTTTCGCCATAGTCTGCGGCCTTGGCGCGGCGTTTGGCGTCGTCTATACGGTATTCGCCTGCGTGCTGGTCGGCCGCTTCTTTGCTCGCTGCGCCGCCGTGCCGACGCAGTTTCCTGGTGTGACGGTGGTCAAGCCGCTTCACGGAGACGAGTGGCAACTCACGGAGCATCTTGCCACGTTCTTCGAGCAGGACTACCCGGCTCCAATCCAGTATCTCTTCGGCGTTCACGACGCCCAGGACGCAGCGCTGAGGGCCGTCGATGCAGTGCGCGCGCGCTATCCCTCGGCGCAGGTCACGGTCGTGGTGGACGCGCGGCTGTATGGACCCAACCGGAAGATCGCTAATCTCGTCAACATGCTCGAACATGCCGAGCATGACGTCCTTTGTTTCGCGGACAGCGATGTGCGTGTCGGTCGGGCTTACCTTCGCAATATCGTCGCAGCGCTGCAGGAGCCGGGCGTCGGGCTCGTCACCACGGTCTATCGCGGCCTGCGCACACCCGGGTTCTGGTCGCGCGTCTCAGCCGCGCTCACCAACTATCATTTCCTCCCCGGCGTAGTTACCGGGCTTGCGATTGGCCGCGCCCGGCCGTGCTTCGGACAGTCGGTTGCGATGACTCGGGAGACCCTCGCGGGAATAGGGGGCCTCGCGCAGTTCGCCCACCACCTTGCGGAGGATCACGCCATCGGTGAAGCCGTGCGTCGTAACGGCGCTACGGTTGCCATTCCGCCGATGATAGTGGAACACGCCTGCGTCGAGAATACGTTTTCCAGACTCTTCAGCCATGAGTTGCGCTGGAGTCGCACGATTCGCGCAGCCGACCCCTCGGGACATCTCGGTGCCGTGCTGATGCATCCGTTTGCGCTCGCTATGCTCACAGTCCTATTTTCCGGCGGCGCGAGCGTGGCGTGGGTATCGGCTTGTGCCGCGCTGTTGAGCCGAGCGGTGCTGGTCTGGAGGGTTGACCGCGCCACGAATAACAAGACACACGGACTACTCTGTCTGCCGCTGTGGGATCTCGTGCAATTCGCGATCTATGCCGCGAGCTTTTGTTCGTCTGGGGTGGTCTGGCGGGGCAGGCGTTTCCGCGTCGATGGGAACGGTATGCTGTCGCCGGTAAATGAGAAGTGAGTTCAACGAGATGTCGATAGCTGTAACGACGCGGGTGCCATCCGCAAGCGGGAACCACAGATGAAGCACCTTGGCCGTATCGCAGCTTTGGTTGGATTTTCGGCCGCAGTCTGGCTAGTGTTGCGCGATCATCCGGCGACAGTCTGGCAATTGATCCGCAACGGAGGATCCGGCCTTGTGCTATCCGCCTGCGTGCATGTCCTCCCGATGTGCGCGAACGCGTGGGACTGGCGCACGCTTATTCGCCCTGCGGAGCGTCCGTCCTTCGCGAAGCTGCTGAAGTTCGTTTGGCTTCGGGAGTCGGTAAACGGCCTCTTGCCGGTCGCGCGTATCGGTGGCGAAATTCTCTCGTTCCGGCTGCTTGGCCGCAGCGGTGTGCGGCCGGCGAGCGCGATAGCGAGCCTTGTCGTCGATGTGCAACTCACGCTGATCAGCCAGGTCGTCTTTGCACTCGTAGCATGTGGCTACCTGCTGGGTCATTCGACGTCTGGTGCGGCGCATCTGGCAGGCACGCTCGTGTGGAGCATCGCGGGAATCGTGCCGATACTGACGCTCTTCGCGCTGGTTCAGCATGCCCGGCCCTTCGAACGCATGGCGCGAACGCTGAACCAGGTCACAAGCGGAAAGATGCTTGAGCTCGTGGGGAAATCCGCTCGGGTCGATCAGTCCATCAAGCTGGTATGGCGTCAGACGGGCAACGTCGCCCGCTACCTGTTTGTCTGGCAAACGGTCCAGTGCGCGGGATTCGCGCTCGAGATCTGGATCGCCCTCCGCGTGCTCGGCACAGATGCTACGTTTGCGCAGGCATTCGTCATTGAGGCCTTGATCCAGCTTGTGAGCAGCGTGGCTTTTCTTGTACCCGGCAGTCTGGGCGTACAGGAGGGCGGTTTTGTCCTGATCGGGGGGGTACTCGGATTCGATGCACCAACCTGCCTCGCGCTTGCAGGTGCGCGACGCATACGCGATCTGTTGTTCTATGCTCCGGGGCTGGTTGCGTGGCAGGTGACAGAATATGTGTTGCCGCAGGTAGGGCGGCACGCTATACGTCCGCGGTGCTCCTTGAATGTGCAGGCCGCGATCGGATCGGACGGGACGGCACGCGGATAGAGACACCTCCGCGCCGGGCGAAGTGCTTGACGCGTGCGCTCGACGGCGGGCATGCGCCACGACATAAATTGGATGGCCACTGTTTGACAAGAATCATGCGCTTACAGATTGCATCCGATCTTCACCTCGACGCTCTCCAATCGAAATTTCCCCCGAGATGGCCTCTGCAGGTGGCCGCCGGCGCGGATCTACTGGTGCTCGCCGGCGACATTCACGTGGGTGCAGCGGCTGTGGACCGCTTCGCAGAGTGGCCTGTACCGGTCCTCTACGTCAGCGGCAATCATGAGGCTTATGGGGCCGGGTATGCCGAGACCGTCGCTGCGCTCTGCCGTCGGGCACGGGGTACGCGGGTCCATTATCTCAAACGCCGCTCGATTGAGTTCGGCGGAGCGCGCTTTCTTGGCTGCTGCCTCTGGACGGATTACGAGCTCTACGGCGACAGCGTGAAAAGCATGGACTATGCGCGCGAAGCGATGTCGGACCATGCCGCCATCCGTCGTGAAGACGGCGGCCCGTTCGGCCCGGAGGAAGCGCTGGCCGAACATCGGCGCGCCGTGTCGTGGCTCGTGCGGGAACTCGGGAAGCCTTTTGCGGGCAAGACAGTCGTGATCACGCATCACGGTGTTTCGCCGGCTTCGATGCATGAGCGGTTTCGTGATCAACCAGTCAATGCGGGCTTTCTGAGCGACCTGCGGCATCTGATGCCGTTGGCAGATCTATGGATTCACGGGCATGTGCACGATTCATTCGATTACCGGTCGGGCAGTGCGCGCGTCGTGGCAAACCCGCGCGGCTACCCGCTGAATCTCGCGTCCACGCGGGTAGAGAGCGAACTGCGATGGGAGAATGCGACTTTCGATCCGGTGTGCGTCATCGAGCTATGACGCACCGCAGCTCACTGGCGCGCGTCAAGAACTGTACGGCGCATTCACGTTGGGAACGCAAAGCATCTTCATGAGGCGGAGTAAGAGTCTGTTGCCCAAGACTGAATCATCGGCTGATGAACCGGGGGACCATAATATCGCGACCTCCGCGCCCGCCGATCCACTGCGATTTCCAAGCAGATGATGTACGCGATATGTGCGAGCGCGGTCGTTATCCAGACCGGACCTGATCGATTCAGCGTAACGGCGCCGCCTGAATGCATTCCGCGGCTGGTCAAGGCGCGAGATCGTGCCTATCGTTTGGCTTGTACGATTGACTTCTTTGAACGATGGCCGCAGCGTCATCCTGAATGATTTGCTGATTGATCGCTTATTCGCATTGGTCGCCAGGGGCGCCGATCTGGGAAAAGTAGCGTAGAGGGCGTGGCGCACAGAAGTGCCCGAATCGGGCGACGGGGATTTGCCGCGCACGACGTCAAGGGCAAGCCGCGCGGATGCCGAATCGAAATAAAGGGGCAGAGGACGAGGTATGGGAGTCGAGAGGCCACGGCGGGAGTCGTCCCGTGCCAAGTGCGTGCTTGAAGTGTTGATCGTGTTCCTCCGGCTAGGGCTGACGAGTTTCGGTGGCCCGATTGCCCACATTGGCTACTTCCGGCGTGAGTTCGTCGAGCGCAGGCGCTGGCTCGATGAGGAAACGTTTATGGATCTGGTCGGACTGTGCCAGTTTCTGCCGGGCCCTGCCAGCAGCCAGGTTGGGTTCTCGATTGGCTTGCTCCGGGCTGGCTGGTTCGGAGGGCTCGCGGCATGGTGCGGGTTCACGCTGCCATCGGTCTTGTTGCTGCTCGCTTTCGCTGCCATAGCGCCGGATCTGGGCGGCCCGGTCGGTGAAGGATTGATTCATGGCCTCAAGCTCGTCGCTGTCGCTGTCGTGGCCCAGGCCGTCTGGGACATGGCCCGTCGACTGTGCCCGGATCGCCGGCGGGCAGCCATTGCGCTTGCTGCCATGGCGGGACTCAGCGTGCTTACCACCATCGATGCGCAACTCGTTGTCATCGCACTCGGCGCTGTGCTTGGCTTCGTGTTTTGCCGCTCAACGGCGTCAACGAAGTCGGTCGGCATAGCGCACGCGCGCGAATTCAGCGTATCGCATCCGGCCGGAGGCATCGCACTTGCCTTGTTTTGCTTCCTGCTGTTTGCTCTGCCAGCCCTGCAGCAATCGGGCAGTGGCCACCTCATCGCCATATTCGACGCCTTTTACCGCTCGGGTGCGCTTGTTTTCGGCGGCGGACATGTCGTGCTACCTCTGCTACAGCAACAGACGGTCGCGACCGGTTGGGTATCGCCGAATGACTTCCTCGCTGGATACGGGGCGGCACAGGCAGTTCCGGGCCCATTGTTCACGTTCGCCGCTTTCCTCGGCTGGATGACTGTGGGCGCGCCCAATCATTGCGTCGGAGCGCTGCTTGCCACCATCGGCATCTTCCTTCCTGGCTTGCTGCTCGTGATTGCGGCGTTGCCACACTGGCAAGCATTGCGCGCACGTTCATCCATGGCCGCGACGCTTTCCGGCGTGAACGCGGCGGTCGTCGGGTTGCTGGCGACGGCGCTTTATTCGCCCGTCTGGACGAGCGCGATCCGTTCCGGCATTGACTTCTCCATTGCCACAGTCGGCTTCTTTCTGTTGAACCGCTGGAAAGCGCCTCCACTTGCCGTGGTGGTGATCTGCGCCGCAGGAGGCATTGTGGAATTCGTGTGCCGCTAACCGCGTAAGCACGGAAACCGAGTTGATAGTGTTTCAATCAGCAGCGGGCTCTCGAGCAATCTGGATCGCCCACATAAATCGATCGTTCAGACCGTCGAACCGCAGGTTATGCCGTTGACAACGACCGACTACGTGCCGCCGGTCACGTTGGAAATTGTGTATAAGCCGATGCCCTCAAGGACGTACCGTCTGTGTCGTAACCAGAATTGAGCATTGACCGCACGACGTAGCCTCTTTCAGTCTCGTTTTACCGCGCCTGACAAGCGCTTCGTATCCTGCGCTGGCTATCGTCAAGCCGTCTTGCCGGGACGCGATGTGGACTGCTCTTCTTGTAGACCGCTCAACCGTTAAGGATCTCTTCAGGAACTCCCAGTACGATATCGGACCCGGCAAGCGCCTTCACCGACACTCCTTCATTCTCGTGAGCGATACCACCCCCGATATCTGGTCAAGCTGGCTTCTTCATCATCGACATGGCGGTGACATCGAGTACAGATCGCGGCTGCGTGTCGAAATGACCGCGTACGCCGATCGAGTGCTGGACTTCGCCCGCCTCAAACCGCATATGAAGCTCGCCGATATTGGCACAGGAGACGGTCTGGTGGCATTTCGCGCCATCGAGCGGACCGGCGGAAAATTGAATGTGACCATGACTGACATCTCCGCGCCTATGTTGGCGCACGCCAGCGAGAGAGCGTACGTTCTTGGCGTGCACGATCAATGTAAATTCCTTCAGTGTTCTGCCGAAAAGCTGGATGGAATCGACGACGCATCTGTCGACGCCGTCGTGATGCGCGCGGTGCTCGCATATGTGGCCGACAAACCCGCCGCGATGCGAGAGCTGTTCCGGATTCTGAAGCCCGGTGGTCGACTCGCGATGGCTGAGCCCATTATTCGCGACGAAGCCCTTGAGGTCTGCGCCTTAAAGCAGATCGTCGACGCTCGCATCGGAGACCCTCAGGACCCCTTCTTCGCACTGTTGCTGCGATGCAGGGCAGCGCAGTATCCTGACACAAAGGAAAAGATAAGGTCGCTTCCCATAACCAGTTACGGTGAACGAGATCTCGTACGATTTGCAGTCGATACTGGCTTTACGGATATCCATCTCGAATTGCATATCGACGTGCGTACTCAAGATTCGCCATCGTGGCAAACCTATTTGCATACATCCCCCTATCCCGGTGCGCCGTCGCTGAAATCGATACTCGAAACACAATTTACGCTGAGCGAACGTGAGTTTCTGGAAGCGCGGTTACGCCCGCTGGTCGAAAGCGGCCACCGGTTCGCTGCCGTTCGCATTGCGTACCTCACGGCGCAACGACCACACTGACCAGGCCGTCCGGCTAACTGAATTGTCCCTTAAGCTAGGGATGTATCATGAAAAATTGCGCTCGAAGGGCGACGTCGCCCCATGATCGTCGAGGCCATTCGGTTCAGGACTGTCATCGATCTCGTCTTTGCTCGACAGCCGAGAGATTCCCCGTTCGACAAAAAATTTCCCTCTCGCGCCAACTAACATCGGTGCAGTGCATTATCTAACCGTAGCCCTTGAGACTCGAGGATGAATGACCGAATCACCTCAAATAACTGGCAGGAAAGTTGAAGCATGAGACGCAAGTACGCATATCGAGGCTACAGCATTGACGTTACCGTCGAGGTTAGCTACGAAATCTGCGGCGGCCGAACCGTCTCGAAGGCCCCTTCCTATTGGGCGTCGGTCCACGTCAAATCAGACCATCAATCGTATGACGACGATCGGGTGCTCTATCTCAGCGATGTTTCTGGGCGCCCTTTCACGTCAGACATCGATGCGTTGCTGAGCGGATTCAGTGGCGGCTGCCGGCTTATCGATGAGTTGGCTGCTCGCCGCCCCCAATGAAGCACTCAATTGCGGTGTCGTTACGGCGCCGCCAAACGGCACCTTCCGCCGCAAACCGATCAGCCCTTGCTGCTGCAACATCGAGACCGTCCAGACCGCCCCGCGAGAGATTTTCACCGCGCCACGTTAAATACATCTTAAGGATAACGGATCATAATCAACGTGTGGGTTCGAATGTCCTGCGGCATCCTGCGATGCCGCGGACGTGGGGGAAATGCCATGAATCTCGTCCTTTCCAGCGCGTTCTTCGCCATCCGCTGCTCATTCCGCCCGCATCGTTTGCCCGCGCTCCCGCGATGCCGTCTCTCAACGAACAGGCGCCAATGCATCAGCCGGAACGCGCTGGCCCCGCCTCCCCCGCGCCGTGTGAAACCGTCGGAAAGGAAAATCAGTCGATGGCTCGCGGCTCCGCGGCAGATTTTCACGTTCGATCACGGGGAAGTACAGACTACGGAGGTGCTCCGGCTGGCTCTTCAGAATCTAGTAGCTCCTTTCATAACCGCAATTGATCGTGCCCCGACCCCGCGTGCGCACCGTAGTTATCGACTCATCCACGCACCCAACGGCTGTTTATCGGCGTTGTGCGCCGCCGCGGCGACGACAGAGTCGCGTACCGGGTTGAGCGTCACAGCACGAACCTGTGTCCGGTTGCGCGTGTGGCTGTTACGGCTCGGGCTATTTGAGTTTGGGCGGGGGGTATTTGTCTCGCGTTCG
>NZ_JBANLK010000068.1:0-25664 GCF_054968425.1 Paraburkholderia sp. AV2
ACCTCCACATCGCCAACACGCCGCCAATTCAGCTGCTTGTTCAGCGTAGCCTTAAACATAGGCGGAAGACTACCTCATAATTTAAGCGTTACCCAGTGTCCGGTTTTCGTGGGGGCCGGCCCAGATCCATCGACAGAATGACCGCTGAGGTATCGATCGAACAGGGCATCTCGACCATCTGCGCAGTGGTTATCACGTTTGTCTACGTGAGAGTGCGCAACGACGATCTTGCCCTGACCGTCTGTCGCGACATCTGGTTAGCGGTAAAACCTGTCATCAGTAGCAATGTGGCGCTCCGATGGGATGGAGCTTTATCGCATTTTGGGGACCCGGTACGGCACCGTACCGACTCTTTGTCCCGGTTGCGCGCAACGTTGTGATCAGGGATTGTGACGTACGCAATGGCCGGATCGCCTATGCCGTGCTTTCCATGCTTTCAGGAGGAGGGCTTCGGGGCACCGGTGAAAATCTTTACGCCAAACCGCGGAATGCGATGACGATGAGCGCCGAGGGAAGTATTGTCGGCCCGACGTAGTTGGGGGATGCGCTTGCTTTTGACACGGACCATCAGTCCACGATGGCAGATGATTGTTTGGATTCTGAAATTAGTCATTCTAAATTTTTATCAGTGCTGGTTAGCGGCACAGCGCCTTGTAGAAAATAACTCGCGGACAACGAAAAACGCGCGCGAGCCAGTGAGGTGAAAGACATGGATAACCGATGACGTTCATCGAATACCGCCCCGGTTACGCCGTGTCAGAACCTGATGGCAACGGGTAGCAAAGTCATTCACAGATCAGTTACGTATTGGAGGATTACCATGAACAAGGACCAGGTGAAGGGCACGGGAGAGAAGGTCAAGGGCAAGATTAATGAAACGGTTGGCCGTGCCACGGGCGACACGAAACAGGAAGTCAAGGGCGATGTCCAGCAGACGTCTGGCCAGGCCCGAAAGAATCTTGGCGACGCGAAGGAAGCCATCAAAAAAACTGACTGAGCGCGTCGTTGCTGCTGTGCAACGTCTCCGTTTGCGCGTTGGGTGCGAGGGGTGGCTTGTCGGCTTGCGTCAGTTCAGTCGTGCGTCACCGGTTTTCGGTGTCCGGCCATTTTCAGGAGGCTGTGGCGCTTCGGCACGCATCTGAACCGTGAATGTCTCGCCAGACTATTGTGACCCCGTCAGGTGCAACAGGAACGGAACCAGGATTCGGCGCGATGGCAGCTTGAGGCTGAGCGTTGACGCGCGCGGTCACAGTGCCTTCAGGTCGGGCAACAGCCTGTCGAATTCGCGCTTCACGACGCTGTAGCATTCGCAGGCCCGTTTCTCAAGTCCTGGTCTGTCCAGCACCTCGATGTGCCCGTAGCTATAACGGATCAGTCCCGCATCCTGCAGTTTCATCGCAGCTTCCGTGACGCCCGCTCGCCGGACGCCCAGCATGTTGGCGATCAGTTCTTGGGTCATGTCGAGTTCGTTCGATGGCAGACGATCAAGGCTGAGAAGTAGCCAGCGGCACAATTGCTGATCGATGGAGTGATGCCGGTTGCACACGGCGGTCTGCGCCATCTGGGTGATCAACGCCTGGGTGTAGCGCAGCAGCAGCCGCTGCATGGGACCGGCGCGATGGAATTCCTCCTTCAGGATGCGGGCGTCCAGCCGGTATGCCCGACCAGCACTTTGCACCACCGCCCGGTTCGGCATGGTTTCACCACCCATGAAGAGTGCAATGCCGATTACCCCTTCGTTCCCCACGATCGCTATCTCGGCGGACGCGCCATCTTCCATCACGTAGAGCAGCGACACGATAGCTGTCGACGGGAAATAGACGTGATCAAGCCTGTCGCCCGATTCGTAGACGACCTTGCCCAGTGGCATGTCGGCGGGGACCAGATGGGGGGCGAGACGCGCCCATTCCGCATCAGGGAGCACCGCAAGCAGATGGTTTCCAGTCCGGTGATCTTCCTTCAGCACGGGTATTTCCTCACAGAGGGTCGGGGCTTTACGCCGGCGTGAGGTCCGGCGCTGCGTTCATGACCGACGGCTACGAGCTTTACAACGGCATCGCCCACGATCACCGGCTCGTGCATCTCGGCTGCTGGGCACATGTGCGACGTGGCTTTATCAAGGCCGAAGAGTCCGTGCCCAAAGCGGCCCGCTCGCCGGATCTGCTGGCGACTCGCTTCGTTACGCTGATTGGCAAATTGTTCGCCGCCGAGGCGCGCAGTGCAAAGTGGGAAGCGAAGCGGCGGCAGCGACTGCGCACACGATACAGCGTGCGCGTACTCGCCATTATCGAGCGCACGATGGTCAAGCATCTGCCCGGCGTTGTGCCGTCGAGCGTGCTCGGAAAAGCACTGCAATACATGGGCGGCTAGTGGCTCAAGCTGACCCGTTACGTCGAGAACGGCACGTGGCCGATCTCGAACAACCTGTGCGAGAACGCGATCCGGCCATTCGTCATCGGCCGTAAAGGCTGGCTGTTCTCCGATACCGTTGCGGGCGCGCAGGCCAGTGCCAATCTGTACTCGCTCGTCGAGACGTGCAAGGCCAACGGCGTCGAGCCGTATCGCTATCTCGTCTGGCTGTTTGCGAAATTGCAGCTCGCTACGACCGCTGACGATTAGGGCGTCTGCAATTGACCGCTTACGTTGCACTCAACGACGGAAGGCCGGCGATGGTGAAAGAGCTTCTGGTATATGGCGCGTCGCCGATGGCGACGATAATGCCCCTGGTGTGGCGCGCGATGAAGGAGAAGCACGGCGGCCGCGGTACGCCGATCGTGCGGATCATCCGGACGCACGATGCAGAGACCCTGCGGCAAGCGGGGACGAGGCGATACGCGCGGTGGTGGCGCAGAAACCGGCGGACGAGCAGGTACGCCCCACGATGCGGGCGCGGCTCTAACGCCGCGCGCAACCGGCGTCAGCGCGTGCATTCGCTCCCGGCAGGGTTTTTCATGGAACCCGAAAAGCGATATTCATGGGTTCCCGCCGCTCAGGTGGTCTCCGGCACCACCGGCTCGAAGCGCTGGCCACGCCCGTAGCGGAACGGTTCGAGCGCGGCGTCCGCCCAAGTCCGCGAGGCGGTCCACGGCGTCGAGCACGCCGTTCAGGCGCCCGGCCGTTACCTTGATGGTGGGTGCCATCAACCACGCGCTTTCTCCGTCGCCATCGCTGCGCGCCAGGATTTCGTGCTCGGACGCGTCCAGGAAATACGGGTTCTTCAGGCGGTCGAGGTCTTTCTCTGCATGGGAGGGCAGCATCGTCGTCAGTGATTCCGCGTGCTGGACCCGGTTGCGCACGAGCACAATCTCCTCGAGCAGTTCAAGGTCCACGCCGCTGTCGGCGAGCCGGACGTGGAGCCGAGCTTCGAAGAAGGCGGCATAGCCGGCGACAAACCCGCGCTTCTTGCGCACGCTGTCCGTGGCAGGGTCGCGGGCGACACCAATCAGCCGCTCCCAAGTCGCAAAGAACACTTTCAGCGAGTCGGACAGCATGGACACGCAGGCGTAGCCTGGCGGCACGTGCCGGGAGCGGTCCGCTTCGTTCCATTCCAGCTCAAACCGTGGCTCCCCGCTCTCGTCGTACACCGGCTCGAACGGCTGCTCCTCCGCCTCAATCTGCCGCTGTCGCTCAACAAAAGGCGCCGCCGCGTTCGCATACAGTTGGCGGATGAACTTCACCCGTTCGCGCAAAAACCAGCCCACGTCCATGCTCGGCTCCGGGTTCGATGAGGTGCTGTGACATTAGCACAGGAAATGGCTGATCACGTCGTATGTAACCCGGGTTTCCGGCGGCCCGCACGCGCCTGATTCAGAGGCGCCTGCCGGTGGGTCAGCACCCGGGTTCGGACGTTCATGTTATTGCAGTGCACGGTCTCGATGTCCTCCCAAAACCACGCGACGGCATCGACGAATTTTCGCAGCCATTGCCGTGGCACATCGGCACTTGGCAGGATGGATTTGTAACGAAGTTCAGGCGTTGCCAGGTGATCCGCGCGTCTGATGGAGGTCGGTGTACTGTGGGCCGATGCGGGTGGGAAGATGTTGAAGAACCGGGGATTTCGCACCGCTCAATATTTCGGGGCCAGATCATGATGAATTCGTGAGATCTCCCAAAAAAAACGGTGGAGGCGGTGTACCGGCCGATCTACAGGCAGCCGTCGAGCCCGGCCTTAAAGACGTCCACCGGCAGTTGTTTACCGATGAAGACGATCTTCGTTTCACGGAACTCCTCCTCGCGCCACGGTGCACCTAAGTCTGCGCCAAAAATCATGTGAACGCCCTGAAAAACGAGGCGCCGGTCCAGTCCTGCCACGTTCAGCACTCCCTTGTAGCGCAGCATGGACGTGCCATAGATCGCGACCATCGTGCTGAAGAATGCTTCGAGCTTTTCCTGATCAAGCGGCGTCGTGTTGCGGTAGACGAACGACGTCACATCGTCGTCGTGGGTATGTGAGACGTCCTCAAGAAAGTCCGGCTCGATCTCGACGATCGCATCAAGGTTGAAGCTACGGGTATCCAGCAACTGGTTGAGATCGGTGTTGCCGAAGTGGGATTGCCGGATGGGCGCGCGGGGATTCATCTGCCGCAGCCGCTGCATCAGCGCCTGCGTTTGCGCTTCACCCGCCAGGTCCGCTTTCGAGACCAGGATGCGATCGGCAAAGCCTACCTGTTCCTGCGCTTCATGATGCTCATCGAGCTGGTCCGCGCCGTGGCGTGCATCGACCACAGTGACGATGGCATCGAGCAGGTACCGCTCATGTACATCGTCGTCCACGAAAAAGGTCTGTGCGACAGGCGCGGGGTCCGCGAGTCCCGTCGTTTCCACGATCACGCGCTCGAACGTGAGTTCTCCCGCTGCGCGGCGCGCGGCGAGCGTCGACAGGATGCGCACGAGGTCGCCGCGCACGGTGCAGCAGATGCAGCCGTTGTTCATCTCGACAATCTGCTCGGCGTCGTCCTGGATCAGCAGCTCGTTGTCGATGCCAGCCTCGCCGAACTCGTTTTCAATGACGGCGACCCGGCCACCATGGTGCTCCGTGAGAATCCGGTTCAGGAGGGTGGTTTTACCCGCTCCAAGGAAACCGGTGAGGATGGTCACGGGGATGCGTGATGGTTCGGCGGCGACTGGCATGGCGGACTCCTGTCTGTGCAGAGGGAAGGTACTTCTGTGTTGTGTAATGTTATATCATTTCATTTGTGGATGACGGATAGTCGATGGACGGAAAACCGGATGAAGGAAAGCAAGATGAAGAACGACGTAATCCGCGGGAAGGCGGTGTGCAGGCATCTGTTGCTGAGCTGGCGCGAGCGGGGCCGCAGCCCGGCGAGTCGGCGCGTGTCTGCGGTTATTGCTGCCGCCGTACTGATGGGTAGTACCACGGTGGCCTTTTCGGCGCCGGCCCTCATCAAGGCGGTCGGTGTGGAAAACGAGTACGCCGACGTCATTTCGCAGATTGGCGGTCGGTACGTCCAGGTGACGGCGATCGAGACGGACCCGAACACTGACCCGCATACGTTCGAGGTCAATCCGAGGGTCGCGGGACAGATTGCAGCGGCCGATCTGGTGGTCAAGAATGGCATCGGTTACGACGCATGGGCGGACAAGATCATTGAGGCTGCGCCGAACAGCAGGCGCAAGGTGATTGACGTCCAGCATCTGCTCGGTCTGCCCGACAGTACACCGAACCCGCACCTGTGGTATGCGCCGAAGACGATGCCTGCCGTGGCAAAACAGGTGGCGTCGGATCTTTCGTTCCTGAATCCCGCCCAGGCCGCGTATTTCCAGGCGAACGAGAAGAAGTTTGAAGCATCGCTCGAACCTTGGTCCGCAGCGATTGCCGCGTTCAAGGCCCGCCATCCGGGTACGCCGGTTGCCGTGACAGAGTCCGTTGCGGACTACATGCTGGAAGCGGCGGGTATCGGCATCGAGACGCCTTACAGCATGCAGGCGGCCATCATGAGCGGCACCGATCCGTCGCCGCAGGATGTGACGAAACAGAATGCGCTGTTCGCGGACCACAAGGTCAAGGTGTTCGTCTATAACCAGCAGGTCACCGACGCGCTCACCCAGTCGTTTCTGGCGCTGGCGAAGAAGAACGGCATCCCGGTGGTGGGTGTCTACGAGACCATGCCGACACCGGGCTTCACGTACCAGTCGTGGATGCTGGCCGAGGTCAATGCGCTGGACAGGGCTGTGACAGGCAAGGTGTCGACCGAAGTGCTGAGGGCGGGGAAGTAACGCGATGTGTCACGGGCATGAGGTGCTGGGTATCGAGGGGCTGGGCGTCTCGTTCCCCGGGCATGTCGTTCTGCATGATGTCGGCTTTAGCGTCCGGGCGGGCGAGTTCTGCGGATTGATTGGCTCGAACGGATCGGGGAAGACGACCCTGCTACGGACGATACTCGGCTTCCGGAAGCCCGACGTGGGCCGGATTCGCATCAGCGGTGGGAGCGGTCCAGCCGCGCTCGGCTACGTGCCGCAGAAGATCCTGCTGGACCCCTGGCTGCCGCTGCGCGCCCGCGATCTTGTGTCGCTCGGCGTTGACGGGCGGCGCCTCGGACTGCCGTTTCCTTCGAGAAAGCGGCGGATGGCGGTCGACGCCATGCTCGCGGCGGTGGAGGCCGGCCTGTTTGCCGACCAGCGCATGGGAGATCTCTCCGGCGGACAGCAGCAGCGGGTACTGATCGCACACGCGCTGATCCGCAGACCCTGCCTGCTGCTGCTCGACGAGCCGCTCGCGAACCTCGACGTGCGCAGTGCCGCAGGTATTGTCGCGTTGCTGCACCGGTTATGTGTCGAACAGGGAATCGCCGTGCTGCTGTCGGCCCACGACATGAACCCGTTATTGCCAGTGATGGACCGCATCGTATATCTCGCCAACGGGCATGCCGCGAGCGGATCGGCGGAAGAGGTGGTGCGCAGCGACGTGCTGGGCGGGCTGTACGGCCACCACATCGACGTGATCCGCGTGCACGGCCGCGTGCTGGTTATCGGGGCGGGTATCCCGGACGAGAGCGTGCCGCAGCATCCGCACGATCCTGTCGAAGCGGTGCGTATTCCATGACAGCGATGAACGTCGCTCTCGCGTCGCTCGTCGGGCCGGAGTTTCTGGTGAGCGGGCCGGTGCAGACGGCCATCGTGGTGGGAGGCGGTGCGGCGCTGGTATCCGCCGTGATCGGTGTCTTTACGGTGATGCGGGGGCAGTCCTTTGCCGGGCATGCGCTGGCGGATGTCAGCAGTGCAGGCGGTGCAGCATCGCTCCTGCTCGGCATCCATCCGCTGCTGGGTTTCCTGATCATGGCGGTGCTGGCGGCCGTAGGCATGGAGATGATCCGGATCCGTCGTGCGCGCGAGCGCGATCTTGTGACCGGCGTCGTGCTGGGTGCGGGTTTGGGGCTCGCCGCGCTCTTCCTGTACTTCGATGTCATCTCGCATAGTACGACGGGCGCGGCCATCACAGTGATGTTTGGTTCGATGTTCGCGATTCCCGCCGGGATCGTAGCGCCTGCGCTTGCCGTCGCCAGCGCTTCGCTGATGCTGGTCGCAGCGCTCTACCGTCCGTTGCTGCTAAGTTCCGTCGATCCTGAACTTGCCGCGCTTCAGGGTGTTCGTGTACGGCTCGTGGGTCTGTTGCATCTGCTGGCTCTCGCGCTCGCAGTTTCGCTTTCTGCCATCACGGTGGGGGCCATCCTGTCGACAGCACTGCTGGTCGGACCGGCTGCGATCGCGCTGCGTGTGACAAGGCGGCCGTGGCAGGCTCTCCTGCTATCCGCGGTGATCGGTGTGCTGGCGACGTGGACAGGCATTCTCCTCGCCTGGGAGAGCTACTACTGGACGCCAGGGCGCGGGTGGCCCGTGAGCTTCTTCGTGGTCACGCTCATTTTTGCGCTGTATGTCGCTGCCGGCTGGCGGTCGCGGAACGCCCGGCGCGCCCGGGATGTGGCGACTACTTCCGGCGTAACGCGACAGGGAGGGGCCTGACGACGTTCGCGAGCTTCATGATCAACACCTGGCTCGTGGCGACGATTGTGGCCGTGGTCGCGGGCTGCGTCGGTTTCTTCGTGGTGCTCCGGGGCGCTTCGTTTGCGGCGCATGCGTTGCCGCTCGGCACGTTTCCGGGTGCGGCCGCCGCCAGCCTGCTGGGCGTAAGTCCGCTCGCCGGCTTGGTCGCTGCGGCCACAGCCGCTGTAATCGGAATCACCTGGCTGGGACGTCGCGGTCGTCACGACGTGGCGACCGCGCTCTGTTTTGTGATGCTGCTCGGACTGGGCGCACTGTTTCTGAGCATGACAACCCAGTACTCACAGGCAGTCTACGCGCTGCTCTTCGGCGAGGTACTGGGCGTAAGCGACGACGATCTCCTCGCGGTTGCTGTGATCGGCACTGCCTGTGTGGTGCTTGTCATGCTGCTGTTCCGCCCGCTGCTACTGGGCTCGGTGTCCGATGAACTGATCGAGGCGCAGCGCGTATCCAGCCGGCGCGTCGAACTCGCGTTTCTTGGTATTCTCGCGCTCGCGACGGTGATGGCACTACCAGTGGTGGGTGCCCTGCTGGTGTTCAGCCTGATGGTGGGGCCGGCCTGTGCCGCCCGCTCGCTGGGCAGCCGGCCAGGCTCTGCCGTGCTGCTCTCGGTTGCGTTTTCGCTCGTGACCGTCTGGGCCGCCATCGCACTGTCGTACGTATCGGACTGGCCGGTCGGATTCTTCGTCGGCGCGATCGGGGCGCTGCTGTACGGGGCGGGGCGGATGTGGACGCAGTTGCGCACCCGATGCCAGTTGTCCCGCTTCGCCCCTCGTCGATAGCGGTCGTATCCACCCGGTACTGCCGACGTCGCTCACAGCCCCGATTCACTGCACAGCGGCGCGGTACATGCAAACCGGCGCCCGACTTCTGCAGGCTGCATTCAGGTACGTTTTGCTGGAAGTACAGCATATCCATACCGTGCAACGTCGGCGCCGAGCCGGGCGTGCAGTTCGTTCTGCGTCGGACCGGTTCACGCGTCGTTGGCCAGTAATTCTCCAAGGTCATGAACCCACGGCTTGACGCCCTGGCCATCGCGTACATACAGCCGCAGCTTGCCGGTCGTATCGAAAACGAGGCACGCAGCGGTATGGTCCATTGTGTAGTTGTCGGGGTTCGAGCCGGGAACCTTTGCGTAGAAGATGTGGAAACTGGCTGCGAGCGCTTTGAGCCGCGCGGTGGTCGCAGGCCGAAGCGCGCGGAAGGACGGATTGAATGCTGCAGCATACTGGGCCAGAACCGCGGGCCTGTCACGCTCCGGGTCCAGCGTGACGAACAGCACCTGCACGCGTGCGGCCTTCTGCGGCCCAAGTGACTGCATGGCCTGTGAAAATTCTGCGAGTGTCGTCGGACAGACGTCCGGGCAGTGGGTGTAGCCGAATACCATGACGACCAGCTTGCCGTGATAGTCGGCCAGCGTTCGTGTCTGGCCGTTCGTATCCGGCAATGAAAAATGGTCGGCAAATTGCCTGTTGCCAGTGATATCACAACAACCACCGTGCGCATCCGATCTCCGCGAAGCTGTCGAACAGGTGGTACGAGTTGGATGCGGGCTGGATGTATATTCGCGCGCTGGCGGCGCTGAGGCTGGCGACAGTCAGGAAAGTGGCGTTGGCACCGTGCCTGATCGAAGGCAAGCGGACGCTTGATAACGCTACGCTGCAAGCGGTACTTCGCCATCGCCATGAGGTCATGGCTTCCTATGCGAGGTCGGCGGAAATCGGATGCGAGCGGGAGTTGGAGCGGGCACGGCACCTGAGCCGCCGCGAGAAGCTGCAATTTCGGCGCGGCGTGCGCCGATGGTTTCGGCAGCAGGCGCAGGCGAGCCGCAGCAAACCGTGTCAGGTGCCACCGTTTGCTGACGTCTGGACCTGCAACCTGACGCTGCGCACGTGTATCGAGTTGCGCCAGGAACTGTCGGCTATCTGGGGACGCTCGAGCGCGTCGCAGGAACAACTGCTCAAGCAGTTGCAGGAGTGGTGCCGCGTGGCGGAGCACAGCGGCATTCAGGCGCAGGCAGAGTTCTCGTTGCGTCTGCGTCAGTACGCGCAATAGCGATCCGAGGTTGGTTTGTTCGCATCGCGGTGCCGCAATTGTCCAGTGCCGTACAGACGCGCCAGACGCGCGTGCCGATTAACCCGATCAGCGGGCTACAGGTGCGGCGGCATCAGGCCATCCTCCGAGTTTCCATCCGGATCGTCTGCGGATTCGCGGACCGGATAGAGTGGTCCGGGTTCCGACCAATATCCTTCGCGATTGTAGTATTCGTGCAGCGCCACCTCGTAGCTTCGACTAACGGGTACCGAGTCGTCGTAGGCCGGGCTACGCTCGATCGTATCGCGCGTGATCGAGGTGGACACGGTCGCGGCGAACCAGTCGACGAGGTCGATCCAGCGCGTGGCGATCAGGACTTCCTTCCCGCCGGGCCACCAGTTACGCGTATCGACCGTCAGGTAGCGCAGGGCCCAGGCCCGATCGTCGAAGATGAAACCCGACACGTGGCCGATGGTCCCGTCTATCGTTTCGATGTGGTAGCCCTTGACCTCGTCCGTGCTACGTAAATGGACGTCCGGCAGCGCCTGGTTGACGTGCAGGATGGGGCGTGGCGGGGCTGGCGTCGCGAGCCCTCGCGCGACCGGGTCGAAGGCCGGCCAGGCGCCCATGCCCCACAGATTTGGGCCGCCCCAGTATGTTGGATAGCTGTAGTAACGCAGGTATTCGATTTCGTGCTGGCGCGATACCGGCTTGTGGGTGTCGAGTGCCGGACTTTCGCGCACCTGTTGCCGCGTGAGATTGACATGGACTGCGTTCGACGACCAGTCCACGTGCCTGAGTGAGTAAGGGGAGACGAGCACCTGTCTGTCGTGGAGCCAGTTCCCTGTCTGGACTACAAGGTAACGTATGCCCCATGCCTCGTCGTCGAAATAAACCTGATCGATATTGCCGATTTCGCCGTCCGAAGCACGGACGGTGCATCCGTGCAGATCCTTTATGTTGCGTAACATGACGCCTCCATGATGTCGAAACCGGCGTATCGATCGCATTCGATGCGCCGGCCGCAAGGTCGATCAGAGTGAATTGAGTCGTGTGACCTTCGTGCCTTCGAGGGATGCGCCGGCCATCAGTCCGGCGTTCGTCAGCACGAACGCATCGACCTGACCACCTGCGGTGCTCGTGTCGACGTTGCCGTTTGCTCCTATCTTCAAGACTGCAACGGACGCGTCTCCGCCCGCCGACCAGCCATCCGTGCTGCGGAAGTGTCGCAGCGATTCATCGGTCATGAACAGGAAGACGATTGCGCGCGACTGGGCACCGATCTGCCAGCCGACGGATCCGGTCGCGGTGCTGTAGTAGCCGACGGTATGGCCTCCCACGCGCAGCGACCCTTCGCCGTACTGGCCGCCGACCACGAAGCCCGCATCGATCACGGACGGGAATATCAGCACGCCTTTCGCTTTGGAAACCAGTTCGCGCGAACCTTTCGCGTCGACATAAAGACGGGAAAGGGTCGAGTCGACACCCGCGTCGATCGTTTGACGTTTGTCCATCTGCTGGCCATTGGCGTTCGATGGATTCGATGGGCCGGTGGTGGTGCAGCCCGGAGCGGCTAGCGCGATCGCCAGAGCCGCAGTGCTGCAGATTAATGTTCGTTTCAGCATGGTCTTCTCCTGGGTATCCGACGATGTCCCCCACGCTATGTCGGATCCGGTCTCAAATGCGGTACGACACCGTACAAATTCGTTATCCGATATATCAGGTTGATTGATCGACATTTACCGCGAGACAGTCTGCGAAGCAGGAAAGTCCTGCACCGTACAGACAGCGCAGTTGCACGGGGCGCATGATCGGTGCTCTCGCGGGGGACGTCTCTCGTGTCAACGATGTCAATGCGCGGAGATGCTCGTGCAATATCCCCTCTACGTTCAACGGCGTGATGGCCGCGGCTATCGCGGCAGGTTCGCGGATTTTCCATGGCTCGAAGTGGACGGGGAGACGTTCGGCGCTCTGACGCAAGACGCAGCGCGTCTCGTGCAACGGGTGTATCACCGGAGCGAACACGTCATCCCTGCGCCGACCATCGATACGTCGAAGCTGAAGACGCTCGAGATGGACGATGGCCAGGGTCTGTGGATGTTCGTCGACGTTGACTTGACGGCCGTCCAGTCGCACTCCGTATTCGTTCAGGTTTGCCTGCGCAAGAGCCTGCTGCAGGAGATCGACCTTGCCGCGCAAAAGAGCCATCTCTCGAGGTCGGCCTATATCGCGCTGGCCTGTGCCCATGAACTGGCGCACGTGTGCGATGAAGGGGGGCGGCAGCGGTCCTGAACAAGCCTTGCCCGGGCGGCACGTCAGGCGCGCCTTCGGGGACTGTATTGACGATCGCTCGTGTTCGGACCTCGTGGGAGGGCGCAATGAGCCAGACACTCATGGGTTATTCAGCAGGTTTTGCAGCGGCGGCATTCGTCGCGATCTATCTGGCTGTGCGGCGCTGGGCCGCGTATCGGCGGCAAGCGGCGAAACCCGGGCCACAGCCGTGGCCGGTTTCCGAAAGACCCGACAGTAATCATTGAGCGTCGGGGCGTCACGCCTGTTCGCTGTGCTCTTCGATCCCTACGGGTGTCCGCAGCGGTGGCAGCTCTCATATCAAGGGCCTCTATCTTGTTCCTTTCGTTTATACGTGCGTCCGGCGCTCATGGTTCGACTTCGCCGTGGAACAGCAAGAAGCCCGTTCGCGAGGAGCTATTCGGCGAAGAGCGTCTGGCGCAGCATGCGAGGAGTCTCGCGGGGGCGCAAAATGTCTCGCCCGGCACTGATGCCGGGCCGTCGCTTGCCACGCGGCTGAAGGACAACGCGCGGTGGCTGATGCACGCGTACGAAGCGACCGTTGCCGCCGCGGCCCAGGACGAGGCGATCACGCCTGCGGCCGAGTGGCTACTCGACAACTACTATCTCGTCGACGAGCAGGTTTGCAAGGTGCGCGACGACCTGCCCCCGAGCTACTACCGGCAATTACCGAAACTCGGCACCGGTCCGTTTGCCGGGTATCCGCGCGTATTCGGCATCGTGTGGGCGTTCGTCGCCCACACGGACAGTCGGTTCGATCCCGATCTACTGTGCCATTTCATGCAGGCGTACCAGACGGTGCAGCCGCTGACGATCGGCGAACTCTGGGCGGTGGCGATCACGCTGCGCATCGTGCTGATCGAGAACCTCCGCCGCCTCGCCGATCAAATCACCGAGGGGCGCACTGCACGGCTCGACGCCAATGCAATGGCCGATCGTTTGCTGGGTGGAAGCGGGCATGCGCTCAAGGACGTGGTCGCACTGGCGACGCATTACGAGCGGTCTTCTTTGCTCGACACGTTCTCCGTGCAGTTGCTTCAGCGATTGCACGACGAGGACCCGCAGACAACGCCTGCCGTTCTCTGGTTGCACGAGCGCCTTGCCGCCCAGCACACGACGGCCGAGCGGATCGTCGCGGCCGTGCATCAGCAGCAAGGAGCGGCGAGCGTGACGGTGCGCAACGTCATCACGAGCATGCGCCTGATCTCGGACGTGGACTGGACCGGGCTGTTCGAGCGCATCAGTCCCGTGGACGACGTGCTGCGCACGCATCGCGGTTTCGTCGAGATGGACTTTGCGACGCGCAACCTCTATCGAGGTGCGATCGAGGCGCTTGCGCGCGGTTCGTCGGCAAGCGAGACGGACATCGCGCATCGCGCGGTCGCAGCGGCGGAGAGTGCGGAAGCAAAGGAGGAGAACGCCGGCAGGACAACGGCGCGTCACGCCGAGGAGGGCGAACCGCTTCCCGGGCAACTGGGCCGCGCGGCGGCACGCCGCGAATGCGAGCCCGGCTACTACCTGCTCGCGGGCGGCCGCCGCGCGCTGGAGCGGGCGATCGGCTATCGCGCACCCATCGGGGTCTGGCTGCATCGCTTCACGCGGCGGGCCGGTCTGGCAGGCTACCTCTGCCGGATCCTGTTGCTGGCTGCGCTGATCCTGACCGGCATGCTGGCGTTCTCGGCCGGCTTCACCACACCGCCGGTCTGGCTGATCTGCCTCGCGCTGGCCGGGTTGCTGCCCGCCATCGAGGTCGCCGTGGCGATCGTCAATCGCAGCGTGATGCGCGACGTCGGCGCGATCGTGCTGCCCGGCCTCGCGCTGCGCAATGGCATTCCGGCGATTCAGCGCACGGTGGTCGCCGTGCCCGCCCTGCTGACTACGGCCAGTGCCGTGGCCGAGCAGATCGAACGCCTCGAAATCCATCATCTGGCGAGTCCAGAGGGCGAACTGTATTTCGCCTTGCTCACCGACTGGACCGATGCGCCAGCGGAGCGCGTCGACGGCGACGAAGCACTGCTATCCGCCGCGGCAACGGGTATCGCAAGGCTGAACCGGCAGTATCCGGGCGGCGCGGGGGGGCTGCGTTTCCTGCTGCTGCATCGGCGGCGCACGTGGAACGACGAAGAGGGCAAGTGGATGGGCTGGGAGCGCAAGCGCGGCAAGCTGCACGAACTGAACCGGCTGCTGCGCGGCGCGCCGGACACCACGTTCGTCGAGATCGACGGACGGCCGCCCATTGCTCCGCGGGAGGTGCAATACGTCATCACGCTCGACGCCGACACCCGTTTGCCGCGCGACGCGGTGCGCCGTCTCATCGGCAAAATGGCGCACCCGCTCAATCGTCCGGTGTTCGATGCGAAGAGCCAGCGCATCGTTGACGGCTATGGCGTGTTGCAGCCGCGCGTGACGCCTTCCTTGCCGGTCGGCACGGAAGGGTCGCTGTTTCAGCGCATCGTGTCGAGCCCCAGCGGCATCGATCCGTACGTGGCGGCCGTCTCCGACGTCTATCAGGATCTGTTCGACGAAGGCTCCTACACAGGCAAGGGCATCTACGACGTGGATGCGTTCGAGGCTGCGCTGGCCGGCCGCGTGCCCGAAAACACGATGCTCAGCCACGATCTGTTCGAGGGCATTTTCGCGCGGGCGGGACTGGCTTCGGATATTGAAGTCGTCGAGGAATATCCGGCCCGTTACGATGTTTCGGAGGCCCGCCAGCATCGCTGGGCGCGCGGCGACTGGCAGTTGCTGCCGTGGCTCCTGCGCGCGCACCTGCGGCCCGCGCTCGCGCTCGGCGCGACCGGCCGCTGGAAGATGGTGGACAACCTGCGCCGCACGGTGATCGCCCCGGCGGCGTTCGTCGCGCTGCTGGCGGGCTGGATGTTGCCGCTGCCGGCGGCGCTGCGCTGGACGGCCTTCGTGCTCGCCACGATCGCGCTGCCGGTGCTGCTGCCCGTCCTCGTCGCGCTCATGCCGCGCTGGCGGCGTGCCTCCGTAAAAATGACGACGCGCAGTCTGTTCGGCGTATGGCTGGCCGACTTGCGGCTCGCGCTCGGGCGGTTCGGTCTTTCTACCGCGCTGCTGGCGCAACAGGCCTGGTCGATGAGCGACGCCATTGCGCGGACCCTGTTTCGTGTGCTGGCCAGCCGCCGGCACCTGCTCGAATGGACCACGGCCGCCGAGGCGGGAGCCCGTGGCCGGCTTACGCTGGGCCGCACCTGGCTGCATATGTCCGGCGGCGCGGCGCTTGCGCTGGGGGCAGGCGCAGTGGTCGGTCTGGCCGCATGGCACACCGGCCATCATGGCGCGTGGGTCGCGATGCCTTTTGTGCTGGTGTGGCTCGCTTCGCCCGCGCTCGCGTACTGGTCGAGCCTCGCGCCGCGGGCGGCCGGCGATCTCGCCGTCAGCGACGCCGATGCCCGGCAGCTTCGCCATCATGCGCGCCGCACATGGCGCTATTTCGAAACCTTCGTCACGCCGGCCGACCAGATGCTGCCGCCGGACAACTTCCAGGAAGATCCTCGACCGGTCGTTGCCCATCGGACCTCGCCGACCAACCTCGGGCTCTATCTGCTCGCGACGGTCAGCGCACGCGAATTTGGCTGGGCTGGTACGGCCGATACCGTCGAGCGGCTGGAGACGACGTTCGCCACGATGCAGCGGATGCCACGCTATCGCGGGCATTTCTACAACTGGTACGACACGCAGGATCTGCGTCCGCTCGATCCGAAGTACGTGTCGTCCGTCGATAGCGGTAATCTCGCCGGCCATTTGATCGCGCTCGGCAACGCCTGTCGCGCGTGGGGCAGGCAGCTTGCCGGCACGGACCGCGGTGCCGCTTGGGCAGGCATCGGCGACACCCTTGATCTGCTGGACGAAGCCGTGCGCGCGAGTGGCCGCGAGCGCACGCGTTCCGCGTTGAACGGCGAGTTCGACCGGGCGGTGGCGGCGCTGCGCGCGTGGCTCGACGCTGCGCGCAGTGTTCCGCCCGGCGACGGGATACCCGAAGCGCCCGAAACGGCCGCAGCGCCCGGCACGGCGCCCGCGTGGCAGACGGTCGTACTGCTCGGCGCCACCGTTTCAGACATCGCCCGCGCGCTCGTCGATGAGGGGGCTGCCGGTCAGAATCACGTCGACGCGAAGGACGACGACGTGCTGTACTGGAGCGGCGCGCTGGAGCGCGCGATTCACAGTCACGGTCGGGACGTGACACGTTCGGGGAGCGATTCGGCCGCGCTGGCCGCGCGTCTGAGCCGGCTGACCGATGCCGCGCTTCAGATGGCCGATGCAATGGAGTTTGGCTTCCTGCTCGACCCGGCGCGCATGCTCCTCTCGATCGGCTACTCGGTCGCCGACGGCCGGCTCGACGAGGGCAGCTACGATCTGCTGGCCTCGGAGGCACGGCTCGCCAGCTTCGTCGCGATCGCCAAGGGCGACGCTGCCGCGCGCCACTGGTTCCGGCTGGGACGCGTCGCGGTGCCGGTCGCGGGCGGCGCCGCGCTGGTCTCGTGGTCCGGGTCGATGTTCGAGTACCTGATGCCGTCGCTGGTCATGCGCGCCCCGTTGAGTAGCCTGCTCGCGCGGACCATCGAACTCGTGGTGCGCCGGCAGATCGCGTATGGCGCGACGCTCGGCCTGCCGTGGGGCATCTCCGAATCCGCGTACAACGCCCGGGACCTCGAATTCACCTACCAGTATTCGAGTTTCGGCATTCCCGATCTCGGTCTCAAGCGCGGGCTCGGCAACCACGCAGTCATCGCCCCCTATGCGACGGCGCTGGCCGCGATGGTCGCACCGACGGCGGCGCTGCGCAATTTCGAACGTCTCGAAGCGGCGGGCGCGAGCGGCCGCTTCGGTTTTTACGAGGCGCTCGACTACACACCCGCACGCGTGCCGGAAGGCCAGCCAGTGGCGATTGTGCGAGCCTTCATGGCGCATCACCAGGGCATGGCGATCGTGTCGATCGCCAATGCGCTACTGGGTGGCCGGATCCGCACGTTTTTCCATGCCGAGCCGGCCATCCGCGCGACGGAGCTGCTGCTCCAGGAGCGCATGCCGGGCAGGGTGGCGGTCGCGCATCTGCGCGTCGACGAGAAGAGCGCCGGCCAGCTGCGCGGCATCGAGCCCGCTGTCGTGCGGCACCTGGTGTCGGCCAGCGACCCCGCGCCGGCCACGCACCTGTTGTCCAACGGTCGCTACGCCGTGATGCTGACCGCCGCCGGCTCGGGCTACAGCCGCTGGGGCGATATGGCGATCACGCGCTGGCGCGAGGACGCGACGCGCGACGACTGGGGCAGCTATCTGTATCTGCGCGATGTCGAGAGCGGTGCCTTCTGGTCCGCGGCCTGGCAGCCGGCCGGCGTGGAGCCGGACAGCTACGACGTGACCTTCACGGAGGACCGCGCGGAATTCGTCCGGCGCGACGGCGCGCTGACCACGACGCTTGAAGTAATCGTCTCCGCCGAGGACGATGCGGAAGTGCGGCGCGTGTCGGTGTCCAATGCTGGCTCGCGTGCGTGCACTATCGAACTCACGTCGTATGCGGAAATCGTGCTGGCCGCACCGGCGGCCGATCGGGCCCATCCGGCATTCGCCAAGCTGTTTGTCGAGACCGGGTACCTGGCCGAACTGGGCGTGATCCTCGCGACGCGTCGGCGCCGCACGCCGGACGAGCCCGAAGTCTGGGCGGCCCACCTTTCGGTGATCGAAGTCGATCAGCCCGGCGTCATCGAAATCGAAACCGACCGCGCGCGCTTCATCGGCCGCGGCGGCAGCGTCCGTGCGCCGCGCGCGCTTTCCAGCGAGCGCGCGCTCAGTGGCACGGCGGGCGTTGTGCTCGACCCCGTTTTCGCTGTGCGTCGGCGCATACGCGTTGCGCCAGGCGCAACCGCGAGCGTTGCGTTCTGGACGATCGTTGCTTCCTCGCGCGCGGAGTTGCTGGATCTCGTGGACAAGCATCGCGACGGCGCGTCGTTCAGCCGTGCGGTGATGCTGGCCTGGACCCAGGCGCAGGTGCAGTTGCGCCACACCGGCGTGAGTGCCGACGAAGCGGCACTATTCCAGCGGATGGCCGGATACCTGCTGTATGGCGACGCGGCGATGCGGCCGAACTCCGCCGCCCTGATGCGCGGCGCGGCGGAGGTGGCCGCAACTGGCGGCGTGGGCGCGGCGCCCCTCTGGGCACATGGCGTGTCGGGCGATCTGCCGATCCTGCTGGTGCGCATCGACGATATCGAGCACATGGCGCTGGTGCGGCAACTGGTGCATGCGCATGAGTACTGGCAGATGAAGCGGCTCGCGGTCGATCTGGTGATCGTCAACGAGCGCGCGTCGTCGTATGTGCAGGATCTGCAGGTCGCGCTCGAAGCGCTCGTGCGGCCCGGCCAGTCGCGGCCGCAGCCCGGTGGCCCGGCACCGGGCAACATCTTCGTGTTACGAGCGGACCTCATGACGAGCGACGCGCGCGCGCTGTTTCCGATCGTCGCGCGTGCGGTGCTGGCGGCGCGCAACGGGCGCTTGCCGGAACAGCTCAGACGGCTCGCGGGTGCGCCGTCCGCCGGCTTGCCACGGGCGCGGCGGCTGCCCGCGCCGGGGGGCCTCGTCTTTGCCGGTGCGGGGCGTGCCGCGACGGATGCCGCGCTCGAATGCT
Organism: Paraburkholderia sp. AV2; assembly: GCF_054968425.1. NCBI lineage: Bacteria > Pseudomonadati > Pseudomonadota > Betaproteobacteria > Burkholderiales > Burkholderiaceae > Paraburkholderia > Paraburkholderia sp. AV2. The sequence goes on from NZ_JBANLK010000068.1 coordinate 19,010, forward strand.
TCAATGGGTTCGGCGGCTTTGCATACGAAGGCCGCGAATACGTGATCGTGCTCGGCCCCGGACAATGCACGCCGATGCCGTGGGTCAATGTCATCGCTAATCCGGCCTGTGGATTCGTGGTATCGGCGGAAGGCAGCGGGTACACGTGGACGTCCAACAGCCGGGAGCATCAACTGACGCCGTGGTCGAACGACCCCGTTGGCGATCCGCCCGGCGAGGCGTTCTACGTGCGTGACGAGGCCACAGGCGCGCTGTGGGGACCGCAGGCCTCGCCGGTACGCGACCAGTCGGCGGGAGCGGAGCCCTACATCGCGCGTCACGGCCAGGGCTATAGCCGTTTTACGCATACTGCCGACGACATCGCGCTCGAACTGCTGCAATTCGTGCCGCTGAACGACCCGGTGAAGATCTCTCGCCTGACGCTGCGCAACCTGTCGGGCCGCGGCCGGCAGCTCTCCGTGACGGCCTACGTCGAATGGGTGCTCGGGGCGCAGCGCAGCGTGTCGGCGCCGCATATCGTCAGCGAAATCGATGCGGCGACGGGCGCGATTTTCGTCCGTAACGGCTACGGCGAGGCGTACCGGAATCGAGTGGCGTTTGCGGATCTCGGCGGCCAGCAGCGCGGCTGGACCACGGACCGGCGCGAGTTCATCGGCCGCAACGGAACGTTGAGCGATCCCGCGGCGCTGGCGGGCGGCGCCGATGGAAGCCCGCTATCGGGCAAGGTCGGCGCCGGGTTCGATCCGTGCGCTGCGCTGCAAACGTCGATCGACCTGGCGCCGGGCGGCGTGGCCGAGGTGGTGTTCGTGCTCGGTGAGGCCGCGACGGCCGCGGACGCCCGGCAACTCGTCGCGCACTATCGCGAAGTCGATCTCGACGGCGTCCTGGCCGCGGTGACCGGGTTCTGGGATGAGACGCTCGGGGTCGTTCAGGTCGCGACGCCGGATCGCGCGCTGGACCTGATGCTCAATCGCTGGCTGCTCTATCAGACGCTCGCTTGCCGGATCTGGGCGCGCGCGGGCTTCTATCAGGCGAGCGGCGCGTATGGCTTTCGCGATCAACTGCAGGACGGCATGGCGCTCGCGGTGGCGCGCCCGGCGCTCACGCGCGAACATCTGTTGCGGGCGGCGGCACGACAGTTCCCGGAAGGCGACGTGCAGCATTGGTGGCTGCCGGAGGGGGGCGCGGGCGTGCGCACCCGTATTGCCGACGATCGCACGTGGCTGGCTTATGCCGTGGCCCAGTACATCGACGTGAGCGGCGACCACGGAATTCTCGACGTGACGGTGCCGTTCCTCGAAGGCCGCGCACTGGCGGCGGATCAGCACGACGCGTATTTCGTGCCGGACGTCGCGGACACCAGCGCGACGTTGTTCGAGCATTGCGCACTCGCGCTGGAGCAGACGCTCGGATTGTTCGGCTCGCGAGATTTGCCATTGATGGGGACCGGCGACTGGAACGATGGCATGAACCGGGTGGGTGAGGCGGGGCGCGGAGAAAGCGTCTGGCTCGGCTGGTTCCTCTACGCGACGCTGATGGCCTTCGCTCCGATCGCGCGGGCGCGTCATGAGGATGAGCGCGCGGATTGCTGGCTGGGGCGTGCGGACGCGCTCAGGAAGGCACTCGAAAGCGCCGGCTGGGATGGCGCGTGGTACCGGCGCGCGTACTACGACGATGGCACGCCGCTCGGGTCCGCGGGCAACGACGAATGTGCGATCGACGCCATCGCGCAGTCGTGGAGCGTGTTGTCGGGCGCAGCAAGCGCCGGACACGCGGTGCTTGCGATGGCCGCGCTCGACGAACGCCTGATTCGACGCGACGACGGCCTCGCGTTGCTGTTCACTCCGCCGTTCGACCGCACGCCGCTCGATCCGGGCTATATCAAGGGCTATCCGCCGGGCGTGCGCGAGAACGGCGGTCAATACACGCATGCCGCCATGTGGTCGGTGCTGGCATTCGCGCAACTGGGGGACGGCGATCGCGCAGCCGATCTGCTCGCGATGCTCAATCCGGTCAACCGGAGCCGGACGCGCAGCGGCGTGAACCGCTACAAGGTGGAGCCCTACGTGGTCGCTGCCGATGTCTATTCCGTCGCGCCACACGTGGGACGCGGCGGATGGACGTGGTACACGGGCTCGGCGGGATGGATGTATCGCGCGGGCATCGAGGGTCTGCTCGGCCTGCGCAAGCGCGGTTGCGAGCTATCGATCGAGCCTTGTGTGCCGGGCGCATGGCCCGGCTTTTCGGCAGTCTTTCTCCACGGCGCGTCGCGTTACGAGATCGCCGTGCACAATCCGCATCATGTCTGCCGCGGGGTGCACGGCATGAGCGTGGACGGCAGGATGCTCGATGCCGGCGTGGTGGCATTTCCCCTGGTGGACGACGGCGCACGCCATTGCGTGATCGTGACGCTGGGGCTTCGGGCGGAATAGCAGAAGACCGGGTTCCGCGCGAAGTGCCGTTCGGAACTCACAACTCGATGAACGGATTGCCCTTCTTCGTGGCCGGTGTCTGCGTGGCCGTGACCAGATGGTTTTGCAGCCAGTACGAGGCCTTGCTCAGGCCGACCGTGTGGTAATCGTCGCCGAGTTCGCAGACCAGTATCCGGTCATCCGATGCGATCGCTTCAGCAAAAGCGTTCGCCAGTTGCTTTGCGTCGCGGCTCGTGTTGAGGATCAGAAAGACCCCCATCCGATGCAGATGGACGAATTCATAGTCGCCGCCCGACACCTTCATCACGATGTCCCGGATTCTTGCGTGCTGCTCCGTGGGCGTCGCGATGAAGATGCTGACGAGATAAGTCACTTTCTTGCTGATGGGCATGAGGGCACCGTCGTGTCGTGGTTGAAGATGCGTCCTGGGGAATACGCGTTGGGGAAGGTAACGGCGGGGGCGCGGGCCGCGTGGTCCATGGGAATACGGTGTGCTCGTTGGGGTGCGGAGTCGGTACGCCGGCGTACTGGCTCGCGACAGCGCCGCCGCTCGAAGCGCAAACCACGTTGCGTGAGTCGATCGGGGCAGCGATGCTGGCGGCGCTGTTGTCGGATCGAGCCGCGGCCGACCGTCACCTGCGCGATGAAATTGGCGCGAAGACGGAGGCTTGGGGCATCGCGGTGGGGTCCGTCGAAATTCGCGACGTGGCGATTCCTGTCGCGTTGCAGGATGCGATGTCGCGCCAGGCGAAGGCCGGGCGGGCGGAAAAAGCAGGCGTGACCCATGGCGAAGCGGAGGCCGCAATTGCTACGAGCTCATACTATGGTCACGTGGGTGGTCCTTCCGGCTGTTGCCGCCTTCATGTTCGGTTGTGGTGACCTGTCGACAAGGGGGGCAGACACGGTGGTCGGGGTTGGGGCCGGCGGTGTCGCGGGCGCGGTCCTGACGGGCGGTAGCGTATTGGGCACAGCCGGCGGCGCAGCTGTGGGCGTCGTCGTCGGTAATCAGGTGGGAAGTAGTCGCGCTGTCCGTGACGGCGGCTTGCTGCCGTCACGGAAATTGTTGCGTCAGCATCCGCCGGGGCGCCTCGACATGCGGCCTTTATTCGATCAAAACGAACATGCCCACGTCCGCTATTCCTGGGGGGCGCCTATCGGTGAAGCGCAGTTCGGGCATCGTCACCGATATCCAGCGCAACACCGACGGGACGGATGCACCGGGCAAGCAGATCACGCACGAACAAGACATCAGCGGCAGTCCGCCCGCGGTCGGCAACGAGGTCCGCCTGTTGCAGGACGGCCCTCAGACCTACCAGGCCATGTTCGCAACGATGGTGGCGGCGAAGAACCACGTCAACCTGGAAACGTTCGTCGTTGACGATAGCGACGTGGGGCGACAATTCGCCGATGTGCTGATTGCCCAGCAGTCGCGGTGCGTCCAGGCGAAGCTGATCTATGAGAGTGTCGGCGCTGTACCACCAGTTGCGGGCAAACGCGGGCGACCACGGAAGCGTTCAGACAAGGTTCATGCCGACAAGGGCTATGACTGCGGATCATGAACAAACGGGGATTGCAATGGCCCACGACCGGGCGTCGGCGTATTCGTTACCGGATAGCGCGGAAGCCAATGCGTCGTCTTGCTCAAGCTGCGTGCTCGCCGGGGCTCGATTCACTGACAAACATCCGGTCGGCCAGGCGGCGGCCTCAAGGAAGGCGCTTGCTCCCTTGTCCGGCTTCCCAGCGATGGTCGATAACGGTGTCGATACACTCGCGTACTGGCACCATGGCGGACCGGAATCAATGTCAATTGAAATTGACGGGCGCTATGTCAGACGGCGCTGCAGGCGTGAAACTGGCCGTATACCCACCGCATCGTTAGTCGCATTGTCGAATCAATTCGCAGGGCGGAACGGCGTGTCGGGCCATGCGCGTTTCGGGTGGCGTTCCTTTGCGTTGGCGTCTGCACTGGCAGGCGATCGGCAGAGGCCAGGTCTGGCATTGCGGGAGGTTTATGGGTAATGCGACAGCCGCTCACGGCACACGGGCAGATTCATAGCGACTTGTGACCGTTTGAACCAGTACCTGCTTTTGCACGGAAATAAATCCGGGGCAATGGAGACGGTGCGACGCCGGCCTGTTGCTCGATTCTGTCGAGCATATCGAGCAACCAGACTATGCGTCGCGCTCCCGACGGAACGACGCCCTGGTGGGCCGACAGTGCCATTGCGCGGCTCCGCCAGTATGAGAGTGCGAACGGGCCGCCCGCCGCCAACAGGGGGAAGATCAGTTCAAGATGCGTCAGCTCTTTTTCGAATTGATGATGCAGCATGTCAACCCCTCAACGCGGTGATCCAGCGGATTGACGAATTGTGTACAGACCGGATTCGGATGTCTGCACGCTATCGTACTGATGCGGGACCGACGGCAATTTGACGCGAAGGCGAAAGTGCGGATGTCAGAATGGAGCCGAACCTTCTGCTTGCCGTCCGCCGTTCACTGCACCGGCTTCGGTGAGCCTGAATACGGCTCGTCGGACGAGCGTCCCTGCGATGTTGTCCGCGATCCATGTCCGATCCCATCTGGTATCTGTTGAGCGGCTTTCTGCTCATCACCATGGTGGTGCCGAGCGTGCCGCTGGCGCGTCTGCTGTTGAGCAGCGCGACCATTTATCTGGTCGCCGGTTACCTCGTCGGTCCCGGTGGGCTCGGGCTGATCGTGCCGGACCCATTGCATCATGCCGATGTAATCGGCCGGGTGGCGGAAGTGGCTCTGCTGATTTCGCTGTTTACCGTCGGGTTACACATGGGCGTACCGATTTTCGACCGAAGATGGATCGTTCCGCTGCGCCTCGCGTTTGTCTCGATGGCGATCACGGTGGGGCTGATTGCAGTGATCGGCATGTGGGAGCGGGGGATGCCGTTGGGCACGGCCGTGCTCCTCGGCGGCATTCCTGCGGCCTCTGCCCTGTTGATTTCACGGATCTCGAATACGTCTTTGTACGAATAAGTGAGCTATCTCCAGGTAGTCCAAGTTGCGCAGTTGCCGTACCGACCACGCTGTTCGCGTGTAGCGAGCCACCCTTTGGTGCCTACCCGTTCGCCATCGTCATCAGCGTCTCCATTCGGGCGGACATCGCACATTCAGCAGCGGAGACGTACCAATCACGGCGTCTCAAAGTCGCGGGTCCGGTGCCAGAACTCGTCGGCACGCCCCTCAGGGCGTCCCTCCTGCTTCCAGATCTGCATCAGGAACAGTCGGCCGTGTGCGGCAGCCTTGAGCGCTTTTGCTTCGCAAGCCGAATCGTTCGCCTCATCACCCGATTGCCCGAGCGTGATGGGATAGGTATGAATGACAGTACCTCTGCTGTCCAGTACGTCGACCAGTCGCTCTGCCATGGCCGTTTCCTTCCTTCTGTTCACCGGACCGTCGCTGCCACTCCCGTGGAGAAGAATAGCTGCACGTCACCGTTGTACATCGACAAACAAGTTACCAACACCCCCAGCGGAGCGGGACTGATCGCTCGCGCTGCTGTGCCAAGGAGCCGTCTTTGCATCACCTTGTCCAGAAGATCTGATGGCAGACACATGCTTCTCCGCCGCCAGGGTGCCACGACCGGCAGGACACCCGGCACTTTTGCAGATTTCCGCCGTCATTATCGACAGAAGCGCAACCGTCGCGGCGGTCATGCGTCAGTTCAATGACCTTTCGTACGTTGCACCTGAGTTCATCCAACGAACGGCTGGGTGCAGCGATCGCGGATAAAGCGGATTGCCGGATAATTCACATGCGGCATGCCGTAGTTTGGTTACCTGAATTTTGCTATCGACGATGTCTTGCCATATTGCATTGGTGGGACTTAAGGCAAAGCTGATCAAGTCCACCGCAGAACTGCTCCGAGCGTTATAGATCGGGGTGGATAAGGAAGGCAGAACAGGATGAAGCAGCAGACGTTGGCGATGGCAGCTGATGAAGGTGCGGGTTTCGAGACACACCGCAAGCGAACACGGCGCGATGAGTTTCTCGATACGATGAATGCAATTCTGCCGTGGACTGAGTTGTGCGCGGTGGTCGAGCCGCATTACCCGAAGCGCGGCAATGGCCGCCCGCCGATTGGTCTGGAGCGCATGCTGCGAATCCATTTCATCCAGCACTGGTTCAACCTGGCCGATTTCGCGTGTGAAGAGGCGCTTTACGATAGTGCCAGCCTGCGTCGCTTTGCGAGA
>NZ_JBANLK010000069.1:0-24187 GCF_054968425.1 Paraburkholderia sp. AV2
AAAAAAATTGTTTTTAACCTGTTTGTTTTCGGGTTAAACCCCCCATACTAACTTTTTTTAAACCGTTTTATATTAAAATTTCGTTTTTCAATAATTTCCCGCTCCCGGGGCGGGGGGGGCCCGGGCCGCCGCGCCACCACGATTCACCCTCCCATGCCCCTGCCCCTGCCCCTTCTTGCTCTCGCCGTTGCCGCATTTGGAATCGGTACCACGGAATTCGTCATCATGGGGCTGCTGCCCGACGTGGCGCGCGACCTCGCCGTCTCGATCCCGGCGGCGGGCATGCTGGTCTCGGCCTACGCGCTCGGCGTCACCATCGGCGCGCCGATCGTCGCCATCGCCATCGCCAACGTGCCGCGCAAAGCGGCGCTCATGCGGCTCATCGGCGTCTTCATCGTCGGCAACCTGCTTTGCGCGCTCGCGCCGAACTACACGATCCTGATGGCCGCGCGCATCGTCACCGCGTTCTGCCACGGCGCTTTCTTCGGCATCGGATCGGTGGTGGCCGCCGGCCTCGTCGCGCCCAACCGCCGCGCCCAGGCCATCGCACTCATGTTCACCGGCCTCACGCTCGCGAACGTGCTCGGCGTGCCGCTCGGCACGGCGCTCGGCCAGATCGCGGGCTGGCGCGCCACCTTCTGGGCCGTCACGGGGATCGGCGTGCTCGCCGCCCTCGCGTTGTGGATCTGCCTGCCCGCGAAGATCGAAATGCAGAAGGCAAGCCTCGTGCACGAGTTCACGGTGCTGAAGAATCCGCAGGTGCTGATGGTGCTCGGCATCAGCGTGCTCGCGTCCACCAGTCTTTTCGCCGTGTTCACCTACATCACCCCGATCCTCGAGGACGTGACCGGCTTCAGCCCGCACGAAGTGACCTTCGTGCTGCTGGTGTTCGGCCTCGGCCTCACCGTGGGCAGCACGCTGGGCGGCAAGCTCGCCGACTGGAAGCTGATGCGCTCGCTGCTCGTCTTCCTCGGCTCGATCGGCATCGTGCTCGCCGTGTTCGCGGCCACCATGCACGATGCGCTCGCGGCCACGGCAACCCTCTTCGTCTGGGGCATCCTCGCGTTCGCGATCGTGCCACCGCTGCAGATCCTGATCGTCAATCGCGCCAGCGAGGCGCCCAATCTGGCGTCCACGCTCAACCAGGGCGCCTTCAACCTCGGCAACGCAAGCGGCGCGTGGCTCGGCGGCGTGGCGATCAGCGCGGGCGCTCCGCTCACGTCGCTGCCGTGGCTCGGCATGGCGATGGCCTTCACCGCGCTCGCGCTCACGCTGATCTCGGCGCAGCTCGACCGCCGCGCGCGCCGCCGCGTGGCCGTGGCGGGGCCGGGCTCCTGCGCCTGAGGGTCCACGGCACGCGACTCGCGCGCCTTGCCCCGGCACCTCCGCCGCAGCGCACCATCCGCCGCCGCGCGAACGCGCTGCCGTAGTAGCATCTCGCCCGATGAAAACCGTCCTCACCCGCGATTTCCTCGCGCTGATCCTGAGCGTCGCCGTGGTCGGCATCGGATACGGCGCCACGCTGCCGCTCACGACCCTCGCGCTCGCGGAGGCCGGCCACGGCAGCGCGGTCATCGGCCTCCTGACCGCCGCGCAGGCGTTCGGCGGACTCGCCGTGGCGCCGCTCGCCGCCTGGGTTTCGCGGCGCCTTTCCAAACGCCAGGTGATCGTCGGCGCCGTGCTCATCGTCGCCTTCGCTACTGCGTCGATGCAGGCCGCCATGGGCCTCTGGGCGTGGGCGCTGCTGCGCATGGTTTGCGGCGCGGCGCTCATGCTGCTCTTCACGATCGGCGAAGCCTGGGTCAACGAACTCGCCGACGACGCGAGCCGCGGCCGCGTCGTCGCGCTCTACGCGACCACGTTCACGCTGTTCCAGATGACCGGGCCCGTGCTCGTGAGCCAGATTGCCGGCTACACGGCATGGCGCTTTGCGATCTGCGGCGCGATCTTCCTCGTCGCGCTGCCGATGCTCGCTGCGATGCGCTCGCAGGACGAGTCTGCCGCCGCGCACGAGCTGCACGGCAGCTGGCGCGACGTGCTGCCGCAAATGCCCGCCCTCGTGCTCGCCACCGGCTTTTTCGCGCTGTTCGACACGCTCGCGCTCTCGCTGCTGCCGCTCTTCGCCATCGGACATGGTGTGGGCAAAGAGATGGCGCTGCTGTTCGCGTCCGTCGCCCTCTTCGGCGACACGACCATGCAGATTCCCGTCGGCTGGCTCGCCGACAAGCTCGGCCGCGAACGCGTGCACGTGCTCGCGGGCGTCGTCGTCGCGGTGCTGTTGCCGCTGCTGCCCTTCGCCGTGAGCACGCCGTGGCTCTGCTGGCCGCTGCTGTTCGTGCTCGGCGCGGCGGCGGGTGCGATTTACACGCTGGCGATCGTCGCCTGCGGCGAGCGCTTCGAAGGCGTCGCGCTCGTCTCGGCGAGCGCGATCGTAAGCGCCTCGTGGAGCGCCGCGAGCTTCGCGGGCCCCATTGTCACCGGCGTGCTGATGGAGCACGCCGGATCCGATGCGATGCTCTGGGTGCTGTTCGCCGCCGTACTCGTCTTTCTAGGCGCGCTGCGCTGGGAGCGGACACGCGCTCTCGTGCAGGCCTGAAGCGCGCCTTTGGCTATCAGGACTCCAGCGCGGGCAGGATCTTGCCGGCGCAGGTGCCGAAGCCCACGCGATAGCCGTCGCCCTGGCACCAGCCCGCGAGCGTGAGCTCGTCGCCGTCCTCGATGAAGCCGCGCGTGCCGCCCTTCTCGAGTTCGAGCGGATTCTTCGCGTTCCACGTGAGTTCGAGCAGGCTGCCGAACGAGTCGGGCGTCGGCCCCGAGATCGTGCCCGAACCCATCAGGTCGCCCACGCGCGTGTTGCAGCCGGCCACCGTGTGATGCGCGAGCTGCTGCGCCATCGACCAGTACATGTAGCGGAAATTCGTGCGCGCGATGGTGCTCGCCTCGCCAGCGCCTTCCGGGCGCAGCCGTACTTCGAGCGCGATATCGAACGCATGATCGCCCGCGTGGCGCAGATATTCGAGCGGCTGCGGCTCCTGCTGCGGCTGCGCCACGCGGAACGGCTCCAGCGCGTCGAGCGTCACCACCCACGGCGAGATCGTGGTCGCGAAGCCTTTCGCGTTGAACGGCCCGAGCGGCACGTATTCCCACTGCTGGATATCGCGCGCGCTCCAATCGTTGAGCAGCACCATGCCGAAGATGTGATCCTCGGCGTCCGGGCAGGCGATCGGCTCGCCCAGCGCGTTGCCGCGGCCGACGATGAAGCCGGTTTCGAGTTCGATGTCGAGCTTGCGGCACGCGCCGAACACGGGGCGCTCCTGATCGGGCAGCTTGAGCTGGCCGCGCGGGCGACGCACCGGCGTACCGCTCACCACCACCGACGAGGCGCGCCCGTTATAGCCGATCGGCATTTCCGTCCAGTTCGGCAACAGCGCATTCTTCGGATCGCGAAACATGCTGCCCACGTTCGTCGCGTGTTCCTTCGACGAATAGAAGTCCGTGTAGCCGGGAATCTCCACGGGCAGATGCAGCGCGGCGTCGGCCTGGCGCACGAAGGCGCGCGCCTTGAGCGCCGCGTCGTCGCGCAGCGTCGCGCTTTCGCGCGCCAGCAGTGCGGAGAGCTGCACGCGTACGCTGCGCCATGCCTCGCGGCCCAGCGCGATGAACCCGTTCAGCGCGCCGCGCGCGAACACGTCCTGCGGAGCGCCTGCGGGCAGCCGCAGCAAGCCCGCATCGTGCAGCACCGCGAGGTCAGCGATCAGGTCGCCGATCGCGACGCCCACACGCGGTGCCGCGTTCTTCGCGTCGCTGAACACGCCGAACGGCAGGTTCTGGATCGGGAAGTCACAGTGCGGATCGTTGGCGCTGTCGATCCAGCTCTTGCGCGCGGGGTCGAGCGTCGCCTGAAGCTCGTTCGTCAGATGGCTGCTCATTGCTTCTCCGGATTGAAATGTTTCGCGAGGCCTTGCCAGCACTCGTAGTAGTTGGCCTGCAACTGCGCCGATTCGAGCGCGTGGCGCGTCGGACGAATCAGCGTGCGGGTTTCGAACATGAACGCCATCGTGTCGCCGACCTTGTGCGGCTTCGAGGTATCGGCGTTCGAGGCCTTTTCGAAGGTCTCGGCATCCGGGCCGTGGCCCGACATGCAGTTGTGCAGGCTCGCGCCGCCCGGCACGAAACCTTCGGCCTTGGCGTCGTACACGCCGTGCACGAGGCCCATGAACTCGCTCGCGATGTTGCGGTGGTACCAGGGCGGACGGAACGTGTTCTCCGCTGCAAGCCAGCGCGGCGGGAAGATCACGAAGTCGATGGAGTCGACGCCCGGCGTATCGGTAGGCGATTGCAGCACGAGGAAGATCGACGGATCCGGGTGGTCGTAGCTGATCGAGCCGATCGTGTTGTAGCGGCGCAGGTCGTATTTGTAGGGCGCGTAGTTGCCGTGCCATGCCACGACGTCGAGCGGCGAATGGCCAATGTCCGCGCGCCACAGCTCGCCGTTCAGCTTCGTGACGAGTTCGAAGCGGCCTTCGCGATCCTCGTAGGCCGCATGCGGCGTGAGGAAGTCGCGCGGGTTCGCGAGGCCGTTCGAGCCGATCACGCCGAGGTCGGGCAAGCGCAGCAGCGCGCCGAAGTTTTCGCAGATGTAGCCGCGCGCTTCGCCGTCGGGCAGATCGACCGTAAAGCGCACGCCGCGCGGAATCACGACGATCTCGAACGGCTCGACGTCGAGCTTGCCCATCTCGGTCGAAATCGCGAGGCGGCCGTGCTGCGGGACGATCAGCAACTCGCCGTCCGAGTTGTAGAAAAAGCGGTCCGTCATCGGACGGTTCGCGGCGTACAGATGGATCGCGCAGCCGCTCATCGAGGCTGCCGAGCCGTTGCCCGCCATCGTCACCCAGCCGTCGACGAAGTCGGTGGGCTCGGTCGGCATCGGCAGCGGGTCCCAGCGCAGCTGGTTCGGCGGCGTGGGCGGCACGGCGCCGAAGTCTGCGCAAAGGCGCGGCGCGCCATGCAGCGCGCGCGCGGCGAGCGGCGTGAACGGCTGATGCACGGCGCCGGGGCGGATGCGATAGAGCCACGAACGGCGGTTGTGCGAGCGCGGCGCAGTAAAGGCCGTGCCCGAAATCTGCTCGGCGTAGAGGCCGTAGGCCACGCGCTGCGGCGAATTCCGACCCTCGGGCAGCGCGCCGGGCAGCGCTTCGGTCGCGAATTCGTTGGCGAAGCCGCTCATGTAGCCGCGTTGGGCCTGGTCGGCCCCGGCGGGGTGTCGCAAGGGTGCGTTCATGCTGATGTCTCCACGTGCTCCGGGCCGGCGGCGAGCCGCCCGGCTCGATCCGGGTCAAATCGAAAAGGATGCGACGGTGCGTCGCGCGATTTACGAATAGTAAAACGGATTATGAATAGTGAAATATGGTGTAAACCCTGGTCACGGACGGGCCGTATGGAATTGGGAGCGGAATTCGAGCCGTCCGGCGGCGCGGCATCGATAACGTTATAAGCAAGAAGTCGAATCGCCAGGCCCGGCGACTGCTACCATCCAGTCATGCGGCCCCGGCGCACGCGCGACGCGCGGCGCCTTACCCGGGGCCAGCGCCGCCAACCACATCGACATGAGAGCTCTCACCGTTCCCGAGCTTGTCGCCCGCGCCGCCGATCACCCATTTCTCGGCGAGCATCTTGCGATGGGCACGGGTCCCCACCATGGCCAAGCCGTCGCGAGGCGACGCGGCATGGAACTGTTGTCGGCCTACGAGCCGATCTACGACATCAGCGTGCATAGCGGCGTGCAATCGCTCGTGGCCGACCTGGGCAGCGCATCCCGCTTTGGCGACGAACTGGGCTTTCAGGCCGTGACGCTGCGCGAGCAGGACGGCCAGGCCGCGCCGTGCGATCCGTTCGTCGATTCGCTCGACGACCCCGAACTGGTCGCGCTCGATCGCATGGTCCGGGCGCTGCACACCATCAATTTTCTCGGCTCGCAGCAGCATGGGCTGCTGTTCCTGCGCGTGCACGAACGGCTGTTGAAAAGCGTGAAGTACGACCACGGAAGGCATTTTTCGAACGTGCTGCTGTCGTTCGGACTGAATCCCGGACGCGTCGTGATCGAGCTGCCGGCGGCGGCGGTGGCGCACCGGACCTTCGTCGGCTATCTGACGAAGAGCTATCAGCGTCACGGATTCAAGGTGGCGGGCAATCTGCCGAACGCCGGACAGATCCTTTCGGTGTCCGATATGGCGCGGCTCGATTTCGTGAAGATGGATGCGACTTCGGCGCTGCGCGATTCGATGGTCAAGCCGCTCGTGAGCTATGCCGCGCGGCTACGCATGCCGCTCATATTCAATCGCGTCGCGGACGCTGCCCAGTTCGAGCAGCTGCAGCAGTACGACGTGCGATTCGTGCAAGGCCCCGTATTCGCGGGCCAGGACAAGGTCGTCTGACGTAAGATGACCTGACGCGGTCGTCACCGGCACGCCCGACGGCCATGTTGCGTCCAGGCAGGTTTAGAGAGGCTTAGAGGCTCACGGGCTCTTGTTCGAGCAGGACGCCGAAACGCGCCTCGACGTCGCGCCGGATGGCCTGCGCGAGTTCAAGGATATCGGCACCCGTCGCGCCGCCGCGATTCACGAGCACCAGCGCCTGGCGGTCGTGCACGGCCGCCGTGCGCAGCGCACGGCCTTTCCAGCCGCACCGGTCGATGAGCCAGCCCGCCGCCAGCTTTACGCGTCCATCGGCCTGGCGATAGGAGACGATCTGCGGCTCGCGCTCGAGCAACACGTCGAACTGCGCAGCGTCGATCACCGGATTCTTGAAGAAGCTGCCCGCGTTGCCGAGCAACTGCGGATCGGGCAGCTTCGCACGCCGCACGGCCACAACCGCGTCGAACACCGCGCGCGCATCGGGCGCTTCCGCCCGGCCACTCTCGGCCAGCGCCCGAGCGAGATCGGTGTAAGCGGCGTTCGGCCGCCATTGCTTCGGCAAGCGGAACGTCACCGCCGTGATCACGTAGCGGTCCCGCCCTTCGCGTTTGAAAAAGCTGTCGCGATAGCCGAACGCGCATTGCGCCGCGTCGAACTCGACCACCGCGCCTGACGCCATCTCGATCATGCGCACCGACACGCACCGCTCGGCCATTTCGAGCCCGTATGCGCCGATGTTCTGGATCGGCGCCGCGCCCACCGTGCCGGGAATGAGCGCGAGGTTTTCGAGCCCGGGCATGCCCGCTTCGAGCGTCCAGGCCACAAAATCGTGCCAGTTCTCGCCGGCCGCCGCCTCGACATACCAGGCCTCTTCGTCCTCGCGCACGACGCGGCGCCCGCGCAGCGCCACGAGCAGCACGAGGCCGTCGAAATCGCGCGTAAGCACGATATTGCTGCCGCCGCCCAGCACGAGCGTGGCGAGCCCGGCCGCACGCGGGTCGCGCGCGGCTTCAGTCAGGGCAGCTTCGGTGTCGATGCGACAGGCAAGGCGCGCGCGTACGTCGAAGCCGAACGTGTTGTGCGCACGCAGCGGATAGCCGGCGGCAAACCACGCGGGGGGCGAATCGACGGCGGTCGAATGAAGAGCGGACATCGGGGCCAACGGAAAAAAACAAGGTGAAACCAGCGCAACGGGCAAGACCCTCGCAAACGGCACGCGCCGTGCGCAAAGCGCCTGCGCGCGGTCTGCCGGCCGCTACGTCCACCCTGCACGGCATGGCTGTGCGGCCTTGGGCAAACGCGCGAGGCGCCGGTAGAATGGCGTCGGTCCGTGATTATAGCGAGTGCGCGGCCCGCCGCCGGATTCGGCGGCCGTGGCCCGTGGATGCGCCGCTCGCACTACTGGGAGAATGCAATGCCATCGTTTGACGTCGTCAGCGAAGCCAATATGATCGAAGTCAAGAACGCCATCGAGCAATCCAACAAGGAGATCTCGACGCGCTTCGACTTCAAGGGTTCGGACGCGCGCGTCGAGCAAAAGGAGCGCGAGCTGACCGCGTTCGCCGACGACGATTTCAAGCTCGACCAGGTGAAGGATGTGTTGCTCTCGAAGATGGCCAAGCGCAACGTGGACGTGCGCTTTCTCGACTACGGCAAGATCGAGAAGATCGGCGGCGACAAGGTCAAGCAGGTCATCACCGTGAAGAAAGGCGTTTCGGGCGACCTCGCGAAGAAGATCGTCAGGCTCGTGAAGGACAGCAAGATCAAGGTGCAAGCCAGCATCCAGGGCGACGCCGTGCGCGTGACGGGCGCCAAGCGCGACGACCTGCAAAGCGTGATCGCCATGCTGCGCAAGGACGTCACCGACACGCCGCTCGACTTCAACAACTTCCGCGACTGAGCTGCACCCGCGCGGTGTGCCCGCCCGGGTGCGCCGCCCTCGTTCTTCGCCCGCCGCATTCCCCCCGATTGAGCCTGCGGCACCCTCATGCCGCCGACCTCGCCGCTGGTTCGACCGCTTCGCTGGAAGAATCGCGCTCCTTGCGAGGACGGCCGCCCTTGCGCCCGTTGGCGCGGGCGGCTGCGGCCTTCGCGGGCGAGGTGACAGAGCCCATGGCGCGCGCCAGTTCGCGCATCCAGGCACGCGAGCCAAACACGCCTTGCAGCAAGCCCGGCGCCCACAGCGAAAGATCCAGTCGCGGAAAATAAACCGATTGCCCGCCACCCCAGATTTCGACTTCGGAAAGCTGCGCGGCAGTGGGCGGCGAACTGAGTGTCTGCAGTTCCTCAATGAGCACGACGGGCACCGCAAGGTAGACGCCGTTGGCGAAACCGATCTCGAGCCGCGCATGCGTGCCGTTGTAACCCGCCGATACGACAACGGGACTCTGCGCGCCGGCTTCGCGCGCTGCTTCGATCTGCTCGTTGCTAATGTTGACCATGGATCCTCCACCAAGCCCTGCATAGCGGAAAAATTTCCAGCTCGAGCACGCGCACAAGGCGTACGACCTGCTGCGCCGCAAGCACATAGAGCTCGCGCACTTCGAGCGGACCGTCAGGGCAATTCAGGTTGAACACACACGACCCTTGCGGGCTTTCGACGTGGACATGAGCGGGGCGATGGTCGTTCGGATAGATCACCACGCGATAACCGGGCACGCGAAGGACAGTGGGCATAATTCGCATCGTAACCTAACGTTGGGTTTATGGGTTAGCTGTGTGCCTGCTTTCTCCCTGAGCGTTCACAACGTTTGCTTTGGCGCAAGAAGGGAGGTCACGCGTTATCAGCGTAATGGCGGCACGCCCCGATGAAACCTCGTCCGGACGGCCAATGCGCTTCCGAACCCGCCCCGGCATCGGGCCGCTGCCACCCCCAAAAAAGAAGGGCGGCGCCGTAGCGCCGCCCTCTCGCGAACCCTTCTGCCCGCCTCTCCCCGTCAGTCCAGCCTGAACTGCCCCACCGCCACCGCGAGGTTCGTCGCCTGACCGCGCAGCGCCGCGGCGGCCGCCGTCGATTCCTCGACGAGCGCCGCGTTCTGCTGGACCATTTCGTCGAGCTGGCTCACGGCGCGATTCACTTCCTGAATGCCGCGCGTCTGTTCGCTCGCCGCATTCGTGACTTCGGAAATGATGGTCGTGACGTTCCCCACGTTCTGCACGATTTCGTCCATCGTTTCGCCCGCGCGGCGCACCTGCTGCGAGCCCGACGTGACGCTCGCCACCGTCGACTCGATCAGGTCTTTGATCTCGCGCGCCGCCTGCGCGCTGCGCTGCGCGAGGCTGCGCACCTCGCCCGCCACCACCGCGAAGCCGCGGCCCTGCTCGCCCGCGCGCGCGGCCTCCACGGCTGCGTTCAGCGCAAGGATGTTGGTCTGGAATGCGATACCGTCGATCACGCCGATGATGTCCGCAATCTTCACCGAGGCCTCTTCGATCGACCCCATCGTGCGCACCACGTCGTTGATGACGGCGCCGCCGCGCGAGGCCACCTGCGAGGCCGAGGCCGCCGTCACGTCGGCCTGCTGCGCCGCGTTGGCCGACTGCGCGACCGTCGCCGTGATCTGCTCCATCGAAGCCGCCGTCTGCTGCAGGCTCGCCGCCGCCGATTCGGTGCGGCCCGACAGGTCAACGTTGCCGGCGGCGATCTCGTCGCTCGCGGTGCGCACCGATTCGCTGGTATCGCGGATATGGCGCATCACGTCGCGCAGCTTGTCCATGAAGGCATTGAACGAGCGCGCGATCTGCGCGACCTCGTCGGTGCCCTCGGCCGGCAGGCGCTGCGTGAGGTCGCCCTCACCCGCGCTGATGGCGTCCATGGCGTCGCGCACCTTCGAAAGGCGCTGGAACGACACGGCCGTTGCCGCCGCCATGATCAGGGCGGCCGCTACCGCGATCACCACGAGTGCGATCAGCGAGGCGGTCAGCAGCGAGCGCATGCCCGCCGTCGCATCCGCACGATCGAGCGCGACGATCACATGCCAGTCCGTGCCCGCGATCGGCTCGGCGCGCATCAGCTTGATGCTGCTGCCCACGTCCACGGACATCGGGTCCGTGGAGGCGAACAGGACGGCGAGACGGTCGCCGGCCAGGTCGGGCGCCAGTTCCGAAACGGGCTTGAGCGTGAGCTTCGCGTCGGGATGCGCGACGATCTGGCCGCTGCTGTCCACCAGCATGCCGAAGCTCGCGGGCGTCGGCTGGATCGAGCGGACGTTGGCGATCACGCTGTCCATCGAGACATCGCCTGAAACCACGGCTTTCACTACGCCGTCACGGATTACGGGCGTCGCGAACGCCACGACCAGCTTGCCGCTGCCGGCATCCACGTAAGGTGGCGTCACCACGCCCTTGCCCGCCGCGACGGCCTGTTTGTACCAGGGGCGGCCGGTGGGATCGTAGTCGGGCGGGATGCCGGTGGGATCGGAGAATTTTGCGGTCTTGTCCGCGTAGCCGACGTAGACGTTGGTGAATCCGCCCGCCGTCGCGACCTGCTTGAGCGCCGGAACCGGATCCGCCGGATCGATCACCACGTCCTGCAGCGAGTTGATCATCTGCGCGTGCGAGGCGATCCAGTCGTTGATGCCCGCAGCGTGGCTGTCTTCGACAGCCGTGAGCGTGCTGTTCACCGACTCGGTGTTGTGCGAGTTAGCAACGAAATAATCGAGCGCCGTATTGGCGCCAAGCGCCACGACGACGATGACGACAGCGAGCGCGACGATGCGCGCGCGAATGGTGGAGAACATGAAGGGCGTCGGGTGCGGGGAATGAAACGGTTGGCCGGCAAACACTATTTGGGACTTCACCGGCGTTTACGGCGACCGCGACGCGGGACTTGAGCCCCATTAATTGGGGCTTGATCATAATCGAGGGGACTCGATCGTGCTGGGTGGTATTACTGGCCGGCTTCGGCGGCCGGTTTCTTCTTGTCGCCGATGCGGCTTTCCTTGCCCGCCATCAGCTTCGAGATGTTCGAGCGGTGGCGCCAGAACAGCAGCACGCTCATCGCGAGAACGGCGAGCGCGATGACGTGCGGGCCGAACAGAAAGACGTAAAAGATCGGTGCGAACACGGCGGCGGCGAGCGCCGCGAGCGACGAGTAGCGGAAGAAGAACGCGACGATGAGCCAGGTGAGCAGCGTGGCGAGGCCCAGCACCGGATGGATCGCGAGCAGGACGCCCGCGGCCGTCGCCACGCCCTTGCCGCCCTGGAAGCGGAAGAACACGGGATACAGATGGCCGAGGAACACGGCGATCGCGGCAAGCGCAATGGCGTCGTCGCCGAGCCCGAAGTGCGGGCCGAAATGCGCGGCGAGCCACACGGCCAGCCAGCCCTTGAACGCGTCGCCGATCAGCGTGAGGATCGCGGCCTTCTTGTTGCCGCTGCGCAGAACATTGGTCGCGCCGGGATTGCCGGAACCGTAGGAGCGCGGATCGGCGAGCCCCATCGCGGCGCTCACGATCACGGCGAACGATACCGAGCCGATCAGATAGGCAAGAACGGCGACGATCAGGTTGTACATGCGCGAAACCCGGTAATTGGTGAAGGAGGCGCGCGGCGCGGCCGTCGAGGCCGGGCGGGGGCGCGCGAAGGCGCCCATTCTACCGAAGCGCGGGCGCCGGGTGAGCGCGAATCAGGGAACGTACGGAGGCGCGGCCCGCGCCGGATGGGGCGCATCCCGCGCATACGGGAAGCGGCCGCCGTCACTCCACGCTGGCGCACTGCACCGGCTTCGCGTCCAGCAGCGAGACGAGCACCGCCGGCGCGAGACTCACCAGGTAGCCGCGGCGGCCGCCGTTGAGCCAGATTTCGTCGAGTTCGAGCACCGTCGATTCCACGTAGACGGGCATGGTCTTCTTCGTGCCGAACGGCGACGTGCCGCCCACGAGATAGCCCGAATGCCGGTTCGCGACCTCGGGCTTGCAGGGCTCGACGCGCTTCGCGCCGATCTGGCGCGCGAGGTTCTTCGTGGAGACCTTGCGGTCCCCGTGCATCAGCACGATCAGCGGCTTCGCGCGCTCATCCTCCATCACGAGCGTCTTCACGACGCGATGTTCGTCCACGCCGAGCTGACGCGCGGATTCCTCCGTGCCGCCATGCTCGACATATTCGTAGGGATGCTCGCCGAACGCGATGCCCGCGCGGCGCAGCATCTGCGTGGCGGGCGTTTCGGAGACGTGTTTCGATTTGCTCATCGGCGCATTGTAATGGGCAAACGCAGGGCAAACGCGGGACAAAGGCGGCACCGGGCCGCGCCGCTCGCGCCTACCCTCGCGGATGATGCTTCGCGTGCAGCAGCCTGAGGCGCTCGCGTGCGACGTGGGTATAGATCTGCGTCGTGGAGATGTCGCTGTGGCCGAGCAGCAGCTGCACTACGCGCAGGTCGGCGCCGTGATTGAGCAGGTGCGTCGCGAACGCGTGCCGCAGCGTGTGCGGCGACAGCGGCGCGTGCACGTCGGCCGCGGCCGCATGGCGCTTGATGATGTGCCAGAACTGCTGGCGCGTCATGCCCTCGGCGCGGGCCGTGACGAACAGCGCGTCGGTCGTGCGCGGGCCAAGCAGCGCGGGCCGCGACTCGCGCAGATACCGCTCGATCCAGGCGTGCGCCTCCTCGCCGAACGGAATCAGCCGCTCCTTCGCGCCCTTGCCCAGCACGCGCACGACCCCTTCGTTCAGCCCCACCTCCACGGTCTTGAGCGTCACGAGCTCGGTCACGCGCAGGCCGCTCGCATACATCAGTTCGAGCATCGTGCGATCGCGCAGGCCGAGCGACGTGCTCACGTCCGGTGCGCCGAGGAGCGCCTCCACCTGTGCTTCGGTAAGCGTCGTGGGAAAACGCGGTGGCTGCTTCGCCGAACGCACCCGCACGGTGGGATCGGTCACCACGCGCCGCTCGCGCAGCGCCCAGCCGTAGTAGCGGCGAAACACCGAAAGACGCCGGTTCGCCGAGGTCGACTTGTCCGCCTTGCGGCTCGCGCTGTAGGCAAAGAGATCGCCCTCGTGCGTCGTGTCGAGCGTCCCCGAGCGCGCGCTCGCGAGCCACGCCGAAAAGAGCTTCAGATCGCGCCGGTAAGCATCGAGCGTGTTGCGCGACAGGCCGTGTTCGAGCCACATCGCGTCGCAGAAGGTGTCGATGGCGAGCAGGCTCTGCGCCAGCGCCGACGCGGCTTCGGGGGGCAAGCTTTCGGCGTCGTCGAAGGCAGGCGCCGCTGCGCTGTCGCCGTCGTTGGCCTCGTGCGCGGCGAGCGCATCGTCGGCTGCGGTCGTGGCGGGCGCCACGGGCGCCACGGGCTTCACGGGCGTTACGGCGTTCGTCATCGGAAGGCGACACCCTCGTGGGCGAGCAGCCAGCGCTTCACGTCACGGAAAAAGCCCTCGCCGCCGTGGTGCGCAAAGCCCCCGATTCCGCTTGCCGAAACCACGCGATGGCACGGAATCACGAGCGGAAAGGGATTCGAGCCGCACGCCTGGCCGACCGCGCGCGCCGAGTCGCTGCCAATGCGCTTCGCGAGCTCGCCGTAGGTCAGCACACCGCCCGCGACAATCGCGCTGATGCCGTGCCAGACGCGCTGCTGGAACGGCGTGCCGCGCGCGGCGAGCGGCAGGTCGAAACCCACCGACGCGTCGTCGAAATAACGCGCGATCTGCTCTGCCGCGCGCGCCGCGAGCACGCAGTCCGGCTCGACGCTGGCCGTCGTTCGATTCAGATAGACGATCTCGCGCACGGCTTCGCCGCCGGTGCGAATGCCGACCTTGCCGAACGGCGCGTCGATCACTGCATTGAACATGATTGCCTCCGTCTGCGCGGCAAGCGCATTCGCCGCCGCGCTTACCCTCTCGCTTTCTGCCAGATTCTGCACTTTACGCCGCTTCGAGCGCCCAGCGCACGTGTTCGCGAACCAGCTCCGAGTCGTCGTCCCCGCGCGCATGCAGCGCCGCGACGATCGCCTCGCGAGCGCCCTCCTCCAGCGCGGGACGCGCGCGCAGCGCATTGCCCATCGCCACCGCGATGTTGCGCGACCACCGCTCGTAGCCGATACGGCGAATCGCGCTGCCCTGCATGCGCGCGTCGAAATCTTTCGCGCTCCAGTCGAACAGCTCGACGAGCGTCGCGCGATCGAGCCCATGGCGCACGTCGAAATCGGCGACGGGCGCCGCCTGCGCGAACTTGTTCCAGGGGCACACGAGCTGGCAGTCGTCGCACCCATACACGCGATTGCCGATCAGCTCGCGCATGTCGAGCGGAATGCTGCCCTTCAGCTCGATCGTCAGATACGAGATGCAGCGCCGCGCGTCCACGCGATACGGCCCGGTGATCGCGCCGGTCGGGCACGCACCGATGCAGCGCGTGCAGCTGCCGCAGTGCGCGCCGGCCGTTTCAGGCACGGCCGGCGCTCGCGCGGCGGGGGAATCGGCCACGATGGACCCCGCGGTTTCGGCATCCGTCGGCAACGGCAGATCGACGTAGATCTCGCCGAGGAAGAAGAGCGATCCGGCGTCGCGCTGCAGCAGCAGCGTATGCTTGCCGCGCCAGCCGATGCCGGCCTTCTGCGCAAGCTCCACTTCGAGCACCGGCGCCGAATCGGTGAACACGCGATGGCCGAACGCGCCGATCTCGGCTTCGATGCGGTCCGCGAGTTGCTGCAAGCGCGCACGCAACACCTTGTGATAGTCGCGACCGCGCGCGTAGATCGACACGACCGCCGCCTGCGGATCGGCGAGACGCGCGTGCTCGCGCTCGCGCCATCCGCCCTGCGCGTACTCGCGCGGCGCCTCCTGCAAGCGTGCGGGCTGCCCGTCGCGCGCCGCATCTTGCGAAGCACTTTCGGCCGTCTTTCCCGGCCCATTCAACGCCGCCGGCGCCAGCGTCGCGGCCGGCAAATAGGCCATGCGCACGGAAATCACGCGTCGCGTACCGGCCACAAGCTCTGCGGGCCGCGCACGTTTCATATCATGTTTGGCCATATAATCCATCTCGCCGTGGCAGCCGGCTTCGAGCCATGCGGCGAGGCCCGCTTCGGCATGCGAGAGGTCGGTATCGCTGATGCCGATCGCACCGAACCCCAGTTCGCGTCCCCATGTCCGGATGCGCGCCGCGAGGGCGGCAAGCGCCGCCGCATCGAGCGACGGCCCCGACGGCGCGCGAGGCGCTGCCGGCTCGCACGACGCGGCGGCAGGCATCGCGACGGGCGCGCAGCCCTCCGCGTCCGTCGTGGCGTACGCGAGGCTTGAAGAGGAAGGCGAGGGACTGCGGTTCATCACGTTATTTTACGAGAATGCCCCTGAAGCCCGACATGCCCGGCCCCGATCACGCGCTGCATGCGCCGCAAACGCCGGCCCCGGTCCTGCTCGAACGGCGCTTCGACCTGCCGGACGAAGCGGCCACCGACGCGTTCGGCACGCGCCTCGCCCTCGCGCTCGAAGCGCAGCGTGCCGGGGCAGCCGCGCGCTTCGACGGCCTGCAGGTCCAGCTGCTGGGCGACCTCGGCGCGGGCAAGACCTCGCTCGTGCGCGCCACGCTGCGCGCGCTGGGTCACACGGGCCGCGTGCGCAGCCCCACCTATACGCTCGTCGAACCGTACACGGTCGCGACGCCGAACGGGGAACTCCCGCTCTATCACTTCGATCTGTACCGTTTCAGCGATCCGGCTGAATGGGCCGACGCCGGCTTTCGCGAATATTTCGCAGCCGGCGCGGTGTGTCTCGTCGAGTGGCCGCAACGCGCGCAAGGCCTGCTCGGCGTGCCGGACCTCGTATTTTCGCTGGAACCCGGAGAACAAGGCGAAGGCCGCGTGCTGACCGCCTACGCATACAGCGCATCAGGAAAGGCATGTCTAGAAAGATGTTAATCAAACCGTTCCGCTCGATCGAATCCGCGGCCACCGCCACGCACAACTGGCGGCGCCGGCAGATCCTGAAGGCGGGCGCGTCCACGCTCGTGCTCGGCCTCTCCGTGGCCGCGCCGCGGCTTGCGTGGGCGACCTCGGTGCTCGGCGTGCGCGTGTGGCCCGCGCGCGACTACACGCGCGTCACGATCGAATCGGACCAGCCGCTCGCCACCTCGCAGCAAATGCTGCAGAGCCCGGACCGGCTCGTCGTCGATATCAGCGGTCTCGACCTCGACGACGCCCTGAAGAACCTCGTCTCCAAGATCACGCCGAACGATCCGCAGATCCAGGCGGTGCGCGTGGGACAATACCAGCCGCACGTCGTGCGCATGGTGTTCGACCTGAAGGGCTCGGTGAAGCCGCAGGTGTTCACGCTGGAGCCGGTGGGCTCCTACAAATACCGGCTGGTGTTCGATCTCTACCCGGCCATCGCGCCCGATCCGATGATGGATCTGCTCGCGCAGACCGACAAAAAGCAGGAGCAGCTCGACGCGCGCGAGGCGATGCGGCACGACGTTCCGCCCTCGACGCTCGCGGGGCCTGCCGCGCCACCCGCTCCGCCGCCGGGCGCCCAGTCCGGCGACAACAGCGACGCGTTCTTCCAGCACTATGCGCAGAACGACGCGGCCGATGCGGGGAATGCGCCATCCGCGCACCCTGCCGCGCCGCGCCCGGCGCCACCGGTGCCGCCTGCCGTCATCGTGCAGCGCACGCCCAAACCCGCGCCGGACACCGCCGCGCTCGCGCAGAACGACGACAGCGACAGCAGCAACGGCGACGACTATGGTTTCGTCACGCCGAAGTCGGGCAAGGGCGGCACGATACGCCTCCTCACGGTCGCCGTCGACCCGGGCCACGGCGGCGAGGACCCGGGCGCCATCGGCAGCGCAGGCACGTACGAAAAGCACATCGCGCTCGACATCGCGAAGAAGCTGCGCGCCAAGATCGACGCCCAGCCCAATATGCGCGCGATGATGACGCGCGACGCCGACTTCTTCGTGCCGCTGAACGTGCGCGTGCAAAAGGCCCGGCGCGTGGGCGCGGACCTCTTCGTCTCGGTCCATGCCGATGCCTTCACGACGCCGCTCGCGCGCGGTTCGTCGGTGTTCGCGCTCTCGGAACATGGGGCGTCGAGCGCCGCGGCGCGCTGGATGGCGAACAAGGAGAACGCGTCGGACCAGATCGGCGGGATCAACGTGCAGACCGCCGACGCCGCAGTGAATCGCGCGCTCTTCGACATGTCCACCACGGCGCAGATTCGCGACTCGATGCGTTACGGCGGCTTCGTTCTCGACGAGATCGGCGACATCAACAAGCTGCACAAGGGCTCGGTCGAGCAGGCGGGTTTCGCGGTGCTCAAGGCGCCCGACATCCCGTCGATCCTTGTAGAGACCGCGTTCATCAGCAACCCGGAAGAAGAGGTCAAGCTCAACGACGACGCCTACCGCGACAAGATGGCGGACGCCATTCTCAAGGGCATCAAGCGCTACTTCGCGGCGAATCCGCCGCTCGCGAAGAATCGCATGACCTGAAGCGCGTCAATCCTCTCCCCCCGCCGCGACGCCGCGCAGCCCATGGGCGCGCGGCGTTTTCTTTTACGGGCGCAAGCGCCGCCGGCTGGCGTGCGGCTAACGCGCCGTGGCGAGCCGCTGCCGCACCCAGCCCCCGAACACGTTGACGACGAGCCCGCCCATGACAAGCGCAGCGCCGCCGATCTGCGCAACGGTCAAACGCTCGCCGAGCAGCACCGACGCCGAGGCGAGCCCGACGATCGGCACGAGCAGCGAGAACGGCGCCACCTGGCTTGCGGGATACTTCGAGAGCAGGCGGCTCCAGAGGCTGTAGCCGAGCAGCGTCGCGATGAACGAGAGATAAACGATCGCGAGCACCGACGACATTCCGATCCCTTCGAGCGCGCCCACGATGCGCTGCGGACCTTCGAAGCAGTACGACAGCACGAGGAACGGCAGCGGCGGAATCAGGCTCGCCCAGACGACGAGCCCGACCAGATCGATCCTGCCCACCTTCTTCGTGACGATGTTGCCGAGCGCCCACATCACGGCCGCGCAAAGCGTGAGCCCGAAGCCGGCGAGCGTCATCGCCTGCGCGCCCCCGCCCGCGCCCGACTGCAGCCCGATCAGCGCGAGGCCGCCCGCCGCGATCAGCAAGCCGATCACATTCTGCGCATGGAAGCGTTCGCTCAGAAAGAACGCCGCGAAGGCGAGCGTGAAGAACGCCTGCGCCTGCAGCACGACCGAGGCGAGCCCGGCCGGCATGCCCACGTACATGGCGGAGAACAGGAATGCGAACTGCCCGAACGAGATCGTCGAGCCGTAGGCCAGGAGCCACTTCCAGGGCAGGTTCGGCCGCTTCACGAACAGCACCGCCGGAAACGCCGCCAGCAGGAAACGCAACGCGCCCAGCAGCATCGGCGGCACGCCGTGCAGACCCACCTTGATCACCACGAAATTCACGCCCCACGCCAGCACCACCACCAGCGCGAACAGCAGATCCTTCGGCGACATCGCCTCCTCCGCTTCATTTCTGTCGAACTGGCGAGTGTACCGCGCCGTCATCCCCGTCACGCAGCATGGCGCGACAGCGGGCGTTAGAATGAGCGCCTGCCCGCGAGCGAAGCCGCGGCGCCTCGCATCGAGCCGCCCATCCTGCTCTAACGTGTCCACACCGATCCATCAAGGAAGCGCCATGTCCTCATCGATCAAAGCGGTCCTCAAGCCCCATACGCGCGACATCGGCAATCTGCTCGTGCGGCGCGTGCTGCCCGCGCTCGCCGCGCGTCTCGTCGGCCCCTTCATCTTCTTCGACCATATGGGCCCGGCCACGCTCGAACCGGGCGCGGGCGTCGACGTGCGCCCGCACCCGCACATCGGCCTCGCCACCGTCACCTACCTGTTCGACGGGGCGCTCATGCACCGCGACAGCATCGGCTCCAGCCAGAAGATCGTTCCCGGCGACGTCAACTGGATGACCGCGGGCCGCGGCATCGTCCACTCGGAGCGCACGCCCGACGAAGATCGCGCGAGAAGCATGACCATGCACGGCATCCAGACCTGGGTGGCGCTGCCGCTCGATCACGAGGACACCGAGCCGTCGTTCTTCCATCACGCCGCCGATACGCTGCCGGAGATCGAGCGCAACGGCGTCGCGCTGCGCGTAATCGCGGGCACGGCGTTCGGCGCGACCTCGCCCGTCGGGACCTTCTCGGGCACGCTCTACGTGGCGGGCGACTTCGCGCCGGGCGGCGCGATCGCGCTCGACGCGGAGCACGAGGAACGCGGCGTGTATCTCGTCGAAGGCGATCTGTCGATCGACGGCACGCCGCTCGAACCCGCCACGATGGCCGTGCTCGTGCCGGGCGAAACCGTCACGCTCGCGAGCACCGGCGGGGCGCGCGTGATGCTGCTGGGCGGCGAGAAGCTCGAAGGCGAGCGCTTCATCGAATGGAACTTCGTGGCCAGCTCGCGCGAGAAAATCGAGGCCGCCAAAGCCGCGTGGACGCGCCAGGAAATGGGGCATGTCCCCGGCGAAACCGAATGGATTCCGTTGCCGGAAAAGAAGCCGCATTGAGCCGGCGCTGGATGGACGACGAGCCGCGGCGATTGAATCCGCCGCGTATCGTCCCCATCTGGGCGCATGACTGACCGAACTCAACTGAGCGAACCGAACGAGGACGCAATGGATACCACCCTGGCCACTTTTGAAAAGGACGTGATCGAAGCATCGGCGCTCGCGCCCGTGCTGATCGACTTCTGGGCGCCGTGGTGCGGCCCGTGCAAAACGCTCGGCCCGATGCTCGAAAAGCTCGAAGCCGAATACGGCGGCAAGTGGAAGCTCGCGAAGGTCAACGTCGACGAAAACCAGGAGCTCGCCGCGCACTTCCAGGTGCGCAGCATTCCTCATGTCGTCGCGTTCGCGGACGGCCGGCCTGTCGACCAGTTCATCGGCGTGCTGCCCGAAGGCCAGCTGCGCCAGTTCATCGACGGCCTGATCCCCGACCCCGCGGCCACCGAGCGCCAGGCCGCCCAGGAAGCGCTGGCCGAAGGCCGCCGCGAGGAGGCCTACGATGCGCTCCAGGCCGCGCTGGCCTACGACCCGGGCTTCGACGACGCGCGCATGGACCTGATCGAGCTGCTGCTCGCCGATAACCGCGCCGACGAGGCCCACAAGGAAGCCGAGCTGCTCTCGCCGAAAACGACGCAGGGCATCGATCCGCGCTACAACGCGATCAAGACGCGTCTCGACGCGCTCGACGCCGCCGCCGACCTGCCGCCCACCGATGCGCTCGAAGCGCAGGTGGCTGCCCATCCTGAGGATCTGGAGGCGCGCTTCGATCTCGCCAACGCACTGATCGCGCGGCGCAAGTACCCGGGCGCGCTGGAGCAGTTGCTCGAGATCGTCCGGCGCGACCGCACCTTCCGCGACGACATCGGCCGCAAGACCATGCTCTCGGTGTTCGATCTCGCGGCGCACCAGCCGCAGCTCGTGAGCGAGTGGCGGCGCAAGCTGAGCGCCATGCTCAACTGAGCGGCACAGCGACCGCAGCATAGAAGCGAAAAAACGCACGGCGCCTGCCAGGGCCGTGCGTTTTCTTTTGCGGGTTCGTGGATTTGCGGATTCCGCAAGCGGCGCCGGAGCGGCTTAGCGCGCGACTGCCCCATGCGCAATCGCGCGCAGCACGTGCGCGGCCGCCGCGAAACCGAAGCTCGCCGTCACGCAGACGCTCGACCCGAAGCCCGCGCAATTGAGGCCGACCGGAGCGTGATGGCCCGGCGACGTGGTGACGTGCTCGGCCTCGGGGTCCACGTCGCCCACCGCGGCTTCGGGATAGATGAGCGGTTCGTCCGAGTACACGGCGCTCACCTTGAACTTCGCCTTCGGTCCGCGCGGAAAGCCGTGGTGCTTGCGCAACTGGCCGCGCACCTTGGAGAGCAGCGGGTCCTGGATCGTCAGCGCGAGGTCGTCGATGCGAATGCGCGTGGGGTCGAGCTGCCCGCCCGCGCCGCCCACCGTGATGAGCGGCTGCCGGTGCTCCACGCACCACGCGATCAGCGCCGTCTTCGTGCGCACGCTGTCGATGGCGTCGATCACGTAGTCGAAGCCGCCGCCAAGCAGCGCATCGAAATTCGACGGCTCCACGAAATCCTCCACAAGCCGCACGTCGCAGGCCGGGTCGATCAGCCGGATGCGCTCCGCCATGGCCTCGACCTTCGGCTTGCCATAGTTGCCGTCGAGCGCGTGGATCTGGCGGTTGGTGTTGCTTTCCGCCACGTTGTCGAGATCGATCAGCGTGAGCCTGCCGATCGCGTTGCGCGCGAGCGCCTCCGCCACCCACGACCCCACGCCGCCAATGCCGATCACCGCGACATGCGCACGCTCGAACGCCGCGAGCACCGGTGCGCCGTAAAGCCGCGCCACGCCGCCAAAGCGGCGGGCCCTGTCGGCTTCATCGGTCACGGGGGGCGCGGTAAGATCGGTTTGCGGCGAAATCGGGGTACTGGACATGGCGACGGAGCTTCAGAAAGGCGCGAAAGCGAACCGGACGAGCTGGTCGCCGATCCACGCGAGACCCGTATTTTGCCTGATCGGACGAGATCGTTCCGTGGCCGCCGGCGGTCCGCACCTCAGGAAAAACGCCGGGTTGAGCGCGCACGGCGATTTTCGTCCTTCGCTATACTTGTCCGTATTGAAGTGTCCGCATAAAACATGACAACCCTCGCCGACCTCCGCAAGAACTACTCGCTCGGCTCGCTTGATGCCGCCGACGTCGACCGCGATCCCATCCGCCAGTTCCAGACCTGGTTCTCCCAGGCGCTCGACGCGAAGCTGCCCGAACCCAACGCCATGACGGTCGCCACCGTCGACGCCACGGGCCGTCCGGCGGCGCGCATCCTGCTCATCAAGGGCGTCGACGAGCGCGGCTTCGTATTCTTCACGAACTACGAGAGCCGCAAGGGCCGCGAGCTCGCGGCAAATCCGCATGCGAGCCTGCTCTTTCACTGGATCGAACTGGAGCGCCAGGTGCGCATCGAGGGCAAGGTCGAGAAGACCAGCGCCGAGGAAAGCGACGGCTACTTCCATTCGCGCCCGCTCGGCTCGCGCATCGGCGCCTGGGCTTCCGAGCAGAGCACCGTGATCGGCAACCGCGCGGAACTCGAAGCGCGCGAGCGCGAGATCAGCGCGAAGTACGGCGAGAACCCGCCGCGCCCGCCGCACTGGGGCGGCTACCGCCTCGTGCCGGACGCGATCGAGTTCTGGCAGGGCCGTCCGTCGCGCCTGCACGACCGCATCCGCTATACGCGTGACGGCGCCGGCTGGCAGATCGAGCGTCTCGCGCCGTAGGCCACCGCCAGCGCCGCCCGGCCATGCGCGTCCGGCCCGCCCGCAGTCCGCCGCGGTTGAGGTTTGCCGGCAGTTCACTCGCAGTTCGTTTGAGTCATTCGTTTTGCACTTTTGTCTTGAGGCTTCATCGTTATCAGACCGCCACAAACCCGCATGGGACCGGAGTAAAGCGCTAAAGCGCCAACTCCGGATCGACACGGAGAAAAACGCATGTTCTGGGAGAAAAAACTCGCACAGTGGGTAGACGAGGTGCGCAACCAGGCCAACCTGCCGGCGCGCCTCGTGCTCTGGAGCGGCCAGCAGTACGACTTCGGCCACTTCGCCGCGCCGCAGGTCACGCTGAAGGTGAACAGCGCGTCCGCGCTGCCGCTACTGCTCGAACCGAGCCTCGACAATCTCGGCGAAGCCTACGTGAAGGGCAAGATCGACATCGAGGGCAAGCTCGCCGACATCATCAACATCGGCTACTCGCTTGCCCGCAGCACGGTCACGAGCGCCAGCAAGCTCGCGCGCGTGCGGCGCTACTTCACGCACTCGAAAACCACCGACAAGAAAGCGATCCAGTATCACTACGACGTCTCGAACGAGTTCTACCGGCTCTGGCTCGACGAGAACATGGTCTATTCCTGCGCCTACTTCGAGAACGGCGACGAAGACCTCGCCACCGCGCAGCTAAAGAAGATCGACCACATCCTCACCAAGATCCAGTTGCAGCCGGGGCAGCGCCTGCTCGACATCGGCTGCGGGTGGGGCGCGCTCGTGCTGCGCGCGGCGCAGAAGTTCGGCGCGCGCTGCGTGGGCGTCACGCTCTCGCAGAACCAGTTCGACCTCGCCACGGCGCGCGTGAAAGCCGCCGGGCTCGAAGACCGCATCGAAATCCGCCTGCAGGACTATCGCGAGATCGACGGCCAGTTCGACCGCATCACGAGCGTCGGCATGTTCGAGCACGTCGGGCGCAAGAATCTGCCGGGCTATTTCCGCAAGGTGCACGACCTGCTCGTGGACGACGGCGTCGCCATGAACCACGGCATCACCTCCTCGGACGCCGACTCGGGCGAGACGGCACTGGGCGGCGGCGAGTTCATCGACCGTTATGTGTTCCCGGACGGCGAGCTGCCGCACATCGGCCTCGCGCTCGAAGCGGCGCAGCGCGGCGGGCTGGAGGCGGTTGACGTGGAGAGCCTGCGCCGTCACTATGCGCACACGCTCGACATCTGGTCGGAGAACTTCGAGGCGCACGCGGAAGAGGCGAAAAAGCTCGTCGACGACGAGAAATTCCGCATCTGGCGCGTGTATCTCGCGGGCTGCGCTTACGCGTTCGAGCACGACGACGTCTCGATCTTCCAGATCGTCTGCCGCAAGGCCGGCCGCAGCGCAACCACGCTGCCGTGGTCGCGCCGCTACCTGTACGAAAAGCCGCTGTGATGGGAATCGCGGCGGGGGGGGGGGGGGGGGGGCCCCCCCCGCGGCCGCCCCCGCCCGCCGGCCCCCACCCCACCCCCCCCCCCCCCCCGACGACCCCCAAGCCCCCCC
>NZ_JBANLK010000070.1:0-24106 GCF_054968425.1 Paraburkholderia sp. AV2
TGCCGGCTTCTTCCTGCGTCGCTGCGTCTGCAGCAGAGAAACGAGATTATGGAGAACGGTCGAAGGTCCGTCAAGCCCCTTTTTGAAAATATCTTGAGAACCTGCGAACAGGGCTAGTGGGCATCGGTTGGTCACGGCTTCCTCGGCTTCTTCCCGAACATCGCCTTGCATGGCGGCGACAGCTCGTCGTAGTGCTGCTTCATGCACGCCTCAATCTTTTCTTTGTTGGGTATTTCGCTCGCGCAGAAGTGAAATGCGTCGCCACGACACGCTCGATCCTGCTCCTCCTCGGTCGCGGCATGGCCAGTCAGTGTGAAGGTCAGTCCAATCAGCAGCGCAGCGGCGGCCACAGCCTCCGCCCGTATCGTTCGGCGTTCCATGTCGTGCTCTCCTTTCGCTACCTATAGGGAAAGGAAGCGAGAAGAGAAGTCACGCAACGACCGTTCCCGGCACGACGCTTGCGGCTCCAACAGCGTCGCATCAGCCGGGAGACGCTGCGTCAACGCAGCAACACGCCATGCATCCGATCATCCTGAAGATTTCCGTCGGCGCCTCGCTCTGCTTCGCCACTGCCCTGTGCGCTCAATCCGTCGCGCACGCCGACGACAGCGCGAGCCCTTGTGCCGCGCTCAAGCGCATCGTCGCCGCGGCACCGCAACACTTCGCGTCGCTCGACCCAAACGATGGACGCTCGGTCGCACAGCCCTATGGCGACGACGCCCGCTGCTCGACGACTCGCGGCACATATCAATGTGAATGGAGCACTCGCAATACCGGCGTCGACAGCGGTGGCAATCCGCTCGAGGGCGTCGGCGCCGACATTGCCGCATGCCTGCCCGACGCGACGCACGACCTGAACTCGCCGAGCCGCCAGCACTTCTATATCGGCGCTCGCGGCAGCCGGACCGAAATCACCGCGCAGACGGAGGGCCCGACGCGCGTCAGGCTGTCCGTCTCGCAAGAGTGAGGAAAGTCATGCAGGAGAGGAAGACGGCCGACACCATCAACGCGCCGGCTGGTCGCTGTCAGGAACTCGCCGTCTTGCGCGCAACGCGGCCACTACCCGAACCGCTTGCGCGCGCGGCGCCGTGACGACGCCCGGTCAGCACCGTCTGGACGATCACCGCCGCGAGCAGGAATGCTCCGCTCGCGAGGTTCTGGTAATACGGGCTCAGCGTGCCCACCTGATTGATGACGTTATCGATCACGCCGAGCAGCAACACGCCGGCGAGCGGTCCGGCCATGGTCCCGACGCCGCCCGTCAGCAGCACACCGCCTATCACCGCCGCCGCAATCGACTGCAACTCATAGCCCGTGCCGGCGCCCGAAAGACCCGAATCCAGATGCGAGGCCAGCAGCGCACCCGACAGTCCCGCAAGCGCGCCGCTCAATCCATAAGCCAGGATCTTCACGCGTTCGACACGCACGCCGAGCATGCGCGCCGCCTCCTCGTTGCCGCCAATCGCGAAGATCGCCGCGCCGAAGCGCGTGTGATTGAGGAGCAACCCGCCGAGGCCGTAGATCACCACGATTACCCAGATCAGATTGTTCACACCGAAGATCGAGCCGTTGGCGATGTGCGTGAGGAACCCCGGATTCGCAATCAGCAGGTCCTGACTCGCGAGCACGAGCGCGAAGCCTTTGAGCCCAAGCAACGCCGCCAGCGTGACGATGAACGGCGCCATGCGCGCCCGAGCGATCAGCACGCCGTTCACGAGTCCCACCACAAAGCCGGCCGCCACGGGAGCCAACATGGCCGCCCCCCAGCCATACGGCGCGGCATAGGCGGCCAGCACGGTGCCGAGCCCGACCATCGAGCCGACCGAGAGATCGAATCCGCCCAGAATGATCACGATACTCTGGCCCACGGCAACCAGCCCGAGGAAAGCGCTGTTCGAAACGATATCGGCGAGATTGGCGGGTTTCAGGAAATCCGGAAACACCATGCCCGCAATCAGCGCGACCACGACGAGCATCCCGATCGCGCCACGCGACTGCACGAGCGCGATGAGCTGGGCGCGGCGGGAGCCGTGTGCGTCGGCGGGCGTCGTGGCGGCATTGGCGAAGGGCATGGCCTCAGGCTCCCGAGCGTTGCAGGTACAGCGCCACCACGATAAACACCGCCTTCAGAATCTGCGCGTACGTGAAGCTGATGTTGTTCATGATGAAGCTCGCGTCGAGCACCTGCAGCAGCAGCACGCCGAACACGGCGCCGACGATCGAGATACGGCCGCCGGAGAGCGGCGTACCGCCGATCACCGAGGCAGCAATGGCGTCGAGTTCGAAGTTCACGCCAACATAGTTGGGATCGGCTGCGCCCAGCCGCGCCGATGCGAAAAGGCCCGCGAGTCCCGCGAGCGTGCCGCTCGCCGCATAGACAAGGAACAGCGTGCGCCGCACCGGAATGCCAGCGAGGAAAGCGGCGCTGCGGCTCGCGCCCACGAGTATCGTGTAGCGCCCGAAGGTCGTGCGCCGCACCACGAACGCCACGATCACGGCGAATGCGAGCGCAATGAGCATGACGATGGGAATCGGGCCGAACGAGCCGGCGCCGAGCAGGTCGAACGCGCCGGCATCGGGCAGATTCACGCGCGAGCCGCCCAGAAGCGCCTGCGCGAGGCCGCGCGCGGCAACGAGCAGCGCGAGACCGGAAATGAGCGGATCGATGGCGAGCAGCGCGACGAGCATCCCGTTGCAGAGCCCGACCAACGCCCCCATGCCCACCGCCGCGATCATCGCCGTGCCCACGCCATAGGGCAGGAACACCGCAATCGCCGCGCTGGAAAGCGCCATCACGGACCCGACCGAGAGGTCGATGCCACGTGTCGCAATCGCCAGATTTTGGCCGAGTGCGATCAGCACGATAGGCGCTGCCTCGAAGAGCAGGCTGCGTGCCGCAAACGGATTCGAGAATCCCGGCGTGACCACCAGGTTGAACGCCACGAGCGCCGCCAGCGCAACATAGACGCTGTGCTCGCGCAGTACCGTGCGCCACGCAAACGAGCGCGACGTGTCCGAGGCACCCGAAGGTGCGCGCGGTGCGGGAAAATTCGAGGGGCTCAAGCGTTCCTCGTTCGATTCAAGGTTGGTCGCCATCGGTGCCGTTGTCGTCGATTGTGCCTCGTCCGGGCGTGCCGCGTTCATGGCGTGCCGTCCGTGCCCGGTCCCGCGAGCACGGCGAGCACGTCGTCGGGATGCGCGCCCTTCGTCGGCATGCCGCCCTGGGTCGCCCCTTCGTTGAGCACCACGAGACGGTCGGTCAGCGCAAGCAGCTCTTCCATCTCCGACGATGTCACCACCACCGCCAGCCCCTCCTCGGCCAGTTGCTGGACGACGCGATGGACCTCCTCCTTCGCGCCGACATCGATGCCACGTGTCGGGTCGTCGAGCAGCAGCACGGTGGGACGCGTAGAAAGGCAACGCGCGATCAGCGCCTTCTGCTGGTTGCCGCCCGAAAGCGTGGAGATGGGCGCGCCGGGGCCGGCTGTCTTGATGCCAAGCCGCGCAATCGATTCGCGCACGAGCTGTGCTTCTTTTGCGCGCGAGATGAAGCCGAATCGCGAGATGCGCGGCAGCAGGCTCGCGACGATGTTCTCGCGCACGGAAAGGCGCGGGAAGATGCCTTCGGCGCGGCGGTCTTCGGACAGGAACGCGAGGCCGCGCGCGATCGAGCGAGCCGGCGTGGCGTGACCGAGCGGCTGCCCGTCGATATCGACCTCGCCCGCGTCCGCTTTCTGCGCGCCGAAGATCGTCTTGAACGTTTCGGTGCGCCCGGAACCGAGCAGGCCCGCCAGCCCCACAATCTCGCGGGGCGCCACGCGCAGCGAGACGTCGCGCACGCGATTGCCCCATTGCAGATGCGCGACATCGAGTGCCGGCGTCACGTCGGCGCCGGCATCGACACGCCCTTCGCGTTCCGACCACGCGTGCTCGCCCGCGCTCTCGCGCCCGAGCATCGCGGCAATCAGGGCGCTACGCGGCAACTCCTCGGGCGTGCCGGTACGCACCACGGCGCCGTCGCGCATAACCGTGAAGCGATCGCACAGCCGGTAGCATTCGGAAAGCCGATGGCTCACGAACAGCAACGCAATACCCTCGGCGCGCAACTGGTCGACGACTTCGAACAACACGTCGACTTCGGCGCCGCTCAGTGCAGACGTGGGCTCATCGAGAATCAGCACGCGCGCACCCAACGAAACGCCGCGCGCAATCGCTACCATCTGCTGCGCGCCGAGACCCAGCGAACCGAGCCGAGCCGCCGGATCGACGGCCAGGCGGTAGCGCTGCACGATCTCCGCCGCACGTTCGAGCATCCGCTTCCTGTCGGTCAGGATGCCGAATCTTTTCGGCTCGTGGCACAGAAAAATATTGTCGGCCACGCTGCGCTCGGGAATCAGGTTGATTTCCTGATACACCGCGCATACACCCGACTGCTGCGCGCCGCGCGGGCTGTCGAAAGCCACCGCGGCGCCGTCGAGCATCAGCCCGCCCGCATCGGGCTGATAAAAGCCCGTGAGGATCTTGATGAGGGTGGACTTGCCCGCGCCGTTCTCGCCGACAAGCCCATGCACCTCCCCTGCGCGCAACGTGAGCGACACGTCGCGCAACGCGCGCACCACGCCGAAGGTCTTCGAAACGCCGCGTGTTTCGAGCACGGCGGCGTCGGTCTGGGCGGGGTTTGCGGCGGCGCCTGTCGTCATGGTTCGCGCGCGGCTCAGTAGACCTTGCCCGCCGCCAGCGAAGGCTGTGCGTTGGTCTTGTCGAAGAGCGCGTCGTCCATGATCTGCTTTTGCGGCACCGGCTGGCCTGCGAACCAGGCCTCGAGCGACTTGAACGCGAGCGGGCCGAAGCGCGGATTCGTCTCGACGTCGGCAGCCACGACACCTTGCGAGATGTCCGTGACGATGTCCTTCGTCCCGTCGATCGAAACGATCTTCACGTCCTTGAGCTTGCCGGCCTGGCGCAGCGCCGTGATCGCGCCCAGGGTCATGGTGTCGGCATGGGTGTAGAGCGCGTTGATGTCAGGATGCGCGAGCAGCATCTGCTCCATCACCTTCTGCGCTTCGGTCGTGGACCAGTTGCCCGTTTGCGCGGCAACGATCTTCATGTCCGGATACGCCTTCAGGCCCGCGGCAAAGCCGTCGGTGCGCTGGCTTTCGACCGTGTTGCCGTAGCCGCCCTGGATTTCCGCAATGACCGCCTTGCCGCCCGTCGCATCGGCAAGTGCCTTGGCCGCGCGCTCGCCCTGCTTGTAGAAGTCGGAGCCGAGGAAGGTGATGTAGTCGTCGCAGAACGTGCCGGCCGTCAGGCGGTCGATCGTCACGACCGGAATGCCCTTGGCGCGCGCCTGGGCGAAGGCGGGTTGCAGGCCGGTGGAATCGTTCGGCGCGATGATCAGCGCCTGCGCGCCCTGGTTGATCATGCTTTCGATGTCGGCCACCTGCTTGGCCTGGTTCGCATTGGCATTCGTGTAGAGGAGACGCTTGACGCCGGCCGCCTTCGCCGCCGCACGCACCGAAGCCGTTTCAGTCGCGCGGAACGGGTTCTGCTCGTTTTCGGACTGCGAGAAGCCGACCACCATGTCGCTCAGCTTCATGCTGCCCGGCTTCGGGTTCGTACAGGTTTCAGAGGAATTCGATTGCACCTTCTGCGCGTCGCTGCCCGACTGGGCCCACGCGCTACCGGTGCTGGCCGCCGCGATGCAGAACCCTGCGGCGATAAGGGCTGACTGAATACGTTGATGACGCATGGCTGTCTCCGTCTCCGTGAATAGTCCTTGGCGGCGCGGGTTGCAGACCTCGCTCCGGCCGGTCACTTGTTCTCGTTCTCTTGCTGGATCCGACGCGCTGCGCCGGATTATTACGGCCACTTCTCCAACTAATATTACCAGTTAATTATCGACGATATTAATGAGGGTATTCACGGGGGAGGCGGGGTTGGGCGCGCAGACCGAAGCCCGCTCGATGAGCGGGCCGTCGAGCTTCACGGCGCGCCGCCGCACGGGCGCGCCGGCGCTGCGGTTTTGCTCCTCCTGCAGCAGCGTTTCGACCGCCCAGCGGCCCAGTTCGTAGTTCGGCAGCACGACCGTGGTGAGTGCCGGATGGGTGTGACGCGCGATTTCCTGGTCGTCGTAGCCCATCACCGACACGTCTTCGGGCACGCGCAAGCCGAGCTGCTTGAGCGCCTCGATCGCGCCGGTCGCCATCAGGTCGTTCGCGCAGAAGATCGCCGTGGGCGGATTGGGCTCGCGCATGAGCGAGAGCGTGAGCTCGAAGCCCTTGCCGGGGCTCCAGTCGCCGTCGCGCACGAGTTGTTCGTCGTAGAGCAGGTCGGCGGTGGCGAGCGCCTGACGATAGCCCTTCAGGCGGTCCTTCGCGGCGTCCTGCCAGGTCTCGCCGTTGATGAAGCCGATGCGCCGGTGGCCCGCCTGGATCAGGTACTCCGTGGCCGTGTGGCCGCCCGTCACCTCGGCCGGCACGACCGCGGACAGCACGTGATCAGACGAATAGCAGTTGAGCAGCACGGCCGGCACCTTCAGCAGGGCGGGCGGCACCGTCACCTTGCGCGTGTACACCGTCGCGTAGATCACGCCGAGCACGTTGGGCATGGCGAGCGTCTGCAGCACGCGCTGCTCCATCTGCGCATTGCCGTGCGTCGAGAACACCGCCAGCACGCAGCCGTTGTTCCAGGCGGCGTCGCGCGCGCCGTCGATGCTCACGACCGGGTGCGGGCTCGTGGAAACTTCGTCGGCGATATAGATGATGAGGTTGCGGTCGCCCGCGGGCGCGGGCTGCGCGGCGCGGATCGGCAACTGGTAGCCGAGCGACTGCGCGACCTCCAGCACCTTGCGGCGCGTCGCCTCGGAGAGCTTGGCGCCAACCGCGCCGTTGAGAACAAGCGAAACCGTCGATTGCGACACGCCCGCGGCTTTCGCGATGTCGGTCATGGTCGGACGGCGCTGGGTCGATTTTTTCATCGGAAGCAGGATAGGCTGCGCGGCCTCGCGGCAAGCGGAGCGGCCTTCGGGCGCGCGCGGGTAATGGGTCGCAGCGTAGCACTAATAATTTGGCCCATCAATTGGAGTATGTCGCCATTTTTTACAATCGCCACTCATTGCGTTTCACGAGTATATTAACGATTATTAGTAATAATTTTATGCGTTCGTGAACCACCCGGAGAGCGATCATTTGACTGCCCAGCCGCCCGGCTCGCGCCGTACCGCCCACACCGGCGATGCGCCTATCGAGCCTCCCTTGCCGCAGGATCCGCCTTTCGATGCCGCCGCGCTCGACGACGGCCGGCTTGTCACGCTGGCTTGCGGCGCAACGCGTGC
This sequence comes from Paraburkholderia sp. AV2, assembly GCF_054968425.1. NCBI lineage: Bacteria > Pseudomonadati > Pseudomonadota > Betaproteobacteria > Burkholderiales > Burkholderiaceae > Paraburkholderia > Paraburkholderia sp. AV2. The sequence goes on from NZ_JBANLK010000070.1 coordinate 7,334, forward strand.
GCTCGTCGCGCCCCACGTGGGCGGCTCGATCGCCGCGTTCTACGAAGCGGGCGGCGGCGACACGTTCCACTGGCTGCGTCCGGCCACCCGCGCGGCGCTCGATGCGCAGGATCCGCTCGGCATGGCCAGCTTCCCGCTGATGCCGTACTGCAACCGCATCCGCGACGGCCGCTTCCGCTTCGAAGGCGAAATGATCGATCTGCCGAGCGGCACCGGTGCGCTGCGCCACGCTCTGCACGGCCATGCGTGGCGCCGGCCCTGGCGCGTGGAAGCACGCAAAACGGCCAGTGTCACGCTCCATTTCGTGCACGAGCCCCACGCCCGGCACGACGCTCACGCGGGCTGGCCGTTCCGCTACGAGGCGCGCCAGCATATCGTGCTCGACGAGGCAGGGCTCAGCGTGCGCCTCTGGGCGCGCAATCTGGCGGCGCGGCCGATGCCGTTCGGGTTCGGCCACCACCCGTACTATCCGCGGCCGCCGGGCACGCGGATCGCCGCGCGCGTGCGCGCGATGTGGGAGATCGACACCGAAGTGCTGCCGGTTTCGCTGAACGCGCATCCGGCCGTCGATGCCCTGCAGGCCGGCCTCCCCATCGACGCTTTCGATCTCGACAACAACTTTTCCGGCTGGCGCCACGAGGCGGTGATCGATTGGCCGCACGCGGGCCGGCGCCTCACGCTGCGCGCGGGCGCGCCGCTCGACTATTTCGTGCTGTTCACGCCGGCGGGACTGCCTTATTTCTGCGCCGAGCCGGTCAGCAACACCACCGACTGGCTCAATCTGCGCGCGGAACGGCTGGATGTGGGCGGCACGGTGCTCGCGCCTGGCGAGGCGATCGAGGCCCAGCTTGCGTGGCTGCCCGGGCGCTGGTGAGCGCTTGCCCAAAACGCGCCATTGATCAGAAGTCCGAATCTGCCTTCCCCCCCCCCGAGCCCGAACCGCGTGGATGACAAAGCATCCGCAGCGGCCCGGGCGAACGCGCCGCGTCCCTCGAACCTGACAGGATTGCCATTGTTTGGCGAGCCCAAACTGTGTATTTGGGGAATCGGGATTTATCCTGCCAGACATGGCAGATACGATACCGGCGAGATCGCACAAGCACCGGAGGGATTCGACGTGAGCCAGTTACGAACGACATCATCCAGGCAAGCGGCGCCCGCGTATCCGCTATGTCCGCAGGCGTGTGGTGTCGGGGCCGGGGATCGGGAAGTGGGCGATCCGTGGACAGCCACCATCTCGCGGCTCGGCCAGCTCGCCGACCACGGCGAGGTCTATGAGCCCGCGCATGACGAGGAGGCACTGGTCGAAGCGCCGGCACCGAGAAGTGCGCGCGCGGTTTCGGATTATGGGCGCAATGCCGTAGTGACCTTCGTGGAGCGCATCGGCGAGAAAGCCGTGTCGATTTCGTGGCGCGATTCGACGGGCGGCAACTATCGCGAGCAGCGCTGGGTGCAGCGCGCGGCCCGCTCGCGCGGCGTGTGCGCGCTGACCGGCAAGCCCATCTCGCGCGGCGACAGCATCTACCATCCCGTGAGCAGCACGCGTGGACGCCCCTCGAATCTCGCGCAGATGATCCGCGCCGAAGCACTGGAGCGGCTCGAGTAGGCCGCATCCGCGCATTAATCCGTATTGGTCAGATACGGCGACATGAAGGGCTTCGGTGGGAACGGCTGCTGGCCCGACTGCGGCGTGAAGCTGTAGCGCAAATACACGGCGGCAATCCACTCGCGGTACTCGTACGCGTTGCCAAACGAAGCCAGCGCGCCCACCGTGAGCTGCGGCGCGAGCCGGTATTCGCCGTTGGCGAACAGCGAATAGGCAACGCCCGTCTTGCTTTGCCCCGGGTAGACGGCGTTCGCATCGAGCGGATTTGACGCCGAGTTGTCTGCGTTCATGGTGGACGCCGCGTTGTTCTCCATGGTCGGGTCGAGCGGGAAGTACGCCACGGCGTTTTCGCGGTAGTGCTGCACGCCGATGGAGCCCTTCAGGTCATACGTGAAGGCGCCCGTGCGACCGGCATATTCCAGCGGCAGATTCAGGATCACATACTGCTGCGGGCTGAAATAGCCACCCTGCCCGTATGTGACATACGACTGGTTCTGGCTGAACCTCATCCACGTGGCGTTCAGGCCGACCATGAGACTCTGGTCGGCATCCTGGTAGAGACGCGTGTACGCGCCGCCGCCAGCCTTGCCTTCGTAGTTGTCTTCCACATGATGGCCGTCGTAGTACTGGAACTGGCCGTTCACGTAGAGACCGCTCGTGCCATCGTCCCAACTGAGCGCCGCACGCGTGCCCGATTTCACGACACCGCCCCATTCGAGCCCCGCCTGGTCATCGCGCGCGCCCGCGTACGAGATCAGGCTATCGGTCACGGCCTGCCGCGTGACCGCGAGCGAGTAGGAGACCTTGTCGGTAATGCCGCCATCGTACTCGACGTCACCCAGCACGTTCTCGTAGCGGAAGCCAAGCGGTGTCGCACCGATATCGGCCTTCAGAGAACTTGTCTGGTAGCCGACCGAAAGCCCTACGCCGCTTGCCGTCTGCGAACCGAAGTTGCCATAGGGCCCCGGGCCCGAGAGACCCGAGCCGAATCGCGCGGCCGTCGAGAGGCTGCTGGACGCCGTGCCCGCGTCGAGCGTGACCGGCGTGGCCGTGACGACGACATGGCCGTTGCCAGCTCTGATGCTGCCTTGAATCGGCGCCTCGATGTCGGTGAGGTTCGTCAGGCCGTCCTCGCCTGCACGGTTGCGGAACACCGGGCCGCCCGTGATCGTGCTCGCCTCTTCGCGATTGACCTGCGCAAGCTCCTCCGCCACGCCGAGCGTCTGCGAGTTCGCCACCTGCTGCTGCGTGGGTGCGGCCTCAGCGGCGCCGGCCGCAGGCGCCGCATACGGTTGGGCGTAGCCTGCCGGCGGTTGCGGGATGTACTGCTGCGCGGCATAACCCTGTTGTGCCTGAGTCGCCGGATTCGGGTAAGGCGGCTGGGGCACGTAGGGCTGCGGCGCGTACGGCTGCACATAGGGCTGCTGCAGATACGGCGGTGGCGCGTAGCCTTGCTGGGGATAGCCTTGCGGATACGGCTGCTGCGCATAGCCCTGCGGCGGATAAGGCTGCTGCGGGTACGGCTGACCGTAGCCTTGCGCATAAGGTTGCGGCTGGCCATATGCGGGCGCGTATTGCTGCTGTTGTGGCCACTGCGGTGGCTGTGGCCGCTGCGCGTTCGTTTCGCGGCTGGCTTTGGACGACTTGCGTGCCTGAGTTGTGGTGCGCTTTATCGCAGGGGCTTCTTGCGGCAGCGGCGGTACGGAAGCGTAGGCACTTTGGGCCTGCTGCGCGGCGGGCGACATCGGCCACGGCGTCGCCGCATAGGGCTCCTGTTGCGGCGGATACGGTGCGGCAGGTGCAGGCTGCGAATAAGGCTGCGCGTTCGGTACGTTCGGCGCGTACTGCGCATACGGTTGCAGGGGCTGCGCGGGAACGGGCGCGCCCGAGGCACTGGAGCCGTAGGTATCGGGTCCGTAGCCGTCGACTGCGGCGGCAGCCGGCGCGTTCGCCTGCGCAGTCGTCGCGGGCAACGGCTGGTATCCCGAGTTGGCCCCGGCGGGCGCAACATAAGGTGCAACAAACGGCGCGCTTTGCGCCGGCGGGGGCGGAGTAGGCACGGTCGTGACGGGTGACGAAAGAGTGGACCAGGCGGGCGCCGCCGGCAGCGGCGCTGTCGAGCCCGCGTCGGTGGCCGACGAGGCCCCGGCGGTGTCGATCGCCGTCTTGCCTTCGAACGGATTGGTGCCCGGCAGCGGATTGGCGCCAATGGGCCGGCTGAGCGCCTCCCAGCCGCGCGGCACGTTCGACGCGGACGTCGCGATGCGCGCACCCGGCGGTGTCGTGCTCGCCACGAGCGAGCGTTTCAGGTATTGCGCCGCCAGCGACAGCTTGCCCTCGGCGCGATACATTCGGCCAACGGCCGCGAGCAGATCCGGGTCGTCGGGGGCGGCTGCGAGCGCCGTCGTCGCGGTCTGCCCGGCCATGCGCCAGTCCTTCGCGGCCGTGGCCGCGTAGATCGCCGCGGTTTGCAGGCCGAGGTCGTCGGGACGGCGGCCAAGCGCGACCTGGTAGCACTTCAGCGCGTTCGTGGGCTCTCCCGCCGACGAATACATCCGCGCGAGCGCGGCCTGCAGGTCGGGGTTGTCGGGCATAGCCGCCAGCCACGGCGCGATCACCGCATAGGCGCTTGCCAGATCGCCGCCGGTGCGCACCTTGTCGGCCTGACGCACGACGATGGTGAGATTCAGGTTGTCGAAGTCGGTCCGCTGCCCGGGCGTGAGCGGCATCGTCGCGAGACGCCGCATCACGTCGCCGAGAAGTGCGTCCTGATGACTCGCGAGCAGAATGCCCGCGTATTGCAACTGCAGGCCGGGATCGCCGGGCGCCGTCGACATTGCGCCCTGTACGAGCCAGAGCGCGCGCCCCGGATCGCCCGCGGCCACGTAGCCGCCCGCCAGCTCGCCGACGAGCGACGGCGTGGCGAGCGCGACAGGCTCAGCGTTGCGCAGGATGGCCTGCGCCTGCTGGGTCTGGCCGCGCTTCGCCATCTGCGTGGCAAGATCGACCTGCTGGCCGACCCACAGGCGATGCTGCAGTTCGGTCATGGCCTCGTTGCGCTGTGCGACGGGAATGCGGTCCAGCAGGCGCAGCCCGTTCGACCAGTCCCTGGTCTGCTCGGAGAGCAGCGCGCTCGCATAGAGTGCATCCACCATGTCGGGGTGGGTTGCGAGCAAGCCGTCCATCATGCTGCGCGCCGTGCCCACGGCGCCCTGGCGCACGTAGATGCGCGCCAGATCGAGCCGCAGCCATGGATCGTCAGGATTGCTCACGAGTGCGTCTTCGAACAGACTGCGCGCGGTGCCCAGGTCGCCCCGCGCTTCGGCTTCGCGCGCCTGGGCCGCTTCCGCCGTGCCGCGCAGGCGGTCGAGGCCGCCCGCCTTCGCCTGCTGCTCGGCGGTGAGCTGGGTGGCGAACTGCAAGGCCTCGTCGCCGCGGCCCTGTGCGGCGAGCGCGCCCACGAGGCCGCGAATCGCATCCGGATTGTCGGCCTGGCGGCGCAGCGCCATGCGGAAGGCTTGCTCCGCGCCCTGGGGATCGCGATTGGCGAGCAGCGCCTCGCCCAGCATCACCTGGGCCGTGACATCGGAAGGATTGAGCTCGATGGCGCGCTCGTACAGCGATTTCGCCTTCGCGAAGTCGCCGTTGCTCTGCGCGCCGATCGCCTCGCTCGTATAAGTCCAGTAGGTCGCGCTCGTGAGCGCCTCGCGCCAGCGCGCCGGATTCCCCGCGCGCGACGCGCGTTCGAGGTCGTTGCGCGCCGCTTCGAAATGCTCCTGCTTCAGTTCGACGATGCCCATGCCGCCCAGCGCATCGCTGTCGTTCGGCGACGATGCGAGCACAGCAGCGAAGCGCGCACGCGCCGTGACGAGATCGTCGCGGTCGAGCGCGGCGAAGCCCTGGCCGATCGTGCGGCCGCGCGCGTCGTTCGCCGCATTTTCTTCTGCCTGCAGGCGGCCCGCCTGATCCTGCTTCACCATGCTCTCGTAGCGCGCCTTCACGGCCGGATCGTCGGGCACGAGCTTCAGGTAGGCGTCGTAGAGCGGCTGGTCGGAAGGCCGCGCCGCCAGCCACAGCAATGCCTGGCGCCAGCTTGCGCGCGCCTCCTGGCCGACCTTGCTGTCGCCCGCGAGCTGTTCGAGCCGCGCGATACCGTCGCGGCGCGTGGCGTCGCGATACGTGAGGTGCTGCGCGTAGGCGAGCGCGTAGCGCGGATCGTCGGGGTTCTCGCGCGCGAGTTCTTCCAGGCCCTTGCGCGCCTCGTCCCAGCCGCTCGGCGTGGCCGAGAGCGCCTGGTAGTACTCGAGCCGCAGTTCAGGCGTCGCGGGCTTGCCGCCCAGCGCGTTGCGGTACTGCTCGACCGCCGAGGCGCTCTTGCCCATCTGCGCGAGGCGCCGCGCGTCGTTCACGGTCTGGTCGCGCGGGCTGGTCTGGCCGAGGCGCCGTCCCAGCTCGTCGATGCCCGGATAGTCGGGCGCCGCCTCGCGCAGCTTTTCGAGGTACTGTTCCGCGCCGCCGCCGTCCTTGCGGTCGGCCATGACCATGCCCATGCCGAACAGCGCGTCCGGCTGCTTCGGATCGATGCGCAGCACTTTCTGCCAGGCCTGCTCTGCAAGGTCGCCGCGGCCATGCGCCTGCCAGTACTTGCCTTGTGCGATCAGCGCCTGCAACGGGTCCGGCATCGCGGCATGCGCTACCGGCGTCAGCGCGAGGCAACCCGCGAGCGCGAGCGCCATTCCAAGCGCGGCAACAGACGACGAGCGTCGCAACATGGAAGCACCGGTTCGGCGGTCTCGCGTCTTCACTCGCATGCGCCCCTCCACGACGGGATCAACTGCCCGTTCGCGTCGAAGCGGTAGCGGCCATCGATCGCGCCCGTGCCGAACAGGCCGAGCACGCGGTCGTAGTAAACAGGCTCGCGGCCCGGCGTACCGCCATCGAGCGCGGCGAGATGCGTGCGCGCGAGCGCGAGGCTCTTCGTGTCCCCGAGCACCGCGAAATAAGGTGCAAGTGCCCCCCAGTAGCTGAGCGGCCCTTCGCCGGTTCCGGTCCCGCTCGTCGCCGCGACTTTCTCGGGCGGCACGCCGGTTTGCGCGACGCGCTCGTCCATGCCGCGCACCGCGTCGAGCCAAGGTTTCGCAAGCGGGTCGGACGGGGCCGCGAGGCCGGCCCAGAGATAGACGCGAATAGCGTCGTAGCTGCCGACGTCGCCCGTCTTCGGATCGACGACGAACTGGCCTTCGTGCCAGGCGACCCAGTCGGGCGCGAAGCCGCGCGGCGCCGTGCTTGTCACCATCTTCAGCGTACTTTGTGCGAGCGCCGTCCACGGGCCGCCGTGCAGGTCGTGCGCGAGGCCGCGCAGCAACGGCAGCGGCAGATAGCTCGGATTCAGGCGCGTCACGCCGCCATTGACGAAGCCCTGCGGCCCCGGCAGCAGCATCGGCCCAAGCCCCGCGAGGTCGGTCACTTCGCTCTTCGCGATCTGCGCCGCGAGCGCCGTGCCGAGCGCCGTGTAGTCGGGCGCATTCCACAGGCGCCCCGCCTGCAGCAGGTCGTAAGCGATCCAGAGGTCGGCGTCGGAGGCCGGGTTCGGGTCGAGCACGCCCCACGAGCCGTCCGGGCGCTTGCCCCACTGCCAGGCCGGCAGCCGGACGTCGTTCGCGTCGAACTGGCCGCCCGCGAGGTTTTGGCGCGTCCAGGCGAGCAGGCGGTCGAAGGTGGCGCGATCGTTCGCCACGAGGGCGAAGAACATGGCGTACGACTGGCCCTCCGAGGTCGTTTGCTGCACGGCCGTTGCGTAGTCGATCACGCGTCCGTCCGGTTGCACGAAGCGCGCAACGAACGCGCGGTAAGAGGTCCAGTCGCCGCAAGCGGCCGCGGCGGCATGAGCGAACGTCGTCACGGCAGCGAGTGCCAAGCCACAGATGAGCCGGCAAGCGTGGCGAAATCGGCGCGCTCGGTGGGCAGCGAGCAAAGCGGGCGTGGGGGCCATCTCAATCCTTCAATCCTTCAGGCGGCGCGACGCGACGGCACGCAGGAAACGGTAGAAAAGCGCCGCGATCACGATAGCCGCGAACACGCCGGAGAGCACGAGGAGGAACGGATGCGACGAGAGCACCCAGCGCAGATATTCGATGGGCGAAAGCGAGCCGACGTAGTACGCCTCGCCGTTCGACGTGACGGTGACCGAACGGCCGTGGATCACGTCCATGGCGCCCTGGATCGACGGCAGCACATCGGCGTCGAGCAGCGCCGACGTGATCTCCTCTTCCGACTCGCCCGGCGCGCTGATCAGCGCGACCGCGCTGCGGCCCGCGCGCAGCGGCGATTCGAAACCGGCGATCAGCGCATTGCCGCCGGTTTCCACGAGCGAGAGATCGGCGCGCGCGGGCGCGCGCTCCACGCCATGCGGACCGTGCCACCAGTCTTCGAGCTTGAACGCGAAATCGGAGAGCGTGAACGTGCTCGTATCGCCGTCGCTCGAAAACGGCATGAACTTCGCCCATGTCCGCAACAGCGGCTGCCGGCCGGGTCCGCCGAGCATCAGCAGATCCTTGTCGGCAAGATGATCGACGTCGCCCGGGCCCGCAATCGTCACGCCCGTCACGGGGTATCCCGTCGATTCGCCCATGCGGCCCATTGCGAGCAGATAAAGACTGTAGTCGCTCGGCGTCGGGGCGCTCGGGAAGATCACAGCCGTCTCGGAGAGGTCGGCCATGCGCGTGAACGGGAAACCGCTGTTGGCGAACGCGGCGAGGTCGGGCAGCGCCATGTAATGCGGGAACGACGAGAAGTTGATCGTCGAGTCCGGGTCGATCGAGCCCGCCACGTTCTGCATGAGGCGCCCCGTGCATTCGCCGGTGTTCCGGATGTCGTAGAAGAAGTGCAGGCGCAGCAGCGAGCGCGGCGTGAGCACGAGCGGCGGTACGTGCACAATGCGATGCGCGACGCCCGTGCTCGACGTGTCCGCGCCAAAGCGCGCGAGCAGGCTGCTCAGGCTGAACCGCGACGGCGTCACGGCGGGAATCTGCAGCGCCGCCACAAAGTTATTGTTCACGCTGACGTTGAGCGACGAGCGGTCCGGGTGCGGGCGCACCGAGTAGCGGTAGCGCAGGTCGAGCGGCGCGCCCTGGGTGTTCCACATGAAGAGGTCGGGCGGCACGTGCAGGTTCAGCGAGATCGCGCCCGCGTCGTAGCCGGTTACCGAGAGCGCGCTCTCGTCGACGAGTTCGCCGAAGCGCACCGGGCGGCTGGACGGCAGCCAGTTCGGCGCGTCGTAGGGTGCGCGCGGCTTGAGCGTCGTGAGCTGGCTCACCGTGACGCTCGTGCCGGAGAACGTGCTCTGGCCGAGCGCGAGCGCGCTCGCGGCCGTGCGCAGCTCGTCGCCGTTGCGGCCCAGCACGAGCAGCAGTTCGCCGCGCGCGGGTTCGCTGCGCTCCACGACCGCGATCGTCGGGCCCGAAACGCCAGGCAGCGTCACGCCGTCCAGATGCGAATCGGACAGCGCGAACACCACGGCGTTGCCCGACAGCGGCACGCTGCCCACCTGCGCCGGAAAGCGTGCGCCGCGATAACCCGCGAGCGAGCCGAACCAGGAAGCCAGCGTGCCCGCGGCCGCGAGCATGCCGGCGTCGGGTTTGTCGGCGAACACGAACGGCAGTTCGAGCCGGCGCACGTCGCGGCGATCGAAGAACGGCTGCGGCAACGCGGCAAGATCGGGCTTCGTCGGCAGCGATGCGTAGGTCAGGTCGAGCGAGCTCGCGTTGCTCACCGTCGCCCACAGCGCGGAATTGGACGGGTCTTCGCAGCCGCGCGTGTAATGGCCGATCAGCTGGATGTTCAGGTGGTTGAACTCGGTGATGAAGCGCGGATCGAGCGAGATGTCGCGCGCCACCGTCGTGCCGGCCTGTTCGTGCGGCACCGGCAGGGTCGCCGCCACTTCGCCGTTTACGAGCACCTTCAGTTGCGAGAGATCGGGCAGCAGCGCAGGCGAGTAGCTGTAGACGAGATGCAGCACCGCGCCCGTCACGACCTCGTCGTTGCGGACCGAGAACGGCACGCCATTCTGGCCTTCGGTGCCGCGCAGTTGCAGCGGATCGAGCGCGCCGAGGTCGGCGAAGGTCAGCGTCTGGCGCCGGCCGCCGGGCACGAGCGTGCCGGGATTGGCGGTGGTCGGCGGGCGCATGCCGAGGAGCTTTTGCTGTTCCGGCGAGAGCGGCGGCGCGGTCAGCGCGAGCGGCGCCTGCGCGATGGCTTGGGCATCGAATTTTTCCGCAGGTCCCGGCGGCGGGACAGCGCCCACTGCCATCGCGCCATCGGCGGCGCGGCCCCCCGCAGACGAGGTGGCCGCGGCCTGAACGCCCGCGGCGTCGGGCGTCTTCTGCGCGATCGCATCGGTCGCGTAGAGAAAAGACGTCGCGACGAGCAGCATTGCAAAACAGGACGCAAAGCAGCGCGCGAGACGCACCGTGCCCGGCCGTCCCAGGCGCCTCGCCACGCCTGCATGCTCTCTCTCACCCGAGTCGCTGCGCGGGCGTAACGCCCCGGTTCTTTTCTCCATATCCTCTAGCTGTCTTTTTGTCCGGCCGCTTTGCCGCCGCGTTTCGTCCACGCGCGAAAGTCGCCATAAAGATGTTCGAAAAGCGCGCCGATGCCGCCCACGCCCACGCGCAACACATGCGAGAGCGCGCGCAGCGGCGCGTCGGGTTGCCGGCCCTCGGCCCAGCCCGTCCAGGCGTCGGCGCGCGAGAACGTCGTCTTCACGAAGTCGAACTCCTGATCCTTCGTCATCTCGACGAACTGCAGCCCCGCGCGGCCCGGTGCGGAAAAGCTCACGGTCGCCGCGAAGGCATATTCCTCGTCGCCGCGAAAGAGCGAGACCGTCACGTTTTCGTGCAGCGGTATCTGAATGGCCTGCGGCAGCTCCACACCCACGCCGCCCTCGGAGTAATCGAGCGTCTCGCACGCCAGCGTGCGGCCGGTGCCGAATCGCAGCATCACGGGCATCTTCATCGCCACGCGCGGCACGGAGCGGATCTGCTTCTGCTCGTTGGCGGCGGCCACGCTCGCGCCGAGTATCAGCATGTTGTAGCTTGTCCACGCGAGATTGAGGAGGGTGGTCTGAACCTCGCTGCGCAGGTGCGCATAGTGATAGATATGCACGAGGCCGCACACGAAGCCGAGCAGGTTCAGCATCAGCAGGATCAGGTACGGGCGCGAGATCGACCAGTCGAAGTAGGTGTCGGAAATCGTGCCGCCCTTGGCCGTGACGTTGAACTTGCCGAGCTTCGGATTGATGAGCGCGAGCAGCGTGGGCGCCGTGATGTACGACGCGAGCACCGACTCGTAGACTTCGGCCCAGAACGAGTGGCGAAACGAACTCTGCATGCGCGAGTTCGTGACGTTCGCATGGAACATGTGCGGCAGCGCGTAGAGCGCGATGGCCGCCGCCGACGCCTGGATCACATGGGCGCCGAAGAACAGGAACGAGAGCGGCGCCGTCAGGAACACGAGACGCGGAACACCGTAGAAGAAGTGCATCATCGCGTTCAGGTAGCACAGGCGCTGGCCGATCGAGAGACCCTTGCCTCCCAGCGGATTGTCGATGCGGAAGATCTGCGTCATGCCGCGCGCCCAGCGGATGCGCTGGCCGATATGCCCCGAGAGGCTTTCGGTGGCAAGCCCCGCCGCCTGCGGGATCGCAAGATAGGCCGTGGTGTAGCCGAGGCGGTGCAGCTTGAGCGCCGTATGCGCGTCTTCGGTCACGGTTTCCACCGCAATGCCGCCGATCTCCGCCACCATCGAGCGGCGCAACAGCGCGCACGAGCCGCAGAAGAACGTGGCATTCCAGAGGTCGTTACCGTCCTGAACGAGACCGTAGAACAGCTCGCCTTCGTTGGGCACCTTGCGGAACGTGCCGAGATTGCGCTCGAACGGGTCCGGCGAAAAGAAGTGGTGCGGCGTCTGCAGCATCGAGAGCTTCGGGTCGCGCAGAAACCAGCCGAGACAGATCTGCAGAAAGGAGCGCGTGGGAATGTGGTCGCAATCGAAGATCGCGAAATACTCGCCGTGCGTGATCTTCAGCGCTTCGTTGATGTTGCCGGCCTTCGCGTGGCGATTGTGCGTGCGGATCGTCCAGTTGACGCCCACCTCTTCGCAGAACGCCTTGAAGTCGGGGCGGCGGCCATCGTCGAGCACGTGGATCGAGAGCTTGTCGGCCGGATAGTCGAGCGCGAGCGCCGCATAGATCGTCGGCTTCACGACGGAAAGCGGCTCGTTGTAGGTGGGAATGAACACATCCACGGTCGGCCAGTCCGCGCGCGAGGCGGGTAGCGGCACCGGCTTGCGCCGCAGCGGCCACGACGTCTGGAAGTAGCCGAGCATCAGCACGAGCGTGGCATAGACCTCCGCCGAAACGAGCAGCAGCCCCCAGGCCGCGTCGAGCGGGCGGGTCCAGTAAGTGGTCTCCGTGAGACGCCAGAACATGTAGCGGCCCGAGGCGACCACCGACAGCATGATCATCACGAGCGTCGCGTAATGCCCCTCCAGGCGGCGAAAGAACAGCGCACAGACGAAGCAGCAGGTGGCGAACACCAGTTGCTCCGTATTCGGCAGCGGTACCGTGAACACGAAGAAGAGCGAGCAGAGCGAAAGCAGCGTGAGCACGACGGCGAACGGCTTGCTGCTCCAGATACGGGCATCGGCAAAGCGTTCAAGACGCGAAGCGCGCGCCGGCGCCGACCCTGACGAAGCGGCGACGGAATCGGTCTGGACGGTGCTCATGCGACGCTCCTTCGCGACAGCGCCGGGGCTGCCGGCGCATCCAGCGCCGCAAGCAGCCACGCGCCACAAGCCCGCAGATCGGTGGCCGCCTGGCAAAGCGGATCGTAGCGAACCACCGAGGTGTTGCAGGCGAGCGATTCGCTCACGCCCTCGTCGGCGTGGATGGAGCCTGGAAACATGTGGTCGCCCAGCATGTCGCGCAGCACGCGCAACACATCCTTGTTGAGCTGGCGCGACTGGTCGACCTGATTCACCACGTAGCCCTCGCCGATAAACTCCGGGCGCGGCGCCGCGTAGGTGTCGATCATGCGCTGCATCTGCGGGATTGCCGCATACGAAGCGGCGTCGGCCAACACGACGTTGACGGCGAAATGCGCCGCCGAAAGCGCGGCGCGCGTATAGGCGGACGAACCCGGCGGCGTATCGACGATCACGATGTCCGAGGCGTTCAGGCGCAGCGCGGCGAGGCCACGCGCAAGCCAGAGCGGGTTTTCGTCCAGGTGGCGTTCGAAGAGATGCTGCTCCTCTTCGATAAGCGCGCCGAACGCAAGGACCGTCACGCCGTCGGCGCCGTCCACCATCGCGCGTTGCCACGGCACCCCCGCGAGCGCGGCGCGTGACAGGCCGTCCACGCTGTCGAGCGGCACACCGAAATAAAGCCGCAGTGAATTCTGCGGATCGAAATCGACCGCCACCACGCGCCGGCCGGCTGCGGCAAGCACGGAGGCAAGATTGGCGGCGAGTGTCGTCTTGCCCACGCCGCCCTTGGCCGAAACCACGCTGACCACTTTCATGGCCTGCTCGCTCCCTTGAGAAACCCGGGATGGCGCGGCGCTGCCGCGGCCTTCGGTTCAACGCCGCTTCCCTGCATGCGCGCACCCTGAGCACCGCCGCCGCGCAGTCTGTCGAACAGCCGGTCCAGGCGGTCGCCGGCATCGATGTCTTGCGCCGACGCTGCGCCTTGCGCCGACGGCGCCGCCGTACCGAAGAGCTTCCTCAGCGGCGACGACGAAGACGGCGTGGCAGAGGCGAAGGCCTGCATCGCCGCGCGCGGTTCCAAAGGAGCATTCATTGCCGGCGGCGCGGGAAGCATACGGCGTGGGGCGATGCGCGATGCGGGACTCGGCAGTCCGGTTGCCGCGCTTGCGGGCCCCGTTTGTGCGGCTTCATCGACAACTTCCTCGGCGGCGGGCTGCGGCGAAAACCGGAACGCGCCGCTCTCGGGCGCCCGCGGCGCCGGCTTTTCGATGACGGGCGGAATGTCGCGGCGGGGAGAACGTGTGAAGAGCGGCGCCGAACGCCGCAGCGCGGCCTGGGAACGGTCACGCGCCATCGGACCGCTATCCGTACCTGCCGCCGCGGGCGCCGGGCTGTTCCGGACTCCTTCGTACAATCCGGGCGCCGTCTGCTCCGTCTCCGGCTCGGCCAGCGCGTCGCCGCGCGCCGTATCCGCCGCGCTCAGTTCGACCTTGCGCGGGTCGATCATTTCGAGCAACGGCCAACGGCCGCGCGCTTCGTGCGCCTCGCTTTCCATGCGGATCTCCCGGTAGCTGTCCGGGTCGCCCCCGAAGCGGTCGAAGAGGGCTTTGATGTCGCGTGAGGGACTCATGGTCGAATGATTCAGGAAAATCGATTGCAAACTGCCGGTCGAACGACGGCGTCGACGCGGTTTTCAGGCCGTAGTGCGCACCAGATGAAACTCGACGGCATAGCCGTCCTCGGGCTGAGCGGCCTGCACGACATGCAGTTGAGCCGCGCCCATTGCATCGAGCCAGGACTGATAGGCGCCCTGCAGGAATGCGGGCGTCCAGGCCAGCGCTTCGCCGCCGAACGCGGGCAGCGGTGCGCCGTAATGAGTGATACGCAGGTAATCGCCTTCGTCGGCAAGCTCGACGCAGCCCCACTGGATCGAGGTCCAGTGCGCATTGAAAGCGGCCGCGAGTTCTTCGGTGGATTCGCAGGCGGGCAGCGGATGATCGGCCGCGAAACGTTCGCCGACGCGAAACATCAGTTGGCGCAACTCGTTGAGATCGAGCTGTGACTCGAACTCCGCCGCAAGCGCATGCAGCAGACCGCGCCACTGGGGAGAAAGATGTTGTTCGAGTAGCGCATCGACGACGGTCGGCATGGGCGGCGAGTCCGTGAAGTGGCGGCAGGTTGGCTTCTCGAAGGCGACCGAGGCGACGACGCGACATGCCCGGCTGCTGGCCAGACGTCGCGCGGTGCAGCTTCGACGTGCGGCCTCGCAAGACACTTCTTGCGACAGGTTTTCCAGAGACGGCGAGAACACAAGGAGCGATTTGCCGTCGCCGACAAGCCAACGCAAACGTTTTCCTGCGACTGTTACGCAGTATAGCGCAGCGAATATTGACGAGGCGGCCGCTAGCCGATGCAAAAAAATCATTTCGCATCGGCCCTCACTTCCTCACGGTTGCGGCGCGTGCAACCCACATTGAACAAAAACTGTCTCGCGCTCGAGACAGTTTTTTCGTCCTTCACGGCCGCCATCGCGGCCGCCGAATCAGAAGAGCGGCAGCGGCCGGTTCGCCGGTGCGCCTGGCAGCGCCTCGTTCGCGACCGTCGCGGTGCCCGTCGTGAACGACCATTGAACGTCGATCGTGTTGTTTTGCGTGCCGTTCGACAGCACGCCCGTCACGCGAACGGTGTAGGTCGCATTGGCCGCAAGCGTCTGGTACGGCACGCATAGCGCGCCGTTCGAAAGCTCAGCCGGATCGGTCTCGGGCGTCTGAGGGAGACAAGGTACGTTGTTGCCGCTCGCGTCCGTGATCGTGAAGTTCACGGCAGTCAACGTGCCCGCGAAGCCGCTCTGAATCGTCACGGGGTAGCCCACCGTGGTGAGTTCGTATTGCGGGGCATTGGCAAACGGATTCGGCGATTCGTTCGCAAACCAGCTAGTGGGCACGCCCTTTTGGCCCGCATAGGGGTACGTGGCGAGCGCCGTCAGCGGCATCGCATTCGCTTCGTTGCCGAAGTCGATGTTGAACGCCTCCCAACTGGCGTTCGTCAGCGAGGCCACGCCCATCGACTGAAAATCGTCGAGCATGACGATCCGGTGGTACGGCGCGTCGAAAAGCGTTTGAACCGGGCTGACGCTGTTGGCAAACGCAGCGGGCTCGCCCGCCACGACCACTTCGCCATACGCCGGGTAGTTGCCCTCGGCGTCGATGCGATCCTGCGGCGTCGCGCCCGTGTAGCCGGGCTGGCCGACCGTCTCATCGTGGCCGTAAGTCTCGTTCTCGACCAGGTAGGTAGCGTGATCGAGCGAGGCGGTCGTCAGGCCGGCGTCGGAGGGCAGCGTGGGAAGCCCCACCGTCTGACGCATGGCATTCAGATAAGCGATGCCGTCGGTGGCGGCATTGCCGCTGGCCGACGGCAATGTCGCGGGCGTCGCCGCCGCGGGCAGCAGCGTAACCGTCCCGCCCAGTTGAGTCGGCGTGGATGTCTGGGCGCTGTTATTGCTGCCCGTCGTGCTGCTGCCGGTCGTGTTGCCGGCCGCCGCATTGCCCGAGCTGCCGGATGAGCCGCCGCCACCACCACCGCATGCTGCGAGCAGCGCGGCTGCAAAAAGGGAAATGACCTCTAGCCTGACGCGGGAGACCTGCATGCCGTGATGCCTTCTGTCCTGGTGCCTCGTGCTGGTGACGCGGACAGCCAGGTCCTGCCGCGTTCGCTTCCGTTTCGCATGCGCTCTGCACACGCGTACTGAGTAACGGCCGCAAACGTTAAAACTTTAATAAATGGCAGGCGTACTAATGTCTGATAAAAGGCCTGATCTTCACCTTATTCCGCGACCATCTCACGCGAAATCGTCAGATGAAAGCCGGGGCGACGGCTCGGTCGCGCACGGCTTCGGACGGCGCCGTTCAAGCGCCGAAGGCGGCCAGATTGAGGTGGTGCGAACGACCGATCCATGTGGCGCAATCGCGGTGATCGCGCAGCGAATCGGCAGTATTCGGATGGACAAAGATGTCGAGCTCGCCGTGATTCAGCGTGAGCCACTCGAAGATTTCGGCGAAGCGCCCGCGCGAGAAGGCGAGCTGATACGACCACATCGGATGCGGACCCACAGGGCGCTCGTGGAAACGTCCCATTTGCAGCGCATCGCCGAAACGCGCCTCGATGACGGTGCGCAAGGTCCACGCAGCGTCGCGTGTGGCCGCGTCGAAGTAGACGTGGGCGTGCCAGCTCTCTATTTCAGCCGGATCGATGGAGCTCATGACAGATAGAACGGATTCGATGAAAGAGGCATTATTGTGCCGTGAAAGAAAGCGGCGGGTCTGCCCCGCCGCGCCTGTCACTGCAGGAACAGCCGGTACGCCGGATTCTGCGTCTCTTCCCAGTGCGGGTAGCCGAGCGTGGCGAGG
>NZ_JBANLK010000071.1:0-23873 GCF_054968425.1 Paraburkholderia sp. AV2
CGCCAATAAACGCGTAAACGTCATCGGGCACTTCGTCCGGCAGGCCGAGCGCGACTCGTGCGGGGTTGTATGCGCCGAGCGCTGCGGCCTGATCCGCTGCCGTGGAGAATCGGGCGTGGCGAATCTGCCGGATTTGCGCGGCGTCCTGGCCGGTGATGGCGTTCGGGTCGCCTTCGGTCGGCGTGTTGGCCGTGTCGGTGTGATCGAGGTCTTCGGGATCGTCGTTCGAATTCGCGAGTTGCGTGCGCAGGATCGACGCAGCGTCACGGCCCAGACGCTTGATCGCAGCGTCGATGGCTTTGTTGAGCTTGGGGTTGTTGGCGAGCGCGGCGAGTTCCGTATTGCCGGTCTTCTCCGCGACGTCACGCGCGGCTTTGATGGTTGCGATTCCAGCGTGCAGAACGGCAGCACGTTGGGCGAGTCCCTTCACAGAAGGGGTGACAGCATCGAGTGCCGCGCGACGCTTCTGGCCCTTCACGATGCGCGGGTTGTTCGGGATTTTGGTGTTGCGAACGATGGTCGTCATGATGTGATTACTCCTTGGTGAGCATCTGGCCGTTGTTGGCCGATTGCTGTTGATCTGCCGGTGCGGTACGCGGCGTGTGGTCAACTCCGCCGCCACCGAATTGCGATGCCTTCTGGCCGCCCGCATACGAGTGGACGAGTGTTTCGAGCGCTGCATGCGCTGCGATCTTTGCCTGCGCTTCTGCGGCTGCGCGATTTTCCTGATTGGCCATGATCTCTGCCGATTGCGCGTCCGCTGCCGATTGCGCTGCTGCCTGCGCGTCCGCTGCCGATTGCGCGTCCGCTGCGGTTTGCGCCTGCACCTGCGCGTCCGCCGCTGCTTGCGCTGCGGCTGCGGTTTGCTCTGCTTGATCTGCCATGATTTCTCCTTTTGAGTAGGACTACGAAGAGTCTTGAGTAAATGATTAGCGCGATCTGGCCTTTGCCTTCGACTCCTTGTGCGCCTGATACTGCGCATCGGCTTCGTCCAGCTTCGCGGCCATGCTCACGTCGAACAAGTTGATCGCATCTTCGCCGCTGTAGAACTCTTCCAAGTCCCTCAGCGTTGCTTGCTTCGAGTTGATGATGCTTGCGAGGATCGGATCAATGCCGCGTGCCTGTCGTGGTTCACGTTCGCTACGCAGGTAGCTGGGAACCTTGATCGGCTTCCAGTCGCGCAAAAATCCGACGTTCACCTCACTCCACGCGGCAAGCACCGATTCGAGTACAACGTGTGCCGGGACGAACCCGGTGCGCTCGCGGATATACTCGTTCGAACGTTGTTTAGAGTCTAATGCGACCCAATGTTCGTGTTCGTCCAACACTTCGATCAGCGGCAAGACGGCCATCGGATCGAGCGGGCCGGTGCGATTCACTTCGGCAAAAGCCGCAACTGCACCGGCCTGAAGCGTGCGAAACTTCATGCCGAACACTTCGAACTCTTTGAGCTTTCTCGACATGGGCGTGCTCCTTAACCCTTTACGCTATCGACTTGCTCGTTGAGAGCTTGCTGAACGCTTTCGTGGAGAATCTGCGTGACGCGGCGCTTGAACTGAGCTTGATCGGGAATGCCACCTGTGACGTTGATCGAGATGTTCGACGCGTCGATGTTCACGGTCTGACCCGAAGTGAGTTCCTGACCGCCAGCACGAGCGCGGCCAAGAATCTGTGCGCTGTAATTCTCCAGCGACCGCTCGCTGATCGCGGCCTGCTGAAATTCGGTCATCGCAGATTTCCGCTGGAACGCATTCAGACCGGGCGCATATGCAGCTTGATATGCCTTGTACACGCTGGCCTTCTCAGACGTGAGCGCACGCTGATAGCCCAAGTCCACATCGCCGCGCGAGAACTGGCCTTGGAGGATGCCCGCACCCGTTACACCGCTGACATGCAGCCCTGCGGCAATAGCATCCGCCGCGCTGAGGACGCGCTGCCGGTCGAGACTATTGCCGCCTGCGAGATTGAACGACTTACCGGGCGTCGCAACCCAATGGCCCGTACCGATTGCGCTGCCACCAAAGGCCGCCAGCACCTTCGACACATAGTTCGGATCGGAATTGCCGTTGTATCCGCGCAGACCGGCTTCAAGATTGCCCTTGTTGATGCCAATCTGCTCCTTCAAGATGCCCGCACCGACCATGATGTTTGCTGCCGGGTCCATGACGTTCGAGCCGTTGCCGAGCTTCTTCCAGTTGCCGCGCGTGACTTGCATCAAGCCGCCAGCGCCGGTCTCGCTGTATTGGCCGTTCACACCGTGCGATTCGGTCTGCATCACTGCATAGATCAGTTGCGGGTCAAGGCCGGTCTTATCCGCTGCGGCCTTAATATGCTGCGCATACTGGCTCGATTGCCACGTGCCGGAGCCGCCCGGAACGAACGTGGAACCGCCACCGTTGCTCGCGCCGTTAACGCTCGAAGGCGAACCACCCGCGCCCGATGCCGCGCCAGCTTCGCCCGCGAGAAGCGCATTCATCTCCTGCTCGCCAATCGTGTGCGTGAACGAATTCACGCTGGCGGCAAAGAGCGAAGCCGCGCGCATGTACATCGTGCCCGCGTCGAAAATTTGATGCTGCTGGGTCGCGTCGCTCTTTGCCTTCGCGACGAGCTTCTGGCGCTTCTGGTCGGCATCCGCCAGCGCCTTCTTCGTATCCTGAGCGACAGAGTTGTTGTCATCGAACATGCCCGCGCCATCAGCCATCATGGCGCTGTCGCCCATCTTCTTTAGCCACGCGAGCCAGCCACCGTTCTTCGACGGGCTCAGTGCGCTGCCGACCGCTTCGGGCAGAGCCTTGAAGAAGTTGATGAGATCGGCGGACGCGTCAACGGAGAACTCTTTGATGGCGCTCTTGCCCTTGTTGAACGTCTCGTTCAGCGTCTTCAGATTCTCGTTGTACTGTGCGATGTTGGCTATGTCCTCATCACTCATCTGCACTTTGCCGGCATCGCTGCCAGCGCGGCGCAGTTCATCCACCATGCGCGGATCGAGACCGCCATACGACATGCCGAGTGCTTCCGCCTGCTCGCGGCTCATACCTTGGAAGTTCGCGCCGATGGAACTCATGTTGTCTTGAACGGAGCCGAACGGATTGCCGCCCATCATGCGCAGCTTGTACGCGTCCGCGCCGGTCGGGTCGATGCGCGCGGAGCGAACCATGCCCGCGATGTTGCCCAGGCTCTGATCGACCGTCGCGCGATCTACGTTGCCGCTTGCGGTAAGGGAGCGCCGGACACCTTCAAGGCTCGTCAGATCGATGCCAGTACCATAGGCGAGCTTGAGATTGGCGTTGTACTCCTGCACCTGATCTGCGGCGAACTTCACCGCGAGGCCGATAGCGGTCATCGCGCCAGCAACCGGGCCAGCCGCGCCAAGGAACTTGCCGAACGCGCCTGTGGCCGTGTCGAGCGTCTTACTGACGCCTTGGAAATGCGAGACCATCTCCTTCACGCCCGCCACGGATTTTTCGTGACCCTTCGAAGTCTTCTCCATCGACTCTTGCAGCTTTTGGAGGCGACTGATCGAATCCTTTAGGTCAACTTGGTACATCAAAGTGAAGCGGTCAAGGTCTTCGGCCATTTTTCTTACTCCCCTTTCTTCGCGTTCGCTGCGGCCAATTCGAGCATCGGGCCGTACAGCCGCACGACTTCCGACACGAAGCCCGCGCCAAGGTCTGCGCCGATGGCCTCATATTCCGGCTTCTTCTCGCGCAGGAACAAATCGAACGTGATGCCGTTGTGCGCGAGCGCGGCGTCATACAGGCTCAACGCGACGCGCCAATCGCTGCACAGCGCGTTTATCGCGGTCTCGCTGTTGAGCGGCTTCCCGTCGAGCGTGACGTGCGAGAGCACCTGGACGAGTAGAGCGCGCTTGAACGCATAATCTTTCGAGTCATACGCGTCGATGAACTTGTACTTGATTTCGTACCCGTCCAGAGCGTTGAACGCGCCCAGAACAGCTTCGCGCCCGTCTTCGAGAGTGACCGTGTTGAGGATGGACGTTTCCATTATTTCGAATCCTTGATGGTTTTGACGTTGGCTGTCGCGCGGTCCATCGCTTCGGTCGGGCGAAGACAGCCCTTGAAGATGTACTTGGCGCAGGCGGGGCCGCGATTGTGGAAGGTGGCGCCGGACGCGATCATGGCGGCGCGCAACGCTCGCGGCGAGATGGCCTGATCGAAGCCGATGGCCTTTGCCGCGTCGCGGATGGCACGGCCCGTCACCACTAGCTCGCCGGTATCCCGCGCGTGCGTCATGTTTGCGGAAGCGCGAGCGATGATGGCGGGCATACGCTGGATGAGTTCGTCACTCACGTCTTACTCTCCTTTGTCGTAGTGCGGGGTTTCGTCAGACTGATACTTGATTTCCTTCTCGCGCTTTTCGAGGATGCCGCCAAGGATCACGAAATCGGTCGGCTGGCGATGCTGGCCTTGATCGTGGATGCGGTCGGAAACTTTCATGCTGATGGCGCGGGCAGCGTCTGCCGCGTGATGGGTCAGTTCTGCCACGCGCGCATTCAATTCCGCGTCGCGCTTCTCGCCAAGCGCCACGACAATCTCCGCGACTTCGCGCTGGAACGCGTTCGTGGATTCGTATACGCGGGCCGCAGCGTCGAGCGCTTCGGGCGTGGCGATCAGGTGCTTTCCGAAGACTGCCGCGAAGGATTCGAACGCGCCGTAACCGATGGCCCGGAGCGAAGCGTGAACGTGCCGCTCGTGCGGCGTGAACAGTGCGCGCGCCACGTTGCGCGATGCGAAGTCTTCCGGCAGAAGCGTGTTGTTGTACGCGTTCGTGGTGATCTTGATACGGTCGATAATACTGTTCATAGTGATATGGATACCGAATCGATTGGTGGATAGAACGTTGTTACGAGTTCGTATCGTCCGCCATCCCGGTGTCCAACCGACACGCATCGAACGCTGTAACGAGTTCGGTTAGGTGTACGCCTTCGTGTCGGGGTACGCTCGCGGCATCACACGTATTGGAGTCCTATCAATGCTAGGCCAGCGCGTATTACAGGTTCAGCTTACGATGAGCAACGGCAATGTGGTAACGCTGGACGAGACCTTGGACCTGCGCGTACAGACGCAATCCGTAGCACTCGGCATTCAGGCGCACGCTTCGATTCAGGTTTACAACCTGTCGGAGCAGCTTCGTCTGCAAATCCTCTCGCGCATCAACGAGTACCAAAACCACCTGACGCAATCGAGCGGCAGCGGCAAGCCGTTCGTCCCGGTCACGATCATGGCGGGATATAGCTCAGCAGCACCCTCATCGCAACCCGCCAGCAACAACAGCACGCAGATTTTCACCGGCGAAGCGTACTCATCGCGCCTTCTCAGCGGCCCGCCGAATATCGGAATTCAGATCATGGCCGCGACGCGTCAGGTGGACAAGACGGCAATTCCCGCCGCCCTTCCCGCCGCGCAGATGACGTTCCTTGCCGCAGCGCAGTACGCCGCAGCGCAGGCGGGACTCCAGCTTCAATGCACCGCTTCGTGCAACTCCGTCACCATCACGAACCCGTTCATCACGGCCACGAACGTCGGGCAATTGCCGAAGATGCTGATGTATCTCGCCCCGGCGAACAACCCTGTGGACGTTTTCATCGACAGCGGCACGCTCTACGTGCGCGACCGCAATGCGATTGCTGACGGCTCCACGCCGCTGGCCGTCAACGAGTTCATCGGAATGCCGAACTGGAACGAGTTCGGGTGCGACTTCACCACGCTCTTTCGCACCGACATTCGTATGCACACGGCGGTCGCGATCCAATCCTTGCTCAACCCGTCGCTCAACGGCAATTACGTCCCGTACCGCATCGAGAACGACCTGACGAGCCGTGGTGAGCCGTTCTACACGCACGTGGGCGCGGCGCTGCCTGCTAACGCTTCTGTTCAGTGAGGTACAGCGAAAATGGCTTATGTATCCCGCGTCTATGTAGGCGGCAAACTTGTGTCTTCAGGAAAGGTATCTGGCGCGTTCGATAAGCCGCGCATGAACGGAGCGGAATGCGACCGCGCGCATTACAGCATTCGAGAGCTACAACGACCAGCCGCAGCAGAAAAGGCGCTGTCGGGCGATCACCCGGACGCGCTGCTTGATGACGATGAGGCGTAGTGGCGCTGGCTGGCGTCCGTGTTGTTAGCGCAAAAGAGTGACCTACTCCAGCACTTTATTAAATGGTGCCAGATTGCGACGCG
Organism: Paraburkholderia sp. AV2; assembly: GCF_054968425.1. NCBI lineage: Bacteria > Pseudomonadati > Pseudomonadota > Betaproteobacteria > Burkholderiales > Burkholderiaceae > Paraburkholderia > Paraburkholderia sp. AV2. The sequence goes on from NZ_JBANLK010000071.1 coordinate 6,201, forward strand.
AGCATTGCTGATCTAGTATTAGCGCTGCTCCGAGAGCACCGGCACACCCCGCCGTCTGTCCTACAGAAACCAGTCTAGTTCGCCCGGATCGCGCAACGCGGTCCAAATGGCTCGTGGCGAACAACTCACCTATTGACTTTAATCGCCGCGCTGCACGGCTCGCGTTCGTGCGCGCTCGATATTCACAATTCGGAGCAAGACCATGAACGTAGCCGAGTTCGCAATTATTCAGGCGCTGAACGCAGCAAACCTTCCGATCATCAACTTGAAAACTGATGAGCCGTGCGAGAGTCTGGACGGCAAGCCGCTTGCATTCACGATGTATCACGCGGCGGAAGACGGAAGCGTCCAGATTGTGTGCCGTGGCGCTGAATTCTATTCAAGGATCATCGGTGCCGTTTCGTCCGCGATGGAGTCGCTTCACTCGTGCGGCTTGGCCGCGCCCAGTGTGCGGTTTGAGATGGTCGCTGCGTAATTCGGGAAGCGTCCGCACAGCCCAATGGCGGCTCGTGGCTTCGTGCTGCGGGCCTTTGTTCGCTCGCGGTGTCTCGACAGTGGCGTAAGTGAACACGTTGGGCGCGGAGATAATCGGATCAACTTCTTACTTCGAGGCAAGGAGATTCCGATGAAAGGCGAAGCAAAACTTACCTTCGTCACCTCGTCCGAATTGCGGGCGCAGGTGATCGCCGCTGCGGCTGAGAAGGGAATCACCCCCAGCGAGTTCGTGCGCTTGGCGACGATGCACGTCCTCAAGGAGAAGCCCGAACTGGCCGCCCGGAGCGGTATGCGCAAACAGGGCGGATTTCCGCAGGCTGCATAAAAGAAAGCCGCTGAGGCGTGGGCCTGAGCGGCTTTGAAGATTTCGAGTCCAATCACTTACAACGATTCGGTTACCAGCCGGATCAAATGACAGGAGTCCTTAACGATGAGTATCGCTGAAAATAATGACCGTGGCAACAGCCACGAAGAAAATTCCCTTTCGGATCAAGGCACGTCAGCGAACATCGGCAAGGTGTATGACGGATTCGATGAAGCTATGGAAGGCGCACTTGAACAAGCCGATAAAGAATTGGAGCAAAGTCGGGCACGCCTGATTGCGAACGAAGCGGCGAACGAAGCTGCTGTTGCAGAGCTTCGCAAGGAGCCGGATATTGTGAAGCGGGCCAAGAAGCTGTTCGAGTCGCAGCAGATTGCCTTCAAGGACGTCAAGAAGGTTCGGCAAGGTGATTCATTCATCACGCAGCCGCTGATGACGGACGAGAACAAACTGGTCGTGCTGAATGCGCTGTTCGATGGCGAGCGTGCAAAGCCGCACCGCGATCACTTCCGTGGGCGCATTGTGGATCACAATGGCAAGGTGATTGACGAGTTCTATCCGGTAACGCGCTGGGTCGAAGCGTTTAGCGCTGGCGGGCTGAAGGGTGTAACGCTGGAATCTGCGCGAAAGGTCATCAAGGAATATGCGCTGCCCGACGAGCGCAACGACCTGATCGACAAAGTGAGGGATCGCATCCCGAAGTGGGACGAGACGCGACGCATGGAGACGAAGCTGATTGAGTTGTTCGGTGAGGTTGCTTCTGAATTTCACCGCAAATGCTCGCAGTACTTCTGGCTGTCGCTGTATGCGCGTGTGATGTATCCGGGTTCGCTCGCGCCGATGATGCTGTCGATATTCGGGCCGCAAGGGTGCGGTAAGTCGCGCTTCACGCAGACCCTTTGCAAGATCATCATGTGCGACCCGGAAGCCGACACGACACCGCTTAACATGGCCGGCGAACCGCTTCACTTCCTGCGCGCGATCACCGGACAGTCGATCATCGCAAACGCTGGCGAAATGACCGGCTTTACGCGCGGCGACCTTAACAAGATCAAAGACTTCATTACGCGCCAGTCGGACAGCCTTAACTTCAAGTATGAGGGTGAGCTGCAACAACCGCGCCAGTGGATCACCGTGATGGACGGGAACAAGTTGGACGGTGTGTTTCGCGACGATACCGGCGAGCGGCGCATCATCCTGTGGGTATGCGGTCGGCAGGAGGATGAGCAGGGCAAGATCGCCTACGACCCTGATTTCAAAGTGGCCCAGAACCATTGGGACTCTTTGGAAAACGAAGTGTGGCAGATCATGGCAGAGTGCCAACGCTGGTTCGCGGACAACGGCGAGAAAAAGTATGAAGCGTTCGTGTCGGAAGTTGTCCAGCAAGTAAATGCCGCAAACGAGAAAGTGAAGGCGAAGGGCAACGGCGGCATCTCCGACCCGGTTGTTGAGACCTTTTTCACGAATGCGTTCGCCGCGACACCGATGGTTTGGCGTGAAACTGGCGTGGCGTGCAGCATTCCCGGCACCGAGAAAAAGACTCAGTTTTATGACGTGCCGCAAGGGGTCATCGTGTACGCTGACACGTTCATCCAGACGATGGACCGTGTTGTCGGGAAGCAAAAGGTGACTTCGGAGCGAACGAAGGCTGCGCTGTTTGCTTTCGCGGAGTTGAACGGCGGCATCATCGGCAAGTTCTCCGGGAAAAGAGCGGGCGTGCTGTTCTGCGTCGGCAAGGATACGACTTCAGTTAAGAAACGTGGTGGCCGCGCCGAAGCCGTCGATCAGTTGATCGCTGACGATGGCTCGAATAGCCTGTTCACTGGCGATGAGGCGATTGCCAAGCTGAAGAAGAAGTTCACCGACGATGATGGGTCGAAAGCCGCTGCGGATCAGGCCGATGCGAGGCATGAGCCGTTTTGAGTCCGCACGTTGCTGTTAATGGGTGTGAGTTGTTCGAGGGTCGCAGGCTTCGGTTCGTGGCCCTTTTTGCTTTGTTCGTCGCTGGATTGGCGACGCCTATGTTCATTCTGGTGCCATTCCAGTTCCGTAGTTCCAGTTCCGGGGCAGTCTAGTTCCAGGCCGGAACTGCCTGCAAACGCAAGCGGGGCTTGGGTTCCGTGGTTTTCAGTTCCAGAGTTCCAGTCGAATCACAGTTTCCCTAACTACCCGGCCAACACACTTGCACCCTAACTCTTCTTTATCTATTGGAACTATTGGAACTATTGGAACTAGAGAACCGAAACCCCTTGCAGCATAAGACTTCGACACCAGTTCCAATTTGCCTGCGGCTGGAACTATCGGGAACCGAACTGGAACCGGCCTGCGGCAAGCATCAGCACTCCGTGCGCTTCTGTCCTGCGGCCAGCAGCTAGGGCACTCAGGCCGTGCGGCCTTCACCACAAGCGCCAATCAGCACGCGGCCATACCCGGCGACCGAACAGGGACGGCGCGCCAGCCCACGCCGAATCGCGCACCCTGCCCGAATAAGGCTGTCGCGCACACGCCCGATATGAGGTGACGAAGCGCCGGGACGCGAGCGGGACGGGCGGCGATATTCCGGCGTCGATCCGCCCGCCCGAAAGACCGCAGAACACGCAGCGCCCAGCGAAAACCGTGTCCTACGCGCCTGCATCGACCCGGCCCACACAACCCTACCCGAACGACCCGCGAACGGCTCCTGCAAGGCCAGCTAGACCACGACACTAGCGCCCGTCAAACTCGCGTAACACCTAGTACATTGGATCAATAGACATGGTCGCGGACATCGACACATTCAGCAACGAGTTCATCGCGCACTTTCACAAGGAAGCGCTGCTGCGTTACGTCAAACTTCGCGCCGATGGTCACACCAGCATCGCGGCGTTGACGGGTGCTTTCGGTCACGAGTACGCCATGACCATGAACCCGTTCGCTTACATCAACCTCATCGAAACGTCGGACGCGTACAAGCGCACTCTGGTCGCGGCAGTCGCAGACAAGAAAGACAACCCCATCTGGGACGCGCAGCGAGCAGCCCGCGTTCTCTTCTCCATCGCCACGGACGAATCTGCGAAGCGCGCGGAACGCATCGCGGCAGCGAAGGAACTCAACGTGCTGTTCGGCATCACGATCATTGACGACAAGGGCAACACTCGCATCGGCCACTCGTTCGCGGACTTCCAACGCCTCATCGCGAAGCCTTCGGAATCGAAGCCTCACTAAGCCATGATCGGCACAGAAGAGTATCAAAGCCATCTAGCGGAGCATGGGCGGCGCGTCGCAAACCGCGTCGCCTACTCGTCTATGTCGAAGGACGAGCGCGGATCAACCGATCTGTCCATGTTCTACGCGTGCTATGGCAACGAGCGCGACCTGCCCGAAGACGAACGATCACGCGAAAGTAACCCGGCTAATGACTTTGATCCGTGCGGATGGTTCGCGTTCTACGCCTCCAATCCGTGGGTCATTGCCGCTAGGAGGGTGATGAAGGACAACAACCTGACAGATTGGTGGAACGCGTCGGATGCACCGACACGCCGGTGGATGCTGTCGCTTGCCCACAAGACGGACGACGAACTACGCACGGTCGCGGAAGAACTTGAGCAGCGCGGCGAGCAGGAATGGGCGAACTTCGTTTACTCGCTCACGGAATCCGACCTTGTGGCGCTTTACCTTCTCCGCAATCGTGATCGACGCTGGCCCGATCCGAACCCGCCAGCGCACCTTGGCCAAGTAGCGAAAGAGCAAGTGACCCGCATCCGCAAAATGAAGTAAGAGGCGAACCATGGCAACCTTGAAGAGCAGACTAGCGAAGTCCAAGGACACCGAACAAGCAGACGAGAAGCCCGCAGCCGGGTTCTTCGACGGTTTCGAGTCATCGGGCAGCGGCACAACGGGAATCGACCAGCGCAAGTGGCGCGAAGATGAAGGCACCATCAACTACGATCCGTCGCTGGAACTCCAACAGACCATCGAGCGCGCCGATGTGATCGGACGGGCGCAAGCCGCGCGGCAGGCAGACGTTGCATGCGTTGCTGGCAACCCTGTACAGCCGACCAGCCGCGAGCGCATCGAACATGCCATGCGGCCACGATCCGGCGTGCGCGATGACGGTCTGTATGAGCTATCGACCCATCGCGCTGCTCGCGGCGAAGGCCGGACGAGCGCGGCAAATCGCGCTGCCAAACGTGAGCGACAGGAAGCCCGCGCGTGGTCGATGTTCGCGTGGATCGTGTCGCTTGACGCAGGGCGTACATAACGCATCCGTACAATATCGACACTGTTCACGCTTTCTCGACGGTTGGCGTGTTCGGTGCGTGGGAGTGAGTTGAGGGGAAATCGCCCGGTGTTTGCCAAAAGCGGACACCGGGCTTTTCTTCGTCCGCGCCCCTCTCCCGTCCCGCGCTTCACTCTTCCCATAGCCCAACAGCCCGCGACTCCCGATATGAGGGAGTAACGTTACTGAACGCGATTCAACAATAGATGGAATTGCCAGATAATCAGGCTCCTTCAAAACAACAAGGAAGACCGTCTAATGCGATTCAAGATAACGGGAAGGTCACGGCGAGTCGCGACTGCTATCGCACTTGCCGGAATATCATCTGTCGCAGTAGCGAAGGGCGTGTGGTTGCAGACGTCATCAGGACAGGAAGGCAGTGGACCGGAAGCCGGGTTGCATGTGGAGTACGTCCTACCATCAAGCATCAAAGTGCTCGGAGATGGAAGTCGCGAAGCATTCTTGAAGGATGTTTACTCGCCACCCGTCCATGATCCGTTTTCCGGTTCGGATACAGCATTCACAATCGAGAAGATCGAGGTCAATTGCCGCAACATGAGCTACGGCGTGGTAGCTGGGATGGACTTCGACAAGAATGTAACGCCGCTATCTGCAACGACTGGTGAATGGGACGAGAGCAAGCCTGTATGGTCGTTGAAGAGTATGGAGGTGCTGGACCCAACCTCAGTCACGTATCGAACGGCGAAATACATCTGCGGGATTGCCGGTTAATCGTCATGCAGAGCGCGGCGAGCCGCTGAGACCCACCGCGCGACTTCTAAGGGACTATCAGCCCAGCTTCGCCGCAATCGCGACCGGATCGGGCGCGGAGTACACGGCCAGTTGTGAGAGCGTCCGGTGACCAGAGCACACCTGAATCTCCGCGACGCTCAGGCCACGCTCGATCATGCGGCTGATCGACTCGCGTCGCAGGTCGTGATAGTGAAGACCTTCGATCTCAACGCGCTTGCACAGCCGCACGAACGCGTGTTTGAGCGAGCATCGTTGATCCTTACCAAACGCCCACAGCACGCGTGGCTCGCCCTTCTTCCGAATCAGGCCGGAAAGAATCTCCACTGCACGGTTCGATAGTGGGATCGTTCGCGGGCGGCCATTCTTCGTCATCGGGAAGCGAGCAATCTTGCGATCAAGGTCCACGTTGTCCCATCGCAACGCCAGCAACTCGCCCTGCCGCGCGGCAGTCTCCACGGCCAGTTCGATAGCGGGCCACAAGTGCTGAATCCGCGATTGCTCGCAGCCCTTCCGTAGCCGTTCGAACTCGCCGGGTTGCAGCCGCCTGTCTCGCGGTGCCGGAGCCTTCGGGCGTGTGATCCGACACTCTGGAACGTCGATGCCCCATTCGAGCTTCGCCCGGTTCAGCGCGGCCCGGAGAATATTTAGCTCACGCAGGACCGTTCCGGGCTTCACCTGCTTAAGCCGGTCATCCCGATACTTCGCCAAGATGGCGGGCGTTAGATCGCGCACCGGAATCTTCGTCCACGATTCCCGGAGCCACAAGTTAATCCGCATAACGGTCAGGTCGCCAGCGCGTAGGGTCGGGCAGACTTCCTCCCGGTATCGCCGCAGCAGATCGGCCAGCGTCGAGTCATCCTGCGGCTTCGCGTCGAAAACTTCACCGTTGTCCCAACCGCGCTCCATCTCACGCGCCCACTTCTTCGCGTCGGAGAGGCTTACAAAGGTCTTGCTGAGGGTCGGGCGGTCGCGCCTTCGACATTTCGCCTGATAACGGACGTTACCGCGTGAGTCGGTGCGCTTTGTGAAAGTCGCCATTTTCTGAGTCCCGTATAAGTCCTACGGACACAGAAAGGCACTTGAAGAGGATGGCGCGCCCGGCTGGGATCGAACCAGCAACCCCTGCCTTCGGAGGGCAGTACTCTATCCATTGAGCTACGGGCGCATTGAGACGCTGGCGCTGCCACCAATCGCGAAAAAACAGAAGGAAAGCGGCGCCGCAGTGAGACCGAGAGAATACCCGGTTTCGGTTAAACCGTCCACCGCACGGGGGTTGGCCGGTCAACGCGTCCTGCAATCAGGGCCGCATCGCCAGAACCCCACCCATCCGGCCCCGCCGCTCCGGGTAAACGCCCGCTGAAGACCCCCGCTGCCGCCCACCAGCCGCAAAACCTTGCGTCTATAATCGTCGGTGTTTGATCCATCGCCAGGTTGTACCGCTCACCACAATACCAACGGGAGACGAGACAAGCATGAGCGAAGCACCCCACGGAGCCCCGATCAAAACGCCCGGCCAGCTGATCGCCGCCATCGTCGCCGGGTTTGCCATCCCCATCGTCTGCTGCATCATGCTCGCCTACTACGTCGACAGCACGACGCGCACCGGTGCCGGCACCGATGAGCTTTCCGCCCAGCAAATCACCGCACGCATCGCGCCCGTCGCGCAGGTCTCGGTACGCGACGCCAACGCGCCGCGCGTCTACAAGACCGGCGAGCAGGTCTTTCAGGCGGTCTGCTCGGCCTGCCACGCCACGGGCGCGGCGGGCGCGCCGAAGTTCGGCAACTCGGGCGACTGGGCGCCGCGCATCGCGCAAGGCTACGACACGCTGTGGCACACGGCCCTCACCGGCAAGGGCGCCATGCCGCCGCGCGGCGGCACGAGCCCCGACGATTACAGCGATTACGAAATCGGCCTCGCCGTCGCCTACATGGCGAATCACGCCGGCGCGAACTTCCCGAATCCGCCCATGCCCGCACCCGGCACCGCACAGGGTGCATCGGGTGCGGCAGCGGCCGCGCCGGCTTCAGGTGCCCCCGCTACGTCGGGCGCCGAGGCCAGTGCTGGCCAGGCTTCAGCCGCCGCAGCAGCAATCGCGGCTATTCCACAACCCGCTTCCGCGCCCGCGGCAGGCAGCGCCGAACAAAGCGCCGACGCGTCACAGGCCGGCAAGGCGCTCTATCAGCAGGTCTGCCAGGCCTGCCACGCGGCGGGCGTGCTGGGTGCGCCGAAGTTCGGCAACAAGGGCGACTGGGCGCCGCGCCTGAAGGATCCGATGGATACCATCTACAACTACGCGCTGCACGGCAAGGGCCAGATGCCGCCGAAGGGCGGCTCGAACGCCTCGGACGCCGACGTGAAAGCCGCCGTCGATTACATGGTGAGCGCTGCGAAGTAAGCGCCCACTCGCGTACTGCACGCGCACGAGAGCCCAAGACAAAGGGCTGCATCTCACGATGCAGCCCTTTTCGTTTTCACCGCGTCCTTGCCGTCGTAGTCAAGCACCGCAACCGCGAGCAGCGTTCAGCCCTTCTGCAACAGCGCCTTCAAGCTCGCCAGCCGGTCTTTCGGCGTCATCGGCGCTTCTTCCGCCGTGGGCGGTGGCGCGTCGTCCAGGCCCATCTCCGGGATGAAGCGCGACGCTTCGCACACCACCGTCTCGCGCGCCCGCTTGCGCTTCTTGCACCAGTTCAGGTGCAGGCTGCGCTGCGCGCGCGTGATCGCCACGTACATCAGGCGCCGCTCTTCCTCGATGCGCGCGTCGTCGATCACGTCGTCTTCCGAGCCGCCGCGGTGGGGCATGATGCCCTCCTCCACGCCCACCAGGAACACGTGCGGATACTCCAGCCCCTTCGAGGCGTGCACGGTCGAGAGGCGCACCGCATCGGGGTCCTCGTCCTTGCCTTCGAGCATCGACATCAGCGCCACGGTCTGGATCAGGCCCATGAGGTTCTTGCCGGTGTCGGCGAGGCCGTCGGCATTGTCGTAGCCCGTGGCCTCGCTATCCTCACCGATTTCCTGCTCGGGTTTCGTGCCCTTGCGTTTGAGCCACTCCAGGAATTCCAGTACGTTCTGCCACTTCGACTGCGCCTGGCGTTCGTCGAAAGCGTCGTACAGGTAGGCCTCGTAGTGGATCGCTTCCATGAGGTCGTCCAGCACGACCGTCGCCGGCTCCTTCTCGGCGCGCTCGGCAAGGCGCTGCATGAAGTCGCAGAACACGCGCATCGGCTCGACCTGGCGCGCGGAAAGCCGCGCCTCGATGCCGCCCATGTACACGGCCTCGAACAGCGACACCTTGGCCTGCCCCGCGAACGAGCCGAGCGCTTCGAGCGTGGTGTTGCCCACGCCGCGCCGCGGCGTGGTGATCGCGCGGATGAAGGCGGGATCGTCGTCGTGGTTGGCGATCAGGCGCAGGTACGCGCAGAGGTCCTTGATCTCGGCCTTGTCGAAGAACGACTGGCCGCCCGAGAGCACGTAGGGGATGCGCTCGCGGCGCAGCACCTGTTCGAAGATGCGCGCCTGGAAGTTGCCGCGGTAAAGAATCGCGTAGTCGCGGAACTGCGCCCGCCGCTCGAACTTGTGCGCGGAAAGGCGGAACACCACCGACTCGGCCTCGTGCTCTTCGTCATTGCAGGGCGTGACCGTGATCGTGTCGCCCATGCCGTGCTCGGACCAGAGCTTTTTCTCGAAGAGCTTCGGGTTGTTCGCGATGACGTTGTTCGCCGCCGTGAGAATGCGCACCGTCGAGCGGTAGTTCTGCTCCAGCTTGATGACGTGCAGCTTCGGATAGTCCTTGCCGAGCTGTGCCAGATTTTCAATCGTGGCGCCGCGCCAGCCGTAGATGGCCTGGTCGTCGTCGCCCACGGCCGTGAACGCGGCGCGCGGGCCCGCCAGCAGCTTGAGCAGCTCGTACTGGCAGGTGTTGGTGTCCTGGTACTCGTCGATCAGCAGATAGCGCAGCTTGTTCTGCCAGCGTTCGCGCACGGGCTCGTTCTTCGCGAACAGCTCGGTGGGCAGGCGGATCAGATCGTCGAAATCCACGGCCTGGTAGGCGTGCAGCGTCGCTACGTAGTTGCGGTAGACGATGGCCGCCTGGTGCTCGTCCTCGTTCGAAGCGGTGGCAAGCGCTTCCTCGGGCATCACGAGGCCGTTCTTCCAGAGCGAGATGATCGACTGGATCTTGCGGATGAAGCCTTTATCCGTCGATCCCACTTGTTCCTGGATCATGGCGAAGCAGTCGTCCGAATCCATGATCGAGAACTGGGGCTTGAGCCCCAGATGCTCGGCTTCCTGGCGCAGGATCTGCACGCCCAGCGAGTGAAACGTGCAGACCGTGAGCTGGTTGGTCGGCACCTTGCGACCTTCCTTGCCGGGCGTGGTGAGCGTCTTGCCTTCCAGCAGCTTGCCCACGCGCTCGCGCATTTCGGCGGCGGCCTTGTTGGTGAAGGTGACGGCCGCGATATGGCGCGGCTCGAAGCCTTTCGCTTCGATCAGGTGCGCGATTTTCTGCGTGATCACGCGCGTCTTGCCGCTGCCCGCGCCGGCGAGCACGAGACAGGGACCGTCGAGATAGCGCACCGCTTCACTTTGGGCGGGATTCAGGCCTGCGGACATCGTTGCTGGATGGGAAAAACGGGTGGGACGGCCGGGCGCCGCGCGGGAGGTGCGATGTTAACACGGCCGCGTGCCACAATAACGGCCTCCCGCCCACCGCGGCCGTGGCCGCAGTTCCGTACCGCCGCGCCGCCTCTTGCAGGAATTGCCCCATGACTTCCCCGCTGAAACTCGGCCTGATGGGCTATGGCTTTGCCGGCCAGACCTTCCACGCACCGGTGATCGCGCATTGCCCCGCGGTCGAGCTGGCCGCTATCGCCACCGGCCAGCCGGAGCGCGCCCACGCCGACTTTCCCGAAGCCGCGATCGTTCCCGACCTCGACGCCCTGCTCGCACTCGCCGACGTGGAATGCGTGGTGATCGCCACGCCCAACGACACGCACTTCGACCTCGCCCGCCGCACGCTGGAGCGCGGCAAGCACGTGCTCGTCGACAAGCCGGTCACGCTCACTTCGGCCGAGGCGCGTACGCTCGCCGCGCTCGCGGCCGAGCGCGGACTCGTGTTCGCGCCGTTCCACAATCGCCGCTGGGACGGCGATTTCCTCACCGTACGCACGCTCCTCGAAAGCGGCGAGCTGGGCCGGGTCGCGCACTTCGAATCGCATTTCGACCGCTTCCGGCCGCTCGTGCGCCAGCGCTGGCGCGAAGACGCCTCGCGCGGCGGCGGCCTGCTCTACGATCTCGGGCCGCATCTGATCGACCAGACGCTCGCGCTCTTCGGCACGCCCGAAACGGTGACGGCCTTCGTGCGCACGCGCCGCGACAACGCCACGGCGCCCGACTACGCCCATCTCGTGCTCGGCTACGCACAGCACGAAGCCGTGCTGCACGCGAGCGCGCTGGCGGCCTTCTCGCCGCGCTTCGTGATCACCGGTACGGGCGGCAGCTATTTGAAGAACGGGCTCGACACTCAGGAGGATCAGTTGAAAGCGGGGCTGCGTCCGGGCCAGCCAGGCTTTGGCGCGGGCAACGAGGCGGGGCGGCTGCTTGGGCTGCTCGCGGACGGCAGCGAAAACGAACGCAGCCTGCCCACGCTGAACGGCGACTACACCGGCCTCTATCGTGCGCTGGCCGCAGCGATCCGCGAGGGCGTGCCCTTCCCGGTGAGTCCGCAGGACGCCATCGACGTCATGACCCTAATCGAGCTGGCCACCCAAAGCGCCGCCGAGGGGCGCACGCTACCGTTTGCACGAGGAAACTGAAAGCCCGACCGCGGCGCTCAAGCGTCGCTGGCGCGGGCTTGCCCGCGTCATTGTCGGGGTTTGAGACGCCTTGGCCTCATCGTCGAATATCCCGGCGGACCCGCTGCATACCTTTCATTGTTCCGACACGGATGAAAGATGAATACAAACGGTTACAAGTCCTGGCGCGCGAATCTGTCATCTCAATAAACGCCTGAAACGTTGCTCGTTCGGACAACGCCAAAAAGAGCGACAACGACCAAAGGAGTCTTACATGTCCCGTATTGCACGTGCGCTTGCTGCAAGCGCCCTCGTCTCGACGCTGGCCGCCTGCGTCGTCAACCAGCCGCCGCCCCCGCCCGGCCCGACGCCGCACCAGATTGCCGTCGAGCGCCTGCATCAGGTGGATGGCCGCATCGACAATCTGGGCCGCCGCATCGACGCGCACGTGAATCAGGGCTACTACCCGCCGCCGCAAGGCAACGCGCTGCATCACCGCCTCGACGACATTCGCGGCGAAGCGCATAACATGGCCTCGCAGCACGGCGGCGGCATCTCGCCCGACGAGCAGCGCGTCCTGAACCAGGAACTCGACCAGGCCGCGCACGCGATCGGCGAGTAATTCCCCGAAGTACGCGGGGCGTGTCAAAATTTTTCTGGATTGACACGCCCTGTGCGCCTCGCGCACAATCGCTGCGCGCGCCGGGAGAGCGCGCCGGTTGACAGCTTTCCAGCGCAGCCGGCGCCGCCGAAGGGGCAACCCACAAACTCTCAGGCAAAAGGACCGTGCGCGCCGGACCGCCTTTGCGCCAGCCTTGCGCCACCGTGCGCGCGGCATACGGAAAGGCAAAAAGGTCCGCACTCTGGAGAGCGGCAGCAGAACGGCGGCAAGACAGGCCGCGTTCAGACTGCCCACCGAAGGGGCGCGCGCCGCCCGGACGCTGACCCACTCAACTCAGCGCGCGGCGCAATCTCTCAGGTACCGAGGACAGAGGGGCCATGCATGAAGCGTCCACAGGCACAGGGCCTGCGGAGCCTCATGCATGGCCTTTTTCGTTTTCGACCGTGCCGAGGCCGCCCCATGACCGAACTGAAACGTACCCCGCTCAACGCCACCCACCGTGCGCTCAATGCCCGCATGGTCGACTTCGGCGGCTGGGACATGCCCGTCAACTACGGCTCGCAGATCGACGAGCACCACGCCGTGCGCACCGACGCCGGCATGTTCGACGTCTCGCACATGCGCGTGGTCGATTTCGCGGGCCCGAAGGCGCGTGAGTTCTTCTCCCGCGCGCTCGCCAACAACGTTGCGAAGCTTGCCACGCCGGGCAAGGCGCTCTACTCGTGCATGCTGAACCCCGAAGGCGGCGTGATCGACGACCTGATCGTCTACTACTTCGCCGACGACGAGTTCCGCGCCGTCGTCAACGCGGGCACGGCCGAAAAAGACATCTCCTGGTTCGAAAAGCTCAACGCCGAAGGCGGCTACGGCCTCGCCATCACGCCGCGCAACGATCTGGCGATCGTCGCCGTGCAAGGCCCGAACGCACGCGAGCGGGTCTGGTGCGTGGCACCCTCCTCGCGCAGTTGCACCGAAACGCTCAAGCCCTTCAACGCCGCGAAGATCGAAGGCACGCCGTTCGGCGAGCTGACGATCGCGCGCACCGGCTACACCGGCGAAGACGGCTTCGAAGTGATCGTGCCCGTCGCCGCCGTCTGCGAACTGTGGAGTGCGCTGCAAAACCAGGGCGTGAAGCCCTGCGGCCTCGGCGCGCGCGACACGCTGCGCCTCGAAGCCGGCATGAACCTGTACGGCCAGGACATGGACGACAACGTCTCGCCGCTCGACGCGGGCCTCGCCTGGACCGTCGACATGAAAGAGCCGCGCGACTTCGTCGGCCGCGCCGTGCTGGAGAAAAACGGTTCGCGCATGGCCTTCGTCGGCCTGATCCTGCAGAAGGAAAACGGCAAGGCGGGCGGCGTGCTGCGCGCCCACCAGAAAGTACTCACGCCGCACGGCGAGGGCGAGATCACGAGCGGCACGTTCTCGCCGACCATGCAGGAATCCATCGCCTTCGCGCGCGTGCCGCAGGGCGTGCAGCCGGGCGACGTCGTGCAGGTGCAGATCCGCGACAAAGCCCTTCCCGCAAGCGTGGTAAAACTGCCGTTCGTGCGCAACGGCAAGGTGCTGGCCGCCTGAACGCCGTGCGTCGGGTCGTCTGGCAGGTCGCCTGACCGGCGCGCACGCTCCCCTCTTCCGAAGCATTTGCAAGCAACCGCGAACCACACACTGGAGCATCCTATGAGCATCCCGGCCGATCTGAAATACACCGAATCGCACGAATGGGTTCGCACCGAAACCGACGGCACGCTGACCGTCGGCATCACCGACCACGCGCAGGAAGCGCTCGGCGACATCGTCTTTCTCGAACTGCCCGAAGCGGGCCGCACGGTCGGCGCGGGCGACGCCGTTGCCGTGATCGAGTCGGTCAAGGCCGCCTCGGACATCTACGCGCCGGTGGCCGGCGAGATCGTCGATTCGAACAGCACGCTCGTCGACACGCCCGACCAGGTGAACGGCGCGCCCTACGAATCGTGGCTCTTCAAGATCAAGCCGGCTGCGGACGCCTCGCTCGACCGCCTGATCGACGCCGCCGCCTACGAAAAGGCGATCGGCGCCTGATACCCCCAGCGCCTTTAGCACAACGCACCCGCGCGGCGGTACCAGCCCGGCCGCCGCGCCCGCAGGAACGCCCATGAAGCTCGAACACCCGGATCGTCTGATGAACACTTCTCTCACCCTCGCGGCGCTCGAGACGCACGAAGCCTTCGCCGGCCGCCACATCGGGCCCGACACGGCTGACCAGCAGGCGATGCTCGGCACGCTCGGCTTCGCCTCGCGCACCGCGCTGATCGAAGCGGTGATTCCAGCCGCGATCCGCCGCCAGGAAACGCTGCCGCTCGGCCCGTTCAGCGCGCCGCGCACGGAAGCCGAGGCGCTCGCGGGCCTGCGCGCGCTCGCCGACAAGAACGAGGTGTTCCGCTCCTATATCGGGCAGGGCTACTACGACACGCACACGCCGGCCGTCATCCTGCGCAACGTGCTCGAAAACCCGGCGTGGTACACCGCGTACACGCCGTACCAGCCGGAAATCTCGCAGGGCCGCCTCGAAGCCCTGCTGAACTTCCAGCAGATGATCACCGACCTGACGGGCCTCGCGATCTCGAACGCGTCGCTGCTCGACGAGGCCACGGCCGCCGCCGAGGCGATGACGCTCGTGCAGCGCACCGGCAAGTCGAAGTCGAACGTGTTCTACGTGGCCGACGACGTGCTGCCGCAAACGCTCGAAGTCGTGAAGACGCGCGCGAAGCCGATCGGCATCGAGGTGAAGGTCGGTCCGGCCGCTGACGCCGCGCAGGCCAACGCCTTTGGCGTGCTGCTGCAATACCCCGGCGTGAACGGCGACGTGCACGATTACCGCGAACTCGCTGCCGCGATCCACGCAACGGGCGGCGCCGTGATCGCCGCCGCCGACCTGCTCGCGCTCACCGTGCTCGTGCCGCCGGGCGAATGGGGCGCGGACGTGGCCGTGGGCAACTCGCAGCGCTTCGGCGTGCCGATGGGCTTTGGCGGCCCGCACGCCGCGTATCTTGCGGTGAAGGACGACTTCAAGCGCCAGATGCCGGGGCGTCTCGTCGGCGTGACCGTCGACGCGCAGGGCAACCCGGCGCTGCGCCTCGCGCTGCAAACGCGCGAACAGCACATCCGCCGCGAGAAGGCGACCTCGAACGTCTGCACGGCGCAGGCGCTGCTCGCGATCATGGCGAGCATGTACGCGGTCTATCACGGCCCGCAGGGCCTGAAGACGATCGCGCTGCGCGTGAACCGCGTCGCGGCCATCCTCGCCGCCGGCGCGAAGCAACTGGGCTACACGCTCGTGAACGAATCGTTCTTCGACACGCTCACGTTCGAATCGGGCGCCCGCACCCAGGCGCTGCACGACGCGGCGCTCGCGCGCGGCATGAACCTGCGCCGAGTGAGCGAAACGCGCGTCGGCGTGTCGGTGGATGAAACCACCACGCGCGCCGACCTCGCCGATCTGCTCGCCGTGTTCGCGCAAGCCGCGTTCGCGAGCGAAACGCCCTCGGTCGATACCCTCGACGCTTCCCTGGCAAAGGCCGGCACGACTTCGTTCCCGACCGCGCTCGCACGCGAAAGCGCGTACCTCACGCACCCGGTATTCAACCGCCACCATTCGGAAACGGAAATGCTGCGCTACCTGCGCAGCCTCTCCGACAAGGACCTCGCGCTCGACCGTTCGATGATCCCGCTCGGCTCGTGCACGATGAAGCTCAACGCGACCTCGGAAATGCTGCCGGTCACGTGGCCCGAATTCGGCCGCATCCATCCGTTCGCGCCGGCCGAGCAGACGGTCGGCTATCGCGAGATGGTCGATCAGCTCGAGCAGATGCTCGTGGCCGCCACGGGCTACGCCGCCGTCTCGCTGCAGCCGAACGCCGGCTCGCAGGGCGAGTACGCGGGTCTGCTCATCATCCAGGCGTACCACGCCTCGCGCGGCGAAGCGCATCGCAACGTCTGCCTGATCCCCGCATCGGCGCACGGCACCAACCCGGCTTCGGCGCAAATGGCCGGCCTGCAGGTGGTGGTCGTGGCCTGCGACGCGAAGGGCAACGTCGATCTCGCCGACCTGAAGGCCAAGGCTGGGCAGCACGCCGCGAAGCTCGCGGCGATCATGATCACCTACCCCTCGACGCACGGCGTGTTCGAAGAGAACGTGCGCGAAGTCTGCGAGATCGTGCACGCGCACGGCGGCCAGGTGTACGTGGACGGCGCGAACATGAACGCGATGGTCGGCCTCGCGGCCCCGGGCCAGTTCGGCGGCGACGTCTCGCACCTGAACCTGCACAAGACCTTCTGCATTCCGCACGGCGGCGGCGGCCCGGGCGTCGGTCCGGTCGCCGTGGGCGCGCACCTCGCGCAGTTCCTGCCGAACCAGCTTTCGACGGGCTACCGCCGCGATGAAAACGGCATCGGCGCGGTGAGCGCGGCGCCTTACGGCTCGGCCTCGATCCTGCCGATCTCGTGGATGTACATCGCCATGATGGGCGCGGCCAACCTCACGGCCGCCACGGAAACCGCGATCCTCAACGCGAACTACGTCGCGAACCAGCTCGCGCCGCATTTTCCGGTGCTCTACAGCGGCCCGGGCGGGCTCGTCGCGCACGAGTGCATTCTCGACCTGCGCCCCATCAAGGACGCGAGCGGCATCACCGTCGACGACGTCGCCAAGCGCCTGATGGACTACGGCTTCCACGCGCCGACCATGAGCTTCCCGGTGCCGGGGACGCTGATGGTCGAGCCGACCGAATCGGAATCGAAGGAAGAACTCGACCGCTTCGTCGAGGCCATGATCGCGATCCGCGAGGAAATCCGCGCCGTGGAAGACGGCCGCGCGGACAAGGAAGACAACCCGCTGCGCCACGCGCCGCACACCGCGGCCGTGGTGGTCGCCGACGACTGGCAGCACGCCTACTCGCGCGAACAGGCGGCCTACCCGGTGCGCTCGCTGGTGGCGCGCAAGTACTGGCCGCCGGTCGGCCGCGCGGACAACGTCTATGGCGACCGCAACCTGTTCTGCTCGTGCGTGCCGATCGCCGAGTACGGCGACGCAGAAGCAGCAGAGGCCGCGCAAGAGGCCAACGAGGCCTGAGCGTCGCTTTGACGGCCGCCGCGCGTCGCGGGAAGTTGACGCCGGCGGCAGCCATCGCCCTCACATTCGGCGCCGCAAACCGTTACCATCACACACCTGTCAGCCTTGAACCAGGGAGTCCCGCATGGCGCGGAAGGTGCTAACGGTCTCAATCGGGATCTCAACCCGGGTCTTTGCCCCGGTCTCAACCCGAATCTCGGCCCGGCCCGTGGGCGGCGGCGCCCCCGCGCGGCCAGTGAGGCGGGCCCCCCAGCTGGGTGCGGGCTGCTGCTGGCTTTGCGCCCCCACCACCCCCCCCCCCCCGCTGAACATAATCGCGG
>NZ_JBANLK010000072.1:0-23714 GCF_054968425.1 Paraburkholderia sp. AV2
ACCGCCTTCTCCTGCCTCCTCCCTACGCCGCATACACCACTTCCGACGATAACTCGGTACATGCTGGCTGTACCCGTTATCAACGTACCGGCCGTGCCCCGGGGCATATCGGTCCGCATGTGTTCGCGGATATGGTGATCGGGAGCACTGATCGGAAGAACGACTCAGGTGGGGAAGTTCGGCGAGGCTGTCGGGTGCGGTTCCGCCCACTTGTCATGTGACCGGTACCCGGCGAAGTGAGGGCTAACGGTCAAGCCAGTTTTCGATCGCCAGACCGCGTATGCGGCTGAATTCTTTCGTGTTGTCCGTCACCAGTATCAGCTGCAATGCGTAGGCATGAGCGGCGATCAAAAGGTCGTTTGCGCCTATCGGCTGGCCGGCAACCTCCAGCTCTGCGCGGATGCCGCCGTATTCCGCGTCGGCAGGGACTTCCAGTGGCAGCACGGGAATGGTTGCGAGGAGGCTTTCCACTTTGGCGAGTAACCTGGCGGAGCCCTTTTTGGCGCAACCGTAGCGCAGTTCCGCTGCAACGACAATGCTCGTGCAGATCGACTTCGGATCAATCTGTTCGACCCGGGCGGCTACCTGTCCGGACGGATTCCGGATCATGTCGCTGATGATGTTCGTGTCCAGCAGATAGCCGCTCAAAATATGTTCTCCGGCCGCACAGGCGGATCTTCAATATCCGGGAACTGGTCATCAGGCCCGGGGGGCGGCTCCTGTCTCCAGGCGGCCAGCAATTCGATGATGTTCGCAGGCGTTTTCACGGGTTCGAGGATGAGCCTGTCGCCCTCGCGATGGATGAGGACACGATCGCCCGGTAGCTCGAATTCGACGGGGATGCGCACCGCCTGGCTCCGGTTGTTGCGAAACAGCTTGGCCTCCTTGGGCCGGTTGGATGGCACTGGTATTGGCACAGTTATCTCCTTTGTATATGCAAAATGTATATGCCACGCCGAGATTAGTCAAGTGTCCCCTGGTTTGGAGAGGATCACCGCCGTTGCGCAAACGCGCCGTCGCAACGGTGTCCGCCGGATAAAGGACAATGCGGGTGGACAAAGGGTGGCGGCGGACAGGCATCCGGGATCCGAAGCGGGAGAGGTGATCCTGTCGCCGGGAGCAACTGCACACACGCTGGAAGGGCGGCAATCGCCCATCGCCATCGGTCCATGCGATGGCAGCGGCACGTCGCGCCTTCTCGCCGTTGAGTGGGACTTGTGCGGAACCTGTCGTCCTGGCCCGACGGTGGGGCGCGTGATGCGAACAATGTCACCGGGTGAACCGCGAGTTGAAGCGAGCTGTTGCTTGCGAGCACGTAGACCGACCAGTCATCTTGACCTGCGGCTGGCATCGCATGCATGGGCGACCCAACACGCGTGCTGGACGAAGGTGGCCGTAACCGCAGCAAAAATTTTTTTGGGAACTGCTGGGAACACGTGGGAACACCTGGGTAAAGCTCGGGTTGGCCGCACGTCCTGAAGCCCTTGCATCGCGCAGCGGACTCGCCTAGATTGAAGCCAACAATCTGATCCGGTCAACGTGCTCAGCACGACCGAGTACGCGTTAGCGGCCCCGCAGTTCGACGTCTGTGCGACGACGTGGTGTGCCCTGACGCATTCGCAAAAAAGCCTGCATTTGCAGGCTTTTCTGCTTTCTGGCGCCAATGCAATGATCCCCCGTTGAGCCCGTGGTCAGCCTTTCCGGCGCCGCGGGTTCCTTTTTCTTCGCAGGTTCATCGGCCGCGGGTGCAACTGAGGACGATGAACCATGAAATCGCTATTGATCGTTTCGGCGAGGCACCGTTCAGGCAGCACCACGCTCACGTGTCTGCTCGCCAGCTATCTGCAGTCCGTCGCTCGCCGCAGGGTGCTGGTACTCGACCTTGCCGAACCGCCGTGGTGCGCACGGGTGCTCGCCTGCGGTTCCGGCGGCACGGCCGTCACCGCCAGTCGCTTGCCCGACGTTGACTATCTCGCGTCCACGCCCCGCGGTGCCATTCGCGTGCTCGACGCGTGCGGTGTCGATGGCCTGCGCGCGGGCGGCGACTCGTCCCCCACCCCGTACTACGCGAATCTCCGGCATCTGCTGAGCGTAGCGGGGCCGTGGTTCGATGTCTGCCTGATCGATGCGCCCGTGCTACCCGATGTGCGCACTGTCTGTGCAGAGGCGTTGGTCGATGCCGCCGTGAGTCCCATGGCTGTATCGCCGTCGTACATCGACTGCGCGCTCGAAGTCATAAACGGCACCTACGGAATCCGCAATGTCCGCGCACGTCTGAATCCGGCGCTGCGTTTCACCGGGCTGCTGCCCGTCATGGCAACCCCGGGCTCAGCGAACGATGCATGGGTGAGGGTCATCGAGACCACCCTTCGTGAGTGGCTGATCGAGGACGAAGCATTGCCGCAAGGATATGCGTTGCTGCCACGTGTGCCTTACGTCGACTGCGTGGAGGATGTCGGATCATCGTCGAAATCGTCGCGCGGCGTCGCAGCACGTGATGCTACGGTGAGCGACGCGTCGCGGGCCGTGACGGCCTGCCTGAAGGTGATCACGCAACGGCTCGACGCCGTCCCGACCGCGTCAGCCGCGGCCTCTGGCCATGCGGGGGCCTGCAATGTGTGACGCCGCCCTGTTCACGACCGGTTCCGCGAGGATGGCCGCTGCTCGTTCGGCGCTGCTACGTGCATTGCGCTGCTGGGTGACGGTGGTTGCCGCGTTTCTCGGCACATCGATTCTTTTGCCAGGCACCGCCCGGGCTGACGACTGGGGCTGCCAGGTGATTCTGTGCCTGTCCAATCCTGGTGGCCCCGAGCAGTACGCAGAGTGTGTCCCCCCGATCGAGAAGCTATGGGCCGCCTTGCGCCACGGCGATCCGTTTCCGACCTGCGACTTCGGCGCGGGTGGCTCGCAGGGTACGTCGGCCGCGAACGTTTTCGCAAGCGCCGCTTACTGCCGCGAGGACCTGCTGTACTGGGGCGGTCCCGAACAGGGCGAGCTGCTGTGCAATGCGCGCGGCGCGATCAACGTCGAGATCGATGGTGCGCTGTATACGCGGGTGTGGTGGGACGCGAGAGGTACGGACCACACAATCACGGAGTTCTATGGGGCTGGAGGGACAGCAGTTCCGTACCAGCCGACGCAGTCTGCCCGTCTTTTTCTGGAGCGCGAGTACGACAGCACGGGCGGACAGGGAGGTGGCGAATGATCACGCTCGCTGCATTCCTGGCGCTCGCGCAGCAGTGCGCACCCGCTGTGGCGCCTGCCACCATGGCCGCCATCGTGCGGGTCGAGTCGGGATTCAATCCATACGCGATCGGGGTCGTGCACGCTCACCTGCAGCGGCAGCCGGCGAGCTCCGCTGAGGCTGTTGCGACCGCGCGTGCCCTCGAAGCTGCCGGATGGAATTACAGCGTGGGCCTCGCCCAGGTGAACCGCTCAAACTGGGACCGGTTCGGCCTGACGCCGGCGACGGTCTTCGATCCGTGCCGGAATCTGGCCGCCGGCGCGGCCATCCTGCAGGGGTGTTTCGAGCGCGCAAATGAAGAACATGCGCGCAGGCATGGCCCGGCGCCCGCAGTGACCCAGACCGCACTGCGCGCGGGACTGTCGTGCTACGCGAGCGGCGATTTCCATACTGGATTCCGCACGGGCTATGTCCAGCGCGTCGTCGCCCAGGCTACGCGCGCTGACCCTGTGGTTCCAGCCATTGCAGCCGACGTTCCGCCCATTTCCGTGATTCCCTCCGCACCCGCGGGCGCGCGATCACCCAGCTCGCCAGTCCCATCCCGGTCTCGGCGACCCACGGATGACGGGACGGAGCGACTGTCCGATCCATCCGGCGACACGACGCAGCAAAGCGCGGTCGTGTTCTGAGCAGAACCAGAGTCAACGTGTGCGACAGGAGTAATCCATGAAATTGGGACTACGAATTATTTCGGAACGATTCCTGGAGAGGTTCCGGGTACCAGGAGTGATGGGACGCGCCGCACGTGGCCTCGTGATCGTCCCGGTTCTCGCGCTGGCCGTCACGCCGGCCTACGCACAGCTCTCGCAGGTCAACACGCTGCTCACAACGATCCAGACCACGCTGCTCAGCGTCGGCGCGGTGGTGTGCTCGATTTCGATCATCTGGGCAGGTTTCAAGATGATGTTCCAGCACGCGCGCTTCGGGGACATTGCCAACGTGTTTATCGGTGGGCTGTTCGTCGGTTGCGCCACGGTGATCGCGGCGATGCTGATCCCGACGAGCTGAGGCGGAGATGAACATGGCTCCGCGCATGAATTCTCTGAAAGATCCCGTCTTCAAGGGCTGTACGCGTCCCGCCATGCTGTGGGGCGTGCCTCTTGTGCCGTTCCTGATGGTAGGAGGCGGCATCCTGATTCCGGCTATCTGGGCGTTGCTCGCGAGCCCGCCGGTGGGCGTCGGCATCGTGATGCTGCTCATACCGGTGTTCGTCACGATGCGCACGATGACGCGCCATGACGACCAGCGCCTTGGCCAGTGCGCATTGTGCGTACGCATGTGGGTCCGTCAGCGCAATCGCCGCTTCTGGGGCGCGCACGCGTATGTGCCGCTCCGCGTCAAGAGGAGGGGCTGACATGGGCGCGCAGCCGCAGTTCATCGACGTGGCCGAACGCGAAGTCGTGCTCGCAGACTTCATGCCGTTTTCGTCGCACGTGAACGATTACGTGATCCGCACGCGCGAAGGCGACTACCTCCGGGTCTGGAAGATCGCCGGCATCGCATTCGAGGCTGCGGACCCGGGAGACATCCTCGTGCGTCATGAAGGGTTCAACCAGCTGGTGCGCAGCCTGCCCGGTGGGCACGTGGGCCTGTGGTCTCACCGGATCCGTCGGCGCGTCACGGATCATTTCTCGACACCGTACGCCGAGCCGTTCTGCCAGGAGCTTGCCACCCGCTATTACGCGAGTTTCGCCGGCTATCGCATGATGGCCAATGAACTGTACCTGACGCTCGTGTACCGGCCGCACCGCACGCGCCTCGGACGTCTGTTCAGCCAGGCAGCGCGCCGCACGCCGGACGATATCCGTCGTGAGCAGCGCGAGGCAATGAAGGTGATGGCGGAACTCGCGGCGCAGGTCGAGTCGACCCTGAAGCCGTGGGATCCCGAGCCGCTTGGGACCTATACGAGGGCGATCCGCTATACGCAGCGTCCTGTGCGGTTCTCGGCAGCGCTCGAGTTTCTGGGCTACCTGGTCAATGCTGCATGGGAGCCGGTGCCGGTCCCGGCGGGCCGTATTGCCGAAGCGCTGCCGACGTCGCGGCTGTTCTTCCGGACCGAGAAGGTCGAGATCCGCATGCCGGGCGCAACGCGCTATGCCGCGCTGCTGGACATCAAGGACTATCCTGAGGAGACCGAGCCGGGAATCCTCGACGGGCTGCTCTATGGCAACTTTGAGTACATCGAGACCCAGAGCTTCACGATTCTTGACCGGCCGTCGGCGAAGGAAGCACTCGAGCGCCAGCGCAACCATCTGATCGCGGGCGAGGACGTGGCCGTGTCGCAGGTGCAGGCGATGGATCAGGCTCTGGACGATCTGGTCAACGGCGATTTCGTGCTGGGTGAATACCACTACTCGCTCGCGGTTCTCGGCGACGGGCCGGATGAGGTGGCACGTCATGTCGCGAAGGCGCGCACGCAACTGGCCGACGCCGGGTTCCAGACCGCGCTGGTCGACCTCGTCGCGGACGCGGCATGGTTCGCCCAGCTCCCCGGTAACTGGCGCTACCGGCCGCGCGAGGCGAAGCTAACTTCGCGCAACTTCTGCGGGCTCGCGAGCCTGCATAACTTCTCTACCGGCAAGCGCGACGGCAATCCGTGGGGCGAAGCCATCACGATAGCCAAAACACCGAGCGGTCAGCCTCTGTATCTGAACTTCCACGTGACGCCTGAGAAGCAGGATTCCGGCGACGAGAAGGCGCTGGCCAACACGCAGATTATCGGCCAGGCGGGTGCCGGCAAGACGGTGCTCGAACTGTTCCTGCTCGCGATGGCAACGAAGTTCGGCATCACGGGTGTCGTTTATGACAAGGACCGCGGTACGGAAATCGCGATCCGGGCGATGGGCGGCACGTACACGGTGTTCCGTCGCGGCGTGCCGACGGGACTGAATCCGTTCCAGACGGAGCCGGACGAAACGGCGATCGATTTCTGGGAGCGGCTGGTTCGCAAGCTTGTCGACGTCGGTTCGGCGCTGTCTGCAAAGGACGAGCTCGACATCTCGCGCGCAGTGCGTGAGGTCGCACGCATGGACAAGGCGCTGCGGCGACTCTCGATGGTGCGGCAGCTTTTGCCCAACGTGGGCGAAAACAGCCTGCATGCGCGGCTCACGAAATGGTGCGTGGGCGGTCGCCTGGGCTGGGTGTTCGACAACCCGACTGACCGAATGGATCTCGCACACGCGACGCTGTTCGGCTTCGACGACACCGAACTGCTCGATGACGCGGAGATCTCCACGCCGGTCACGATGTATCTGTTGCACCGGACGGAGAACCTGATTGATGGTCGGCGCTTCATATACGTCCTTACCGAATTCTGGAAGCGTCTGGCCGATCCGGTCTTCACGGACTTCGCGAACAACAAGCAGAAGACCATCCGCAAGCAGGGCGGCCTGGGCATATTCGACACGCAGTCCCCGGCAGATGTTCTGCGCAGCGACATCGCGCGTGCGCTGGTCGAGCAGACGGCGACGTTCTTCTTCCTGCCGAACCCGCGCGCCGACTACGACGACTATGTGCGCGGCTTCAAGCTGACCGAGGCCGAGTTCAATATCGTTCGGACCCTGGGCGAGAACAGCCGTCTTTTCCTCGTGAAGCAGGGCCATCGCTCGGCCGTCGGCCGGCTTGACCTGGGCGGCCTGGGCGATGTGCTCGACGTACTCTCGGGGACAACCGACAACGTTGAGCTGCTCGACGCCATTCGAGCCGAGGTCGGGGACGACCCCGCGGTGTGGCTTCCGGTGTTCCACGAGCGGCTGGCGAGGCGCCGCGCGACAGCCGCTGCGATGAACGCGCTGGTCCCGCGTGTATCGAGAAGAGGTGCGCGATGAGCGGCCTGTTTACCTCCGTCGGGGGCACGATCGAGAATGGCATGTCGACGTATGTCACGAGTGTCTCATCGGCCCTTTCCAGCGCGCTGGTGCCCGTGGTCACGACGGGCCTGACGATCTGGATTGTTGCGTACGGATTCGCCGTGGTACGGGGCGAGGCACATGAGTCGGTGCCGGCATTCGCGTGGCGTGGCCTGAGGGTCGCCATCGTGCTGGCCTTTGCGCTCAGCGCAGGCGTTTACCAGTCCCAGGTCGTCACGGCAGTCGAAGGGGCGACGTCGGGGCTGGCCCAGACGATCCAGACCGCGGCTGCCAATGCGGGAGCGGGCAACGCCGGGTGCGGTTCGGTGAGCGGCAGCAGCGTGACAGGCTCGAGCGCGACGTCCATTTACCAGACCCTCGACTGCTACGACCGGCAGATCGACATCGTGATGGATGCGTATTTCGACAGGGCGACACACGAGGGGATGAGTGTCAGCGGGTTTGTCGCAGGCATGGGCGATATGGCCGGTGGATTCATCGTCGGGCTGGGTGGCGCAATTTTTCTCATGGTGCTGGCCTTCGAGGTAACGATGGCCAGAATGCTGCTCGACCTGGTGTTGGGACTCGGTCCGCTTTTTATCGCGTGCGGAGCATTCGGTCCGACCGCGCGCTTCTTTGAGGCGTGGACGGGGAAGGTGACGAACTACGCGCTCTTGCAGGTTCTCATCGCCGCCTTCCTCGGAATGGCGTTGACAGCGTTTTCGGCGGACCTGGCACCGTTCAATGTCACGACCTCATCGCCCGATGCCAACGCGTCGGCGCTTTCGGCGGCGGGGCAGGCCGTGCTCACTGCGATTGCCCCGTGGGGTGCGGCGTTCGGCCTGTTCATCACGTCACTGTTTCTCGCTGCCATCGGATGGCAGTTACCTGCGGTTGCTTCCGGGCTCGCGGGTGGCGCGACGGTCTCGGGATTCGGTGCATTCGTTGCCGGATTCGCATCGCGTGGTGCGGTGAGGGGGCTAGGTGCCGTCGTGCGACTGGGGCATGGCCCGCGTGGGCCCGGTGGCCGGATCAGCAGTCGAAGCGGAGAGTCCGGCGGCGCGAAGGCGGCCGGCAGCACCGAACAGATTCCGGCCTACCAGCGCGCGGCTCGCGAACATCTGGGCGACCAGGACAGCACAGGAGGTTCATCGTCATGATCAGGTCGCTTATTCATTCCCGTATCGGCTCTGTCGCAGCAGCAACGGCTGTGCTGCTGACGTCGTCTTGGGCGCGTGCACAGGGTATCCCTGTGTACGACGCACAGAACGTTGTGCAGGCGATCGCAACGGTGGGGCAACTGAAGGACGAAGTGCAGCAGGAGATGCAGCTGTACCAGTCCCTTAGCGGCACCCGCGGCTTTGGCGAGCTGATGAACAACCCGGTACTCCCCAATTCGTTGCCGTCCAACTGGCAGTCGGTCTATACGGCGATCCAGAACGGTGGCTATTCCGGCCTGACCGGCAATGCCCAGACGCTGCGCTCGGCGAGCCAGATCTACAACTGCGAGGACCAGAGCGGGCTCGACCAGCAGGTCTGCCAGCGCGCGCTGAACAAGCCGTTTCAGGACAAGGCGTTCGGTACCCAGGCCTACCAGACCGAACTTCAGGAGCTCGACCAGATCCAGGGGCTGATGCAGCAGATCGACGTGACGCAGGACCAGAAGGGCATCGGAGAGCTGCAGGCGCGCATCCAGATCGAGAGCACCGCGGTCGGCAACGAGATGACGAAGCTGCAGCTCTTCCGGATGCTGGCCGACTCCGAAGACCGCCTGATTGCCGAGCAGCAGCAGGAGCTCGTGCTCAAGCGCGCGGGCAATACCGCCCGGCTGCAGGACCGGATGGTGCCCGCGAGCTTCGGGAACTGATCCCGCCCAGTCAGGAGACCGAGAATGTTCCGATCCATTGTGGTGATCCTCGCATTTCAATTAGTAATACTGACTAATGGATGCTCGGGTAACCCGCCGAAACCGGTGTTGCCAGATGGGCTGCATCGCGTCCCGGTGAATCATGTCGCGCCGGTTCCTCCGTCCCGCGGAGGCAGCCATGAGCAGTGAGCGTGAAGTGGGCAAATCACGGGACTACCGCCGGGCGCTGGACTTCGAGGTGTCGGTTACGCACCTCCAGGAGAGGTCGGAGCGTCGTGCATGGCATGTCGCTGCGGCTGCAGTCGTGATGGCGATCCTCTGTGCCGTCGCACTGGCGGTGATGGTGCCGTTCTACCGGGTCGTACCGCTGCCCATCGAGGTTGATCGCCTCACGGGCGAGGCGCAGGTGATCGATGTGCTCGATGCGAAGCACATCCCCATGCGTGACGTTGCGGACAAGCACTGGGTGGAGGTGTATGTGCGCTCGCGCGAGCGCTATGACTGGGGCCTGCTCCAGATGGATTACGACCGCGTGCTCGACATGAGCGATGACCGGGTGGCGCGCGACTATCGGTCGATTTTCAGCGGGCCGGACGCGCTCGACCGGCAGCTCGGCGCGAATACCCAGCGTCGCATCCGCATCCTGTCGACGACCCTTGTGCCAGACGAGCCGGGGCGCGCGGTCGTGCATATCGAGCGCACGACGTGGAAAAACGGCATCGATAACGTGGAGCCGCCGCAGCGCTTCGTCATCACGCTGGCCTTTACCTACCGGCCGGCCATCTTTACGCGTGAGCGTACGGCGATTGAGAACCCGTTCGGCTTCAGGGTGACCGCGTATAGCCGCGATCCCGAATACACGCCGGCGGCGTCGGCTCCTGCTTCGGCACCTGTGTCTGGAGGTACGCCATGAAACTGCTGAAGCAGGCAGGAACCATCGTACTGTCCGCAGGACTCGGAACGGTTTGTGTCGTCGCTCACGCTTACGACGTGCCGGGTTGGTCGGGCGACTCGCGCGTGCGGCAGGTCGTGTACCGGCAGGACGAAGTAGTGCGGGTCATCGCGCAGCGCGGATTTGCCACGCATATTGCGCTCGATTCATCTGAGCACATTCTCGTTGTGGCGCCGGGCGACCGTGACGGATGGCAGGTGGTCGCAAACCGTGGCGATCACGATGTCTATCTCAAGCCGCAGTTGGCCGCGCACGACACCAATCTCGAAATCCGCACGGACCAGCACAGCTACAGCTTCGATCTGGTGGTGCTTCCGCTCAGCGCGCATTTCGGAAACGACGAGGAGATGTATCGCATCACCTTTGTCTATCCCGAGGCGCAGGCCGCGAAGGTAAAGGCGGCCGACGACGCCGCACTGGTACGTGAACGTCTCGACCGCTCGCCGGCAGTGCGCAACACCGCGTATTCGATGCAGGTGATGCCGCACTCGGAGGACATTGCGCCAACGGCGGCATGGGACGACGGGCGCTTCACCTACATCCGCATTCCGAATAACCGGCGGATCCCGGCGATTTTCCGGGTCGCCGATGACGACAGTGAGAGCGTCGTTGACCGGCACATGGATGACGACGTGATCGTCGTGCACGAAGTAGCCCGGCGTTTCGTACTGCGCCTGGGTAACGAGGTGGTGGGGCTGTGGAACGACGCCTTTGATGTCGATGGCGTGCCACCGGCGGATGGTACGACGGTCGGCGGTGTGAAGCGCGTCCTGCGGAGCGACGGCCATGAATGATGAAACGCCACGCAACGTGATTGCGCCCGACGCTCATGAGGCAAAGGTCACCGATACCATAAGCGGTGACCTTGCCAGTCCGCCGGATGACCGGGGTATGCCGGACCTCGGGCAGCAGGGCGGCCGCCTGCGTACGTGGTGGCTGGTGCCGCTCATCATCGTGGCGCTCGTGATCGGCGGCGCGGTCTGGACCATCCACGGATTCCTTGTGCGGCACGATGCGGCTGAGAAGGCCCGACGGGACGCGGTTCAGGATCAGCCTTCCCAGGGGCGCGTGTTCGGTGAGGGTAGCGGTCCTGCGTCGGCTGCCGTGGCGAGTGGTGCAACGGTGGCGAGCACACCGGCTTCAGCGCCTGTGGCGGCGGCATCTGCTTCCGCGCCACGCCATACCACACCGGTTCGCAGCTACTACGACGCACCGCTGCTCGCGACCGGAAGTGCGGGTCCCGCCGGTGGCGAGGCGAATATGCCGGACGGGACGTCGGGCGCGTCGACCCGGTCGCCGTCTGGTGTGACGGTGACGTCGGGCGGCGTGTCCCAGGGTAGCTCGCCACTTGCCCAGGCGTTGACACCTACGGTGACGCCCAGGGTGCGCGCGGGCTTTCTGGGAAACCGCAGTCTCACGCTTGCCGAAGGCGCGAAGATCGACTGTGTGGGTGATACGGCATTTGATTCGACCCAGGCAGGCATTTCGACCTGCACGGTCACGAAGAACGTCTATTCGGATGATGGTCATGTCGTGCTGATCGAGCGTGGTTCGCAGATCAACAGCGAGTACCGCACGAATCTCGCGCCGGGGCAGAAACGGGTGTTCATCCTGTCTGCCCGGATCAAGACCCCCGAAGGGGTAACGGTCGAGATCGATTCGCCGGCGGCCGATGCGCTTGGACGTATCGGTGTGGGCGGGTACGTGAACAACCACTGGGGTGAGCGTATCGGTGCAGCGATGCTGCTCGGCATGACGCAAGATGCGATCGGCTATCTCGCAACGCGCGGCGGCAACAGCAACGGGTCGGTCGTATTCGAAAACACGCAGCAGCAGGGCAACGACATGGCCTCGCGCGTGCTCGACAGTACGATCAATATTCCGCCGACGCTCACGCAGAACCAGGGCGCGGAGTTCACGATTATCGTCGCGAGGGACCTGGACTTCAGTTCGGTCAACACGCTCGAGCCGGAGGGCGCGCCATGAACGCCACCCCGGGCACCCAGGGCGAAGCCGCTGCCGGCATTGACATGCCCTTGCCGAAGCTGGAGGAGGACGCTTCCGTACGCGAACTGATGCGGCCGTTTGCGGGGTTGCTCGATGACCCGGCGGTGACCGAACTGGTGATCAACCGCCCGCAGCGCGTGCTGACGGAAACCCATCTCGGATGGCACACGCACGACTGCGTCGACCTCGATTTCGAGCGTCTGATGTCGTTTGCCGTCGCGGTCGCCACGCTTACGAACCAGGAGGTGTCCGCCCAGCATCCGATCCTGTCGGCACTGCTGCCGGGCGATTCACGCATCCAGATTGTGGTGCCGCCCGTCGTGCCGCCGCGCACGGTCTCGATCACGGTCCGGCGCCCGTCTGCGCGTGAGAAAACCCTCGACGCCTACCGCGGTGAAGGACTGTTTGAGGACGCAGTTTGGGGCCGCCAGGATGGTGCTGACGCGTTGCGGCCTGTGCACCGCCCGGCGGTCGGCAGGCTGCTCCAGTGCCTGGAGGCACGGGACTGGGCGACCTTCTTTGATCTGGCCGTCAAGAGCCGTCTCAACATTGTGGTGGTCGGCAATACCGGCTCCGGCAAGACCAGCTTCATGCGGACCCTGTGCCGCTCGATTCCGCCGTCCGAGCGGATCATCACGATCGAGGATGTGCGCGAGCTTTTCATCCGCCATATCGAAAACTCGGTGCACCTTCTCTACAGCAAGGGCGACCACGGTCAGGCGAGGGTGACGCCGGCGGATCTGATCGCCAGCACGATGCGTATGCGCCCTGACCGCGTGCTGCTCGCCGAGCTGCGTGGCAGCGAAGCCTATGACTTTCTGAAGCTGCTGACCACCGGCCATTCGGGCTCCATCACGAGCTATCACGCGTCGAGCGCGGCGGTGGCGATCGAACGGTTCGCATTGATGGCCAAGGAGCATCCGGAAGCGTCGACCTGGGATGACGTCGCGCTGCGGCGGCTGCTCTCCATGACGATCGACGTGGTCGCGCACATGGAGGCCAACCCGCTTTTCGATGAAGCCGGCGTGCAGACGGGCCGGCACTGGTCGATGACGGAAGTGTGGTTCGATCCGCTGCGTCGGCATCAGACGGCTTTCGGGTGAAGGGAGTGCAGACCATGGACATCCGAAACGTAAGCGAAGCGGAGCGGCCAGTCATCGGCCGGATGCGTTATCACGCTCTGCCTGCACTGATCACGCTTGCTGTCGTGGCCGCGGCGGCGGTGGGATTGACACTCGCCGTCTGGCTCGCGTCGTTTTTTTTCCTCGCGAGCCAGCACATCAATCCACTTCACGCCGGGATTCATGCGTGGCCGGATGCGGCGCTGGCCTGGTATGACGGACGTACTCCTGGGCAGGGGCGGCGGCTTGCCGGTGCCGCATTGTTCGGTGTGCTGCTCGCGTTCGGCGCGCCGGCGGCCGGCGTTGGCGCGATGCTGGATCGATCCGCGCGTCGCCGTCTCTACGGCAGCGCACGGTTCGCAAACGAGGCGGACATCCGCCGGGCTGGCCTGCTATGAGCACGCGTTCGCACGCTGGCATAGACAGTGGCCCGCCCCTGGTCGTGGGCGTGTGGCGCGGCCGCTATCTGCGGTTCACGGGCCAGCAGTTCGTCCTGCTCGCGGCTCCGGCCCGCTCTGGCAAGGGCGTGGGGATTGTGGTGCCCAACCTGTTAAGTTACCCCGATTCGGTGGTGGTCCTCGATATCAAGCAGGAAAACTTTAACCTTACTGCGGGTTACCGTCGCGCGCACGGACAGGACGTGTACCTCTTCAATCCGTTTGCCGAAGACGGCCGTACACACCGGTACAACCCTCTGTCGGCAATTTCTGGCGGCGTGTTCCGCGTAGGTGACATTCTCGCAATCGGCTACGCGCTGTACCCGGTTGGTGGCCACGATGATTTCTGGAAGGACCAGGCGCGCAACCTCTTTCTCGGCCTGGTGCTGCTGCTGTGCGAATGGCGTGATGCACGGCGCAGGGGCAATCTCGATGTGCCCGACTATCCGGTGACGATGGGCGAGGTGCTGCGGCAGTCCTCGGGCAATGGCATGCCGGTCAAGGCGTACCTGCAGCAGGCGCTGTTGCAGAGCCGACGCCTGCTCAGCGGCGCATGCGTCGATGCGTTGAACCGCTTCCTGGCGAACGACGACAAGGTGCTGGCGAGCATCCTCGCCACCTTCAACGCACCGCTCACCATCTTCGCCAATCCAATTGTTGATGCGGCGACTAGCGCGAGCGACTTCGATCCACGTGACGTGCGCAGACGCCGCATGTCGGTATACATCGGCGTCACCCCGGACCATCTCACGGAGGCCGCGCTGCTGGTCAACCTCGTCTTCGCCCAGGTGGTCAACCTGAACACGAAGGAGTTGCCGCAGGACAACCCGGATCTCAAATATCAATGCCTGCTGCTGATGGATGAATTCACGTCGGTGGGCAAGATTCAGATCATCGCCCGTGCTGTGGCCTACATGGCCGGCTACAACCTGCGACTGCTTTCGATTGTGCAGTCGGTATCGCAGCTCGAGTCGGTCTATGGCCGTGCGGACGCGAGGACCTTCGTGACGAATCACGCGATGCAGATCATCTACGCGCCGCGCGAGCAGAAGGATGCGAACGAATACTCGGAGATGCTCGGCACCTTCACTGATCGATCGCGCAGTGTGAGCCGGTCCAATGCGATCTTCGGCGGCCGCGGCGGGTCCAGCGAGAGCTTCTCCGAGCAGCGTCGCCCGCTGCTGTTACCGCAGGAACTGAAGGAGCTGGGGCGCGACCGGGAGATCATCCTGCTCGAAAACACCAAGCCGATACTGGCCGAGCGCATCTGCTACTGGCGTGACCCGGTCTTCACCTCGCGCCTGCGTGTGGCGCCGGCTGTTCCCGCCATGGACCTCGTACGTTTCATGGCCCAGGTGGAGCGAAGGCTCCGGGACGTTGAACCCGACGATGTGGACGAGACAGGCGTGATGCACATTGCGCCGGAGTATCTCGAAGTGCTGCAGGCCTGGGATCCGCACGATCTGCCACGCCATCTCAACGATATCGGCGATGACGAAGCGGCTGCGTATGTCGAGCGGCATTTCATGCTGCTGGGAGTGCCGGCGGCGCGCGTGGCTGTCGCGGCGCGCCGGCTTTCGACGTCCGATCTCGACGTTGGCGAGTTGCGACCGGCAGATGCCAGAGCGGGCCGCAAGGCTGCACGGGCGGGTAGTGTGCCGCGCTCGCATGCGCACCGTTCTGTGTCACGCACAGCCGAAGGCTCGAACGTTGTGCCGCTCCACGGAGAACGCCGATGAACGCACGGTACCTGAGCGAGGAGGAGCGCGCCCGCGCCGCGCTCGCCGCGATTCCCGCAGAAGACTATACGACCTGGGTCGATATGGCGTTTGCGCTCAAGCAGGGTTTTGGCGAGGCCGGCTTCGGTATCTGGGACGAGTGGAGCCGCAGCGCCCACAACTATAACGAGCGCGCGGCGCGCGTCACCTGGCGCTCGGCAGGCGAATCGGGCGGCAAGACACTTGCCTCGCTTTTCTGGCTCGCACAGCAGCATGGCTTCGACGTCCGGGGTTCGCGCGCCGCGATGGATCCGGCAGAGCGGGCACGGATGGCGCCGGTGCGCCCGGCTGCGGACCGGGCCGATCTCGAAGCCCGCGCCCGGGCGCGGCAGGCGGCGGTGGCCCGCGAGGCGCTGTCGATCTGGCAGTGGGCGCGCCCGGTGGCGCCGGGGCATCCGTATCTCGGGCGCAAGCGGGTCAGGGCGGTGCCGACGCTGCGGGAGCTGGAAGCCGAGGAACTGCACGCATTGCTCGGCTATGCGCTGCGTAGCGCGGAAGAGGTGCTGACGGGCCGGGTTCTGGTCGTGCCGGTGCGCATTGGCGATGCGCTGTCCACGCTGGAACTGATCGATGCGCAGGGACGCAAGTCCGCGCTCGCCGGGGGGGCGAAGTCCGGGGGTTACTGGGCAGTTGAGCCCCATGGGTTCCGGGAAGGAGCCGCGACGCCGATCCTGGTCGCTGAGGGTGTCGCGACGGCACTGGCGGTGTGGGAGGCAACGGGCTGGTTCAGCATCGCGGCGCTGTCGAGCGGGAACCTGCGGTCAGTGGCCGCGATGTGGCGCGGACGCTACCCGGAAGCAGAAATGCTCGTGCTCGCCGACCTCGGTCCCGGGTACGAGCACGCGAGGCAGGCGGCGCTCGGCACGTCTTCGGTGCTGGCCGAGCCACGCTTCGCGTCGCAGGCCACGATCGGCGGCGAAGTGCCGACGGACTTTGACGATATGGCAGTCCTGTCCGGGAGTCATGCGGTGGGTGAGGTGTTGCGCGAGTCGCTCTATGGCGTCGTCGCGCGTCACGTGACCGGTGTCGAGGCGGAGGGACAGGCCGTTGCGGCAGACGGGTCGGATGGATCGAAGGAGGACCAGACCATGAGTAGCGTGAAAGAGAAGCTTGTCGGTGAGGGCGAGGTAGCGGGTCGGCGCCGCGCGGCGCGCCGGCGGGGCAACGGTCAGGAGGTGCCGGCGCCAGCGCCGCAGGAAAGCCAGACGGCCGGGCCGACGACGGCGCCGGCAGGCGCCGCGCAGGGACAGTCGCAGCCGGAGGAGCCGGATCGGCGCGAAGCCGATCCGCCGAAGCAGGACCCACCCGCCGCGCGTGCAGCGGGGGCACCCGCCCGACGCCAGGCGGGCGAGCCGCTGTACGGCCTCGACGATGTGTCCGGTGAAATCAAGGCGCTTGCACAACACCGTTTCGGCGCACAGATTCGCATGGCCGTGCCACGCGAGAACGGTGGCCCCTATCGTGGCGAGGTATTCAACACAGAACACTATCTGATCCAGGAGGTATCTGCGCGCAGCGTCGTGTTCCACGCGAAGTCGAACATGGAGTTCGTTTCGGACCGGCTGCGGTGGATGGACGAGAACCAGCGCCTCAATGGCGCGGAGGTGCAGGTTGGCTACGACGGCGCCCACGGCAAGGTGTATCCGTGGGACCGCGCGCGCGACCTGCTCGAGCGGACGGTCGCATCGCTGAAAAAGTCGGCGCGGGAGGTGGGGTTTGGCGACGATCTCGATGCGACGCTGGACCAGCTTCAGGGCGTGACGTGGACGCGGGTGCGCGAAGCGCGGGCAGCGGCACTGGCGAAGTCGAAGGAGCGCGCCGGTCGCGAACCGGGCGACGGGCAGGAACGCTGAACGCGTGAGGTGTTCGGTGCGAGCGCAGTGATCAGAGGGAGATTCATCATGGACGAAACCGTCACCTCCTCGGGGTCCCCGGCGGAGGAACCCGTCATCAACGTGATTGAACCGGATCCGCCGCCCTTGCCTGACCCGCAGGGCGGTACCGCGAGCTCTGGCCGCTTTGACCAGACGGCCGCCGATGCACTGGCTGCGCGCCGGCGGCGCGAATTCGACGCGGCGCGCGCTCGACTGCGCGATCAGGCGATCCGGGCCGACGCGCCGTCGCGGGCGGGAGAGCAGCAGCCGGCGAAGCCGCAGAATCCGGCACGCGGCAGCGAGGATGTGCCTGCCCAGCACTGGACGCCGCTTGGCAGTCCGCCCGAAAAGGTGCGCAAGCGCTATCTGCGTGCGGGCAACCAGTATTTTCTGAGGGACGCGCCGCATCAACTCGCATTCGAGGATATCGGCCCGTACCTCGTGACGGAACACAACCGCCCCGATGTCGTCGAGTCGATGGTGGACATGGTCCGCGCCAAGGACTGGGGACGTATCCGCGTGTCGGGACATCCACAGTTCCGGCAGGAGGTGTGGGTGCAGGCAACGCTGCTGGGCATCGAGGTCAGCGGTTATGAACCGAGGCCGGTCGACTTCGCGCGGCTGGCCGAGGCCCGTCGCGACCGGCTAACAAACCGCATCGAGGTGACCGGACCGGCCGCCGCTCCGCAAGCGTCTGCCGCTTCGACGAAGGCACCCCCGACGGCGCCCGGCCCAATGCAGGCGTCAAGTGGGAAAGCGGCCACGTCAGTCGGTGTGCGGCAGCCGGAACCGGGCCCCGCGGTGCCGGCCGCTTCACCCGCCGCCCCTGCACCCGCAGCACCACCTCGACCGGCGCCAGCCCCTGACGTTGAGCCGCCTGTTGCCGATGCGGAGGGGCACGAGCGGCAGCGCTACGCCGGTGAGCTCGTGGAGCACGGTGGTGCGCCCTACCAGCACAATCCCGCGCGCAGCGACTCGTACTACGTTGTGTATCGCGACGCGGGCGGTGCGGACCATGTCGTGTGGGGCGTGGACCTGGAAAGGGCCGTTGCCGAATCGGGCGCGCTCGCCGGGCAACAGGTCGTCCTTGAAAATCTTGGCCGGCGTCTGGTGACGGTCACCGTGCCGGTGATCGACGCAGCGGGAACCGTCATCGGCGAGGAGGAAAAGGACGTCTACCGCAATACCTGGCAGGTTGACGTCGCGGGCCAGGAGCGAACGCAGCCTCGCGCGGCAGCGCCGGAAAAAGAGGGCGAACGCGAAAGAAGCGAAGAGGACAGGGCGTCGACGCCGGAACAGGCTCAGGCCCTGCGGCGGCGGAAGCCTTCGGTCGTGCCGCCGGAGGAGCGGGCTGTGCAGATGGCGGTATTGACCGCGGCCCTGCGGCAGCACGGCCTGAGCGAACGATCCATCGCACGGGTGCAGCAGCATGCGCAACGGCTGATGGGGGCGTTTGAAGCTGAAGGGGTAACGGTCCCCCGGCCGCGCGTGTTCGATCCGGAGGCGCCTTCTGCCCGCAGCCGTCGCACCCGCGCTGCTCCTGATCGCGCCCAGAGCCGTGAAGTCGAACGTGCCCCGTCTGAGCCTGCACCGCCCTCACTGTAGGAGCACGCAAGTGATCACGCGAGAGCGACTGTGTGTGGATCTTGGGCCCGCGAAAGGGCGGTGGGAAGCGTGGTGTGCGGCCCGCTGCGTCACCGCTGCGGATGGTGTCCGGCAACTGGTGCATGGCGCCCTGGCTCAGGATGAATCTCGGGCGGCGATAGCTGACCGTGTGTCGGGTCGCTTTCTGCTACACGGGCATCGCGAGCGTGTCGAGATCCGTCTCACGCGGGAAGAGCTCGAAGTCGCCAGGCAGCACGCCGGCGTAGGTGGAATGAATGTCAATCGCTGGCTGGTCGCGGTGATCCGCGCGCAGCTCGTGCATGAGCCCCAACTCGGCGAGCGGGAGATGCGACTGCTCGCAGATTCGAACCAGCAGCTGGCGACGCTCATCGTGTTGCTTGGTCGGCTGCAGGCGCGCGGTGATTCAGGCGACGCGCGGTACGTGGTCGAGACAGCCCGCAGCGTAATCGATGCGCACCTGCGGGCGGTCACGCAGCTGCTGCGTGCCAATCTTGATCGATGGAGCCGCTAGGATGGCGTTCCCGAAGACCTATGTCGACCAGATGCTGCTGAACTGGGGGGACCGGCTGTTCCACGATCCGCTGCGGCATGTTCGCGCGCCGCGCATGTCACGCGCTCAGCTCGGTCGCGATGTGCGACGCATGCGCGAGCAGCTTGCGCGCACGCTCAGGCGCACGCCCGAGGTGATGGTCAAGATCACGAACAAGGCGTCTGGTGCGCAGGGTATGGGTGCTGTGCGGCGGCATCTGCGCTATATCTCGCGCAACGGGCGGGTCCAGCTTGAGGACCAGGATGGCCAGACCGTGCTTGGTCGCGAGGCGCTTCGCGATCTGACCGACGCCTGGCAACTGGGCGGCTGGGGCATCCCGGAAGAAAGCCGCCGACGTGAGGTTTTCAATGTGTTGCTGTCGATGCCGCCGGGCACGGACCGCGAGGCGGTGCGTGTCGCGGCGCGAGCATTCGCGGCGGAGGAGTTCGGTGACGGCAGACGGTATGTCTTCGCTGCGCACGATGACGAGGCTCACCCCCATGTGCATCTGAGCGTGCAGGTGCGTGGAGTAGACGGAAAGCGCCTCAATCCGCGCAAACAGGATCTGCAACGCTGGCGTGAGCGGTTTGCTATCCAGTTGCGCGAGCACGGCGTCGAGGCCAACGCGACGCGGCGGCTCGCGCGCGGTGAAACCCGGCGCTATCCGAAGCAGGCCGTGGTGCACATGATGGCGCGCGGCGAGACGGCGCGCTACTGGCGACCAGAGCTGGACGGTCAGGCGCGCCATGCATTGCGGGACGCGCATGGCGCCTCATTCGAAGCATGGCAAGGTGTGATTCACGCGATGGGCGGCTCGCAGAGCGCCGATGATCGCAGCCTGGCTGCAATGGTGACGGACTTCGTACAGACCATGCCTGTTCAGCGGGATCGGGCCGGCCGGGATCGGGCGGACCAGTGTGACCGGCAGCGTCGTCCCCGTCGGGCGCACGAGCGCAGCAATGTGCAGCCGGAACTGTTCCCGGATGATCGCGATGTCGGGGCGGAGCGCTGAGCGCGGGAGACAGCATGGCGATGCCCATCATTCCATGGATAGGCGGCAAAAGACGGCTCGCGGACGTTCTGATTCCGCGCTTTCCTCCGCATACCTGCTATGTTGAGGTATTCGCCGGCGCGGCGGCCCTGTTCTTCATGCGCCCGCCTGCGGACGTCGAAGTGCTCAACGACGTGAACGACGATCTGATCAACCTCTATCGCGTCGTGCAGCATCACCTTGAAGAGTTCGTTCGTCAGTTCAAGTGGGCCTTGACCAGCCGGGAGGTGTTCAGGTGGCTAAGTGATACACCGCCTCACACACTGACCGACATCCAGCGCGCGGCACGCTTTTACTACCTTCAGCAAAACTGCTTCGGCGGTCGCGTGGAAGGTCGGTCGTTTGGCACTGCGACGACCTCGCCGCCAGGGCTGAACCTGCTCAGGCTGGAAGAGACCCTGTCCGCAGCACACCTCCGGCTATCAGGTGCGTACATCGAGAAGCTTGAGTGGCACGCCTGTATTGAGCGATACGACAGGCCGCATACATTTTTTTATCTCGATCCTCCGTATTTCGAAACAGAGGGCTACGGTGTGCCGTTCGGGTTCGAACAGTACGAGCGTATGGCAAACATGATCGGAGGACTGCAGGGGCGGGCCATTCTGTCGCTCAACGACCATCCTGCAATCAGGGCATTGTTTGCGCAGTTTGAGATGGAATGTGTCGATATCCAGTACACGGTTGGCGGCGCGGGCAATACCGTTCCGCGCAAGGAAATCATTATCTATAGCTGGGACAGGTCGGCTGACCCGGTGGGCCTGTTCTGAGTTCTCGCGGTCTGTGCGAAACAATCGCCCTGAACGATATCGAGGACACGATCGGGATGGTTGATAGGAGGTCGATGATTCTCACGAATCGAGAAGCCAGGCGGGTGCCCCCTTGTACGAAGCGACGACCATCACAACCATTGCAACTGCGAGAACGGCAAAGCTGCAGACAGCGAGCGGGAAGAACAGCGCAATTTGTAGTGCTGAGCCCCCGAAGCCGTATAGCAGGTCGGTATCTCGGACGTTCTCGTAGACAAGCCACGCGGCAGCAACAAGCCCGAGGGCCATCAGAATGAGCCCGTCAGACAGGGGGGTGTGGTGCAGGGTCGCCTGGGCCCAGAAATAAAGTCCCCACCACACCAGATTGATTGTGATGGCCGTAATCCAGAAGCTTCGCATCGTGAAGAACGAATGCCCAAAGCGGCGTCGGCAATGGCGATTGAACAGCTGGATGCCTTTGGCGATACCGATGACCACAACGACGATCAGCGCAAGTTTAAGCCAACCCATGATGCGCCCCCTCCAGCATGGGGAATAACATAACAATGCTCCGCCTGAAGCAGATTTCCGTCAGTCAATATAAACGTTTGACCGAAGAATGCAACGCGGTGAAGGCAGCCAGTGAGGTAAAGCGGTGAGCTGCCTCTCGTCGCCGCCGGATGTGCGAGGCATGGCAGGCACGCGCGATCCTCCGGCGGGGCAGATCAGTCCTTGACCCAGCCGAATGCGTCTACGCGGCTGATTGTTTGGGGCAGTGCGACGGCGGCCGTAATCTTGCCGGGCATCGGCAGATCGAGAATGTGGCATCGCTGATCCGGCGCGGAGTGGATGATCGTTGCTGCAGCATATTCTGCCGCGATCGTCGGGTCGGCACCGAGTTTGCCAAGGGCAGCAAGACGGGCGACGCCTGAGTGCCGGGCCGAGCGTTGTTCGGGGGTACCGTGACTGCCTGCGAGGAGATCTGTAACGAAGTCGGTTTCGGTCCGGTGTTCGACGTCGGCGAATATCGCTTCGGTGCGGCGCGCCAGAGGTGCTGGCATGACTGCACCGATACCCACCTCTGTGTTGCAGAGGCCGATAATGATCTATACCCCGGCGTACGCCACCTGAACGTGAACAGCCCGTCGCGGTTCCGGTCGAAATAGTCGAGGTTGTCCGTCGGCGTCGTCGGTCAGCACGAGCGCACGCGGCGCACAGCCAACCATTTTTCCAAGGATTCTTTGTAGCGTTGCACGACCCACCAAAAAGCGCCGCGCCATCGCCGGGTTCGGATAGTGCCCCTGCATGACCGGACACGCGGTCACGCTTAGGTTGAAGAATTTGTTTGCTGGCGAAACTCGCGTGGCGAGCGGTATTTCAGGGCGCTGTGTGGATGTGACTCGTTGTAGTGGTCGAACGCAATGGCCAGGTTTTGCAGCGCCGTTCTCGCGTCAGGTTTGGGCATCCACGAAACGTAATCGCGCTTCATCGTCTTGACGAAGCTCTCGGCCATCCCATTGCTCTGCGGACTTCTCACTGGTGTCGTGACCGGCTTCAGACCAATTTTTCGCGAGAATGTCAGCGTCTCATCGGCAATGTAGCAGGAACCGTTGTCGCTCAGCCACTCGATTTCGCTCTCAGCCGCCAAGGCACCGGCGAAGCGGCTTTCGACCGCCTGAAGCATCACATCCCGCACCATGTCGCCGGTGTAACCGCCCGTGGTTGCAGCCCAGCTCATCGCTTCCCGGTCGCAGCAGTCCAGTGCAAAGACCACGCGCAACGGCGCACCATCATCGCAGCGGAATTCGAAACCGTCCGAGCACCAACGCACGTTGCTTCTGTCCACGGCGACTTTGCCGTCGTGCCGACGCGCACACGGAGCGTAACGAGGCCGACGTTCGAGCAGCAAGCCGTGGCCGCGCATGACGCGGTACACCCGCTTTGCATTGACACGTGGTTGGCACAGCGCGTCCCGGCTTCGCCGCAGCAGCGCCCATGCACGCCGGTAGCCGTACGTCGGCAGGTCGGCAACGAGCTCTCGAAGCTCAGCGACGAGCGACACGTCATCCTGAGCGGGCATCTTGCGTCGGTCGACCCATTCAGCGGGGCGCTTCAACTTGACCGCGAGATTCGAGCGCGACACACCCAGGACTTCACAAACCGTCTTCAACGGTCGTCCCCCGGCAGCAATGGTGAGCGCGCAATCAATTTTTTTGCTCGACCATACTCCACTGCTTCGCGGAGGATTTCCACCTCCATTGTTTTCTTTCCCAGCAATCGCTGGAGTTCGCGAATCTGCTTCATCGCTTCAGCCAGGTCCGATGCCGGTACCACCTGCTCGCCGGCACTGACCGCTGACAGGCTTCCATCCTGATAGAGCTTGCGCCAGGCAAAGACCTGGTTGGCATTCACCTGATGGCGACGCGCAACGCCCGAAACAGTGGTGCCAGGCTCGAACGTCTCGCGCACTATTGCGAGCTTTTCTTCGACAGAGCGCCGGCGGCGCTGCTCCGGCTGGGTTAGAACTTCGACGGGGTCCACGTTGTGACTAGGCTTAAGGCAAAGCTGATCAAGTCCATCGCAGAACTGCTCCGAGCGTTATAGATCGGGGTGGATAAGGAAGGCAGAACAGGA
>NZ_JBANLK010000073.1:0-23341 GCF_054968425.1 Paraburkholderia sp. AV2
CCCCCCCCCCCCCCCCCCCCCCCCCCCCCCCCCCCCCCCCCCCCCCCCCCGCCGCAAGCGCCGGGAAAATGTCCTACTCTGCAAATTTGATCTGTGCTCGTGGTCCGGCGGGACGCTGCAGCACACCCACTCCGGTCGACGGGAGGTATCGATGACAGCCATAGGTCTGGAATTCGACCAGTTGAAGAACAGCGCCGAGGCGCTGCGCCGTTCCATTTCCAACCGCCTCATGTACGGCGTCGGCAAGGACGCCGTCACGGCGCGCCCGCAGGACTGGCTGCATGCCGCGGCGCTGGCCGTGCGCGATCGGCTCGTCGAACGGTGGATGGTCACCACGCGCCGGCAGTACGACCAGGACGTCAAACGCGTCTATTACCTTTCGATGGAATTTCTGATCGGCCGCACGTTTTCCAACGCGCTGCTCGCGCTCGGCATTTACGACCAGATGAAAGAGGCGCTGGCCGACGTCGGCGTCGACATGGAGTCGGTGATCGACTTCGAACCGGACGCCGCGCTCGGCAACGGCGGCCTCGGCCGCCTCGCCGCGTGCTTTCTCGATTCGATGGCGACGCTCGGCATCCCGGGCTTCGGCTATGGCATCCGCTACGACTACGGCATGTTCCGGCAGCAGATCGTCGACGGCGAGCAGGTCGAGGCGCCCGATTACTGGCTGCACGCCGGCAATCCGTGGGAATTTCCGCGGCCCGAGGTGCAATATCACGTGCGCTTCGGCGGGCGCACGGTGCAGCGCAACGGCACGGTCGAATGGATCGACACGCAGCACGTCAACGCGATGGCCTACGACACCGTGATTCCCGGCTACGCCACGAGCGCGACCAACACGTTGCGCCTGTGGTCCGCGCGCGCGGACGAGGAGCTCGATCTTTCCGCCTTCAACCAGGGCGACTATCAGCGCGCGGTGGAAGCGCGCAACGAGTCGGAGAACGTCTCGCGCCTGCTCTATCCTGACGATTCGACCATGGCCGGCCGCGAACTGCGCCTGCGCCAGGAGTACTTTTTCGTCTCCGCGACGATGCAGGATCTGATCCGCCGCTACCTGCGCACGCACAGCACGTTCGGGCGCTTCTCCGACAAGGTGGCGGTGCACCTGAACGACACGCACCCGGTGCTCGCCGTCCCCGAACTGATCCGTTTGCTCGTGGACGTGCACGGCATGCCGTGGGACGAAGCGCTGCAGCATGTCGGCCGCGTGTTCTCGTACACGAATCACACGCTCATGCCGGAAGCGCTGGAAACCTGGGATGTCGAACTATTGGCGCGCCTCCTGCCGCGTCACCTCGAAATCATCTTCGATATCAACGCGGCCTTTCTGCGCGAGGCGAACGAACAGGGCGCGCACGATCTCGACATGATCCGCCGCATCTCGCTCGTGGACGAATATGGCCAGCGCCGCGTGCGCATGGCCTATCTCGCGATCGTGGCGAGCCACAAGGTCAACGGCGTTTCGAAGCTGCATTCGCAGCTCATGCAGCGCGATATCTTCTCCGACTTCGCGCGTCTTTTTCCCGACCGCTTCACGAACGTCACGAACGGCATTACGCCGCGCCGCTGGCTCGCGCAGGCGAACCCGCCGCTTGCGCGCCTGATCGACGAGAGCATCGGCACGCGCTGGCGCAGCGACCTGCTGGAACTACACGGCTTGCGCAAGCTGCGCGGCG
Organism: Paraburkholderia sp. AV2; assembly: GCF_054968425.1. NCBI lineage: Bacteria > Pseudomonadati > Pseudomonadota > Betaproteobacteria > Burkholderiales > Burkholderiaceae > Paraburkholderia > Paraburkholderia sp. AV2. The sequence goes on from NZ_JBANLK010000073.1 coordinate 1,680, forward strand.
ACGCTTCGTTCGAAGCCGCGTTTCGCGCGGCCAAGCGCAGCAACAAGGTGCGGCTCGCGCAGCGCATTGCTCAGCGTCTCGGGGTGACGGTCGACCCGGACGCGCTCTTCGACATGCAGGTGAAGCGCATTCACGAATACAAGCGGCAACTGCTCAACGTGCTGCATGTGATCGTGCGCTACAACCGTATCGTCGAGAACCCGCAGCGCGACTGGGTGCCGCGCGTGGTGGTGTTCGCGGGTAAGGCCGCGTCGGCCTACCGCATGGCCAAGATGATCATCCGGCTCATCAACGACGTGGCCGCGAAGGTGAACCACGATCCGCGGGTAGGCGACCGGCTCAAGGTGGTGTTCGTGCCCAATTACGGCGTGAGCGTGGCCGAGGTGCTGATTCCGGCCGCGAATCTCTCCGAGCAGATCTCGACGGCGGGCACGGAGGCCTCGGGCACCGGCAACATGAAGCTCGCGCTCAACGGCGCATTGACGATGGGCACGCTGGACGGCGCGAACATCGAGATCGGCGAGGCCGTGGGACCGGAGCACATCTTCATCTTCGGCAACACGTCGGACGAGGTGGATGCGTTGCGCGCCTCGGGCTACCGGCCGCGCCAGATCTACGAGGAAAACGCCGAACTGCACACCGCGCTCGACCAGATCCGCACGGGCTTCTTCTCGCCGGGCGACCCGGCGCGCTTCACGGAGATTTTCCACACGCTCGTGGACTGGGGCGACCACTATCTCGTGCTCGCCGACTTCGCGGCCTTCGTGGCCGCGCAGGAAGCGGCCGACCGGCGTTTTCTCGACGTGCCGGGATGGACGGCGAGCTCGATCGAAAACGTGGCGGCGATGGGGCCGTTCTCGTCGGATCGGGCGATTGCCGAATACGCGCGCGATATCTGGCGCGTCAAACCGATCGATCCGAACTGACCGGGCTGCCGGGCTTCGTGTCAGGTCGGTGCGAAGCTCAATGCAGGCTCAATGCGCCGGGCTGCGAGCGGCCGCATCGGGTCGGCCCGCCATGGCGAAGCGCACGATCTGCTCGACGCGTTCGGCAAAACCGCGGTCGAGGCTCGTCAGCGCTTCGCGCCGTTCGCCGCCCATCACGACGATCAGCCGATGCGTGACATCCTGGGTGAACCACGCGATCAGCCCGACCACGAACAGCATCGCCCCGCAGATCAGCCCGCCCCCGGAACCGTGAAGGCCGCCCCACGCGCCGAGCGCGACGCCGGCTACCGAGAGCACGATCGGCACGATGCGGTTGCGGCGCCCGGTGATGACCTGCACGTCCTCGATGTCGCGCAAGGCGAAGACCTGGCCCGCGACGGAGAGCGCGGTGCGCGTGACCGATACGCCGGCTTCGTTGAAGGGGAGTTCCATCGATGAGAACGCTGCGAGGGGAAAGGGCGCAGCGTACCAGAAGCGCGCGCGTCGCGCGCGGCGGCGCGACGTCGCAAAGGAAAACGGGGCATCCCGCCGGATGCCTCGTGTCAATGACGCCGGCATCGCAGACCGGCGCCGGGCCGTTGCCGGCCGCTTCGTTTTTAGAACTTGACGCGCATGCCCACGTGCACCGCGAGCTGGTCCTGCGAGCCCGAGCCCGACGGCTGGAAGATGCTCGAGTTCGAGTCGCCGATCTGCGCCTGCACCGGCGCGCCCTTGTACGAGCCCGACGCGTCCTGGTAAGCGACGGCCAGATAGACGTCCGTGCGCTTGCTGAGCAGGTAGTCGACGGCCGCGTCGATCTGGTTCCAGTGCGCGCCGAAGAGACCCGAGGCACGCGAGTACGTATAGCCGAGCTGGCCCGAGAGCGCCGGCGTGAACGCGTACCTGGCGCCGGCTTCGTAGGCGTTGTAGAGGTACGACGAGGAGGCGATCTGCGAGAGCAGCGTGTTCGTCCACAGGGCCCACACGGTGGCCGGGCCGAGCGTGTAGCGGCCGCCCACGCCGAACGTGCGCAGGTCCTGCAGCGCGCCGCCGATGCCGGAGATGGTCGTCGTGAAGGCGGGCGAGGCCGCGCCGGGGTACGTGATGTTCGTATAGGCGGCGCCGAGGCCGAACGGGCCGTAGGCGTAGTTCGCGCCGAAGCTGTACGTGCGCGACGAAGCCTCCGCGGACGTGGTCGGCGCGCCGGCGAACGAGGTCGTGTTCGAGAAGCCGTACAAGCCGCCGAAGGTCAGGCCCGAGAAGTTCACGCTCGAGAACTTGACCGAGTTGTTGATGCGGCTCGACGTCAACTGGTCGATATCGTTGAAGTGGTAGGCCCAGTTGCCCACGGCCGTGTTGCCGCCGTTCGAGTAGTAGCCGCCGAGATAGTCGGTGCTGAACGAGTATTGACGGCCGAACGTGAGCGAGCCGATCGTGTTTTGCGTCAGGCCGACGTAGGCCTGGCGGCCGAACAGCGTACCACCCTGGCCGGCTGCGCCGGTGCCGCTGCTGAAGCCGTTTTCGAGCACGAAGATCGCCTGCAGGCCGCCGCCCAGGTCTTCCGTGCCGCGCAGGCCCCAGCGGCTGCCCTGCGCGACCCCGTCGCCGTAGCCCCAGTAGCTGCTGCTTCCGCCCGTAGCGTTCTTGATGTGGCTGTTGTAGCTGATACCCGCGTCGATCAGGCCGTACAGCGTGACACTGCTTTGTGCCTGTGCTGCGCCCGCGACCGAGGCAAGAACGGCGGTGGTCAATATTTTCTTCAAAGCATTCTCCGGATTGAGGAAAGATTCGAATGCCCCGTTTCTGCTGGACAGGGTCATGCGACGCGCTGAAATTTAAACACCAATCGCGAAAGGGATGTGACAGTATTTTCATATTACTGATATGTATTATTTATGTTGCATAAATAAGACATCGCCTGCAAAGCCTTTTGTGGCATGGGTTCCGGCGATTTATGGGGTGCCGGGAGGGGCCGTCAGAAAGCCTCTTTTGCAGCTTTCAAGCTTTCAATATGAAAATTTGTTCATTAGATGTTTAGATTTCGCCCGGCCGGGGTCGATGCGGAGTGCGAAGCAATGGGGAGGGGCGCCGGAGTGGCGCGAAGCCGGCCCATGCCACGGCATGAGCCGGCTGGAAGGACGGGTTACAGCGACAGGAGCGAACCGCTGCGGATCGGCCGGTCTCCCGCGATGCGGGCCACTTCCATGCCCGCCGTCGCGAAGCGCGCGCTATGTCGCGCGTACATCACGCCGCTCACGGTGCTGCACAGCGTGAGCACTTCGTCGGTGAGCGGGTTGACGATGTCGGCCACGGGCGCGCCGGCCTCGATCCAGGCGCCGGTATCGGCGCGAAACACGATCACGCCGCTGGCGGGCGCGACGACAGGCTCGGTGCCGGCGAGCGGCGTGGCGGGAAACGCCAGCGCCGGCAGCGGCGCCGGGGTGCCCGCGATCACGCCGCGACGGATCAGGTAGTCGACGATACCCTGCGCGTCGCGCTCGGCGAATTCGTGCGAGACGTCGCGCTGGCTGCGCAGCTCCACCGTCACCGAGATCGCGCTGTGCGGAATCGGGAAGCGCTTGCCGAAGCGCTCGCGCAACTCGGTCCAGCAAAAGCTGTGAATCTCGTCGAACGGACTGCCGATCGAGTTCAGCGCGAGCAGCGACGCCTTCGCGTCGAGATAGCGCGCGAGCGGCTCGACGTCGGTCCACAGCTCGGGGTTCGTGTAGAGGTGCAGCGCCGCTTCCCAGTCGCAGTGCAGGTCGAGCACGATGTCGGCATCGTACGAGAGGCGCTGCAGCGCGAGGCGCTGCGAATCGAGCTCGTTTCGCGGCTTCTGCGCGGCGAGCGCCTCGCCCATGGCGGCGCGGATGGCCTGGCGGTTGGCGTCGGCGTCGGGGCCGAGGCGTTCCTCGATGGTGGGCAGTACGAGCGCCGTCAGGTCGTAGAAGTTGCGATTGAAGTTCTGCGCCGTGTTCGATTCGAAGCGCCCGATGAGATGGCCGAGCCACTGCTGGTTCAGGCCGATCGGATTGGCCACCGGCACCACGACGATCTCGCCGCGGAGGCGGCCCGCTGCTTCGAGCCCGGCGAGCTTGCGCCGCAGCGCCCAGGCGGCAAGCATGCCCGGCAGTTCGTCGGCGTGCAGCGAGGCCTGTACGTACACCTTCTGGCCGCCGCCCGTGCCGTAGTGAAAGCTCGTGATCTGCCGCGCGGTGCCGAGGGCGGGCGCTATCAACGGATGGTTCTGGGTACGCATGTTGGAGACGCGCGCTGCGGCAGGCCGCGGCACACGTGAGTAGTGGGTTCGTGAAAGGGAAGCCCGCAGCCGGGCTGCAAGAAGCGATCTTAGCGGATTCGATCTGGCGCCGTAACTTCGGTGGAAACGCGCCGAGGCGTGCGGCGCGCGCAGATTGCGCAGATGAAGCAGACAAAGCAGGGGCGAAAAAAAACCCGAACCGCAGTCCGGGTTTTTCTCTCACCTCGGGGAACACGCCGCGAGGCTTGGAGCGCGCGTCGATCAGCCGCCGTACACGTCGAAGTCGAAATACTTCGCTTCGATCTTCTTGTACGTGCCGTCCTTGATCATGTCGGCGATGGCCTTGTCGATCTTCGTCTTCAGGTCGGCGTCTTCCTTGCGCAGGCCGATGGCGGCCGCGCCCGTCGGGATTTCCTTGCCCGCGAACTGGAAGCCCGCGCCGCGCGGGGTCTTCAGGAAGCCGAGGTCGGCCTGCACTTCGTCTTGCAGCGCGGCGTCCAGACGGCCCGAGAGCAGGTCGGCATAGACCTGGTCCTGGTTCTGGTAAGGCACCACGTTCACGCCCTTGGGCGCCCAGTTTTCCTTCGCGTAGGTTTCCTGGATCGTGCCTTGCTCCACGCCCACCGACTTGCCCTTGAGCGAATCGGCCGTCGGCAGGAGGTTCGTGCCCTTCTTCGCGACGAGGCGCGTCGGCGTGTTGAACAGCTTCGCCGAGAACGCGATCTGCTCTTCGCGCTGCGGGGTGATCGTCATTGACGAAAGCACGCCGTCGAACTTCTTCGCCTTCAGGGCCGGGATCATGCCGTCGAAGTCCTGCTCGACCCACACGCACTTGGCGTTCAGGCGCTTGCAGATTTCGTTGCCGAGGTCGATGTCGAAGCCGACGAGCTTGCCATCCGGTGCTTTGGATTCGAACGGCGCGTAGCTGGCATCGACGCCGAAGCGGACGGTCGTCCAGTCTTTCGCGTGGGCGGCGCCGGCCGATACGGCCAGCAGGGCAACCGACAGGGCGGCAAGCAGTTTTTTCACTATGGTGTACTCCTCGGATGGTTCATGGAGCGCCGCGTGCGGTCATGCCGCCGCGGCGCATTGTCCGGCGCGTTGTGCATCCCGGACTTTCTTTGGGCTTGCCGGCGCGAGAGCCGGCGGCGCGGGCAGAAGCTTACCCGGTCAAAATTGCTGCGTCGCTAGTGTAATACCGGATAGCGCAAGAATGCTCGCTGAAAGGAACGTTCGATTTCCGGCGGCGATGGGCGCAAAGCCTTGCCGGGCAAGGCGCTGGTGGATAGCGGTGCGACCTGCGCGAATGGTCTGCAGAAAGCGGATGCGATGCCTGGTTGCAACAGTCGGCGGCAGGCGGCCCCGCCGTCCTCCGTCGCCCGGCTCAAACCACCCGCCTGCCCGCGAGATAGGTGGCGCGCGGCACCGGCAATGCATCGAGCATTGTCACGCGCACGAAGTCCGCGCGCAGGCCCGGCGTGATGGCGCCGCGGTCCGTCAGCCCGGCGCGGCGAGCCGGCTCCCACGAAACGGTCGCCATGGCGCGCGGCAACTGCCAGCCGGCCTGGGTGACGAGGTCGAATGCCGCCGTGAGGAGGCTCGACGGCACGTAGTCGGACGAGAGGATGTCGAGCAGGTTCGCCTGCGCGAGCTCCAGCGCCGAGACATTGCCCGAATGCGAGCCGCCGCGCACGAGGTTCGGCGCGCCCATGATGGTCGAAATGCCGCGCTCTTTCGCCGCCTCGGCCGCGATGCGCGTGGTCGGGAATTCGGCCAGCACGATGCCTTCCGCGGCCGCCTGCTCGACGTGCTCGACCAGCGTGTCGTCGTGGCTCGCGAGCGGAAGGTTGCGCGCCCGGCAGCGCTCGACGATCTGGCGGCGATGCGCGTCGGCGAAGCGCTGCTGCTCGTCGGCCAGCTCGGCCTGCATCGTCGCGGCTTCTTCGTCGGTCCACTTGCCGTAACGCTCCTGGAAGCGGCGCCACTGCTCGCGGTCGTGCCACTGGCGCTGACCCGGCGTGTGGTCCATCACGGAGGCGAGGCGCAAGAGCGGGTGCGCGCTCAGCGTGTCGAAGAGTTCGATCACGTCCTGGGTCGCGATTTCGCAGCGCAGATGCAGAAAGTGCTCGGCGCGCAGCAGGCCGCGCTCCGAGAAGCGCGAGAGTGCGCCCGCGCAGGCGAGCTGCACCTCGCGGCCGCGCACGCCCACCGAAAGGCGCGTGCCGATGGCGAGCGCGTCGAATACGGTCGTGATGCCGGCCGCCGCGATCTGCGCGTCGTGAATCACGAACGCGGCGTCGGTATTCCAATGCACGCCGGGGCGCGGTGCGAGGTGCTTCTCGAGGTTGTCGGTGTGCAGTTCGACGAGGCCGGGCAGCAGATAGTCGCCCATCCAGTCCTCGGCCTCGGGGGCGGACGTCGTGCCGCGCGACAGCTCGCGGATCCGGCCGTCCTCCACGCGCAACGTGCCGGTGAAAACCTCGTCTCGCGTCACGATGCGAGCGTTCTTGATCAACATCGTCTGGCTCCGTAATCAGAACAGATAGAGCGGTTTCAGGCGGCTTCGTTCAATGCCGTCTGCACGCGCGGTGCGGCGAGCGCGAGACGGCGCGTGGTGACGCGCTCGCGCGTGTCTTCGTCGTGGAAGACGCCCACGATCGCCGCGCCGTGCTCGCGCGCCTCGACGATCAGGCTCGACACCACCTCGCGATTTTCCGCATCGAGCGAGGCCGTGGGCTCGTCCAGCAGCAGCACGCGATGCCCGGCGATCAGACCGCGCGCGATGTTCACGCGCTGCTGCTCGCCGCCCGAAAACGTTGCGGGGGCGAGCGACCAGAGCCGCCGCGGCACGTTCAGGCGCGCGAGCAGCGCTTCGGCGCGCGCGTGCGCCTCGTTTTGCGCCACGCCGCGCGCCACGAGCGGCGCCGCGACGAGGTCGCGCGTGGCGACGCGCGGAATCACGCGCAGGAACTGGCTTACGTAACCCACCACGTTGCGGCGCAGGCGCAGCACGTCGTGTGGCGCCGCGCCCGTGATTTCGAGGTGCTGCGAGGGCGCATCGTCGTCGCGAATGGCGATCGAGCCGCCGCTCGCGAGGTAATTGCCGTAGAGGCAGCGCAGCAGCGTGCTCTTGCCCGCGCCGGACGGCCCGACGAGCACGACGCATTCGCCGCGCTCCACATCGATCGAGACACCCGCGAGCGCCTCGATGCCGATGCCGCCCTGGCCGTGCAGCGTGAACGTTTTGCGCACGTCTTGCGCGCGCAGCATCAGCGCGGGGCGTTCGACGAAGGGGCTTTCGTGCGCATTTTCGTGCGGGGATGAGGCGGTACGCATCATGTCGATCATCCTAGACCGGCAGCACGGAGGCCACCAGCGTCTGCGTGTAGGGATGCTGAGGATCGTCGAGCACCTGGTCGGTCAAGCCCGCCTCGACCACCGTGCCGCCCTGCATCACCATGAGGCGGTGCGCGAGCAGGCGGGCCACGCCGATATCGTGCGTGACGATCAGCACCGAGAGATGCAGTGTCGTCGTGAGCGTGCGCAGCAGATCGAGCAGGCGTGCCTGGACGGAGACGTCGAGACCCGCCGTGGGCTCGTCCATGAAGACGAGGCGTGGGCCCGTGACGAGATTGCGCGCGATCTGCAAACGCTGCTGCATGCCGCCCGAGAACGCGGAGGGCAGCTCGTCGATGCGCGCGGCGTCGAGCTCCACGCGCTCCATCCATTGCTGGGCGGTGTGGCGGATCTGGCCATAGTGGCGCGCGCCGACGGCCATGAGCGGCTCGCCGATGTTCGCGCCCGCCGAAACGCCGGCGCGCAGTCCGTCGCGAGGGTTCTGCTGCACGAAGCCCCATTCGGTGCGCATGATGCGGCGCCGGTGCGGCTCGGGAAGCGTGCGCAGGTCGAGCGTTTCGCCCTCCGTGCTCACGTAGCGCAGCTCGCCGGCATCGGCCCCGGTGCGCAGCCCGAGCGTGTTGAGCAGCGTGGTCTTGCCCGAGCCCGATTCGCCGACGATGCACAGCACCTCGCCGGGATAGAGGTCGAAGCTCACGTCGCGGCAGCCGTTGCGGCCGCCGTATTGCTTCGTGAGACGGCGGGCGCTCAGCAGGGGCGTCATGCCGGTTCTCCGTCTGGTTCTCCGTTTTCTTCGCGGCGCTCGTGACAGTAATCGCTGTCCGAGCAGACGAACATGCGCGTGCCCGCGTCGTCCACGATCATTTCGTCGAGGAAGCTTTCGCGCGAGCCGCAGAGGGCGCACGCCTGCTCCCAGCGCTGGACCTCGAACGGATGGTCGTCGAAGTCGAGGCTCCTGACCGGCGTCCAGGGCGGAATCGCGTAGATGCGGCGCTCGCGTCCGGCGCCGAACAACTGCAGCGCGGCGTTCATGTTGAGCTTCGGGTTGTCGAACTTGGGGATCGGCGAAGGCGCGGTGAGATAGCGGCCGTTGACCGTCACCGGATAGTCGTAGGTCGTCGCGATGCTGCCGTGCTGCACGATGTCCTCGTAGAGCTTCACGCTGACGAGGCCGTAGTCGGCGAGCGCGTGCAGCTTCCGGCATTCGGCCACGCGAGGCTCCAGCCGGAACAGCGGCTCGGGCATCGGCACCTGATAGACGAGGATCTGGCCTTCCGCGAGCGGCGTTTCGGGAATGCGGTGGCGCGTCTGGATGATCGTCGCCTCGCGCGTGCGGCGCGTGGTCTTCACGCCGGTCGTGCGCGCGAAGAAGCGGCGGATGTTCACGGCGTTCGTGGTGTCGTCCGAGCCCTGGTCGATCACCTTGAGCGTGTCGTTCGCCCCGATGATCGCCGCGCTAACCTGGATGCCGCCCGTGCCCCAGCCATAGGGCAGCGGCATCTCGCGCGAGGCGAACGGCACCTGATAGCCGGGCACCGCCACGGCCTTGAGCAGCGCGCGGCGGATCATGCGCTTGGTCTGCTCGTCGAGGTAGGCGAAGTTGTAGCCTTCGGCGGCCTGCGTCTCGTGCGAGGCGATCGGCGCGGCCAGGGTGGCGGGCGCGCTCATGCGGCCTCCTCGTTCGTCGGGTCCGGCTGTCCGTGCTGTTCGTGTTGCGCGCGCAGGCGGCGCACGAGTTCGAGTTCGGCCTGGAAATCGACGTAGTGCGGCAGCTTCAGGTGCTGCACGAAGCCGGAGGCTTCGACGTTGTCGCTGTGCGAGAGCATGAACTCGATGTCCTGGGTGGGCGAGGCGAGCGTTTCGCCCAGTTCCTCGGCACGCAGCGCGCGGTCCACGAGCGCCATCGCCATCGCCTTGCGCTCGGCGTGGCCGAAGGCGAGGCCGTAGCCTTGCGTGAAGGTGGGCGGTACCGCCTTGCTGCCCGCGAACTGGTTGATCATCTGGCATTCCGTCAACTCGATCTCGCCGATCTCGACGGCTTCGCCCAGCTCGTCCAGTCTCATTTCTACGGAGACCGAACCAAAGCGGATCTCGCCCGCGAACGGATGCGAGTGCGCGTAGCCGCGCTGCGTCGCATAGCCCATCGCCAGCAGGAAGCCTTCGTCGCCGCGCGCGAGATTCTGCAGGCGCACGGCGCGGTCGGCCGGAAACGACAGCGGTTCGCGCGAAAGATCGCCGGGTTCAAGCGCGCCGGGCGCGGGCGCTTCCTGTTCGATCAGGCCTTCCTTGTCGAGCAGCGCGACGACGCGCGGCATCGGCTCCGGCGGGATGCTGTCAGGCGATGCGGCTGCGTTCGACTCCGGGCTTTGCGCGCCTGCGCCCACGTCGCCGCCTTCGGCCAGCAGCGCGAAATCGAGCAGGCGCTGCGTGTAGTCGTAGGTCGCGCCAAGCACCTGGCCGCCCGGTACGTCCTTGAAGGTGGCCGAGATGCGGCGCGCCACGTCCATCCGCTCCGTTTCTACGGGCTCCGTATAGCCGAAGCGCGGCAGGGTCGTGCGGTAGGCGCGCAGCAGAAAAATGGCTTCGACGAGATCGCCGGCGGCCTGTTTGATGGCGAGTGCGGCGAGCTCTTCGTCGTACACCGAACCTTCGGCCATCACGCGCGCGACGGCAAGGCGCAACTGCTCGCGAATCTGCGCGACGCTCAGTTCGGGCACGCGCGTGTCGCCGCGGCGCGCCTCGTCGAGCAGGCGCCACGACGCTTCGATCGCGCGCTCGCCTCCTTTGACGGCGACATACATCAGTTCATCTCCACGCGGGTGGTGCGCGGCAGGCCGACCAACTGGTCGCCGCAGACGAGATAGAAGTCGATGCCGCACGGAAAGAGCGGGCCCAGTGCGGCACGCTCCTGCCAGAAGCGCTCGGGCAGGCCGGCAGGCGCGATCGTGTGAGCATTTTCGATGCCCGGGCCGCGCAGCGTGACGGGCGCGCCGCCCGCGAGCGAGGCGACGCGCACGAATACGGTGGCCGACAGCTCGGGCGATTCGGGCGTGCCGATGGCGAATGAGGCAAGCGGCGGCAGCGCCGCGGCGTCGTGCACGTAGACGAATGCGGCTTCGCCCGGCGCGGCGGCGAGCGGAGCGTCCGCATGAAAGCGCAGGGCGGCGCTGAGCGCGGCGTCAGGCTGCGCGAGCCAAACGGGCGTGGCGTAGTCGGCGAGCGCAAGCAGCGAGGCGAACGCCGCAAGGCCGGCGCGTTCGCCGCCATTCGTGGCGTCGGCGGCGGGCAACACCGCTTCGATCACGCCGACGCGGCCCGGACGCGCGAGCGCGTCGAGCAGCGTGCGGAACACCGCCTGGGTGTCGTGGACGGGATCGGCAAAGCCGGGAGCGAGCGCATCGAGCGCGAGGTGTGCGGCCTGTGCGGCTTGCGGGTCAAGGGCGGTTTGATGTTCGTCGATCATGCGTCACCTCGAACCATGGTGAAAAACTCGACCTTCGTGCTGGCGGTAGCGGCGCGGCGCGCGGCACGTCGTGCCTCTGCGCGCGCGGCGAGCGGCGCGATCAGTTGCGCGTGCAACGAGGCATGGCGCTCGGGCTGCTGCAGGAGCGCGTCGGCCAGCGCGGCCAGTTCGGCGCGGCGCTTGTCGCGTCCCAGGTGACAGGCCACGCCCACCGTGCCGCTGCCAGCGCCGTCCGCACCGCGCAGGCGCAGCGTGGCGCGTGTCACGGTGGCTTCGCCGAGATTGAAGGCATTGCCGGTGCCGCCGATGCGGCCACGCACCATCGCGAGGCCCGTCTGCGGCGGGCGCAGCCAGTCGAAGGCAGGCGCGGCGGCGCCTTCCAGCGCGGCCGCGAGCGCCGCTTCGAGATCGGCGCGCGGCGTGCGGGCGAGCACCGCCATCCATGCGCGCCGCGATGCGGCCGGGGGCGAGACGGAGGTAGCGTTCATCTGCGGTTCCTGTGTCATGAACGGGAGTGTCCTGCGAACGTCGCTGAAGTTCGTTATTGGACCATCTATTCATCTAAACGTCTAGACGTCTGGTCGTGCAGTCGTCTATATGCAGCGAGGGAGATGTTTTCATATTTCCATCACGCCGCGCGCACTACAATGCGGGAAACGCTATTGAACCCGGAAGGAATGACAGCACCATGACATCGAACGACGACGCGCCGCACGGCGCCCAGCTCGAGCGCGGCGCAGGCGTGGCGGTGTGGCGGCAGATCGAACAGATCCTCGTGGCCGAAATCGCGGCGCAAGGTTTCGGCGAGGACGGGCGCCTGCCGAGCGAGGGCGAGCTGGCGAAGCGCTTCGACGTGAACCGCCATACGGTGCGGCGCGCGATGCTCGGCCTCGCGGCGAGCGGGCTCGTGAGCGTCGAGCAGGGGCGCGGCACGTTCGTTCAGCCGGGCGCGATCGACTATACGATCGGCAGGCGCACGCGCTTTACCGAAAACCTCCGGCAGCACCAGCAGGCGGCGGTGGGCAAACTGCTGTCGTCGTCGCGCGTGAAGGCGGAGCCGACCGTCGCAAAGGCGCTGGGCATCCGCGCGGGCGCGCTGGTCTATCGGATCGAAACGCTGCACGAACTGGACGGCGTGCCGCTCACCTACGCGCGCAACTGGTATCCGGCCGCGCGCTTCGCCGACCTGCCCGCCGTGATGGAGCGCTTCGACAGCACCTCGAAGGCGCTCGCCGAATACGGCGTGGCGGACTACCTGCGCAAATGGAGCCGCATCGGCAGCGCGCTGCCCGAGCCCGAGGTGGCGCGGCGGCTGAACATCAACCGGCAGCAGCCTGTGCTCGTGGTCGAGAACGTGGACGTCGACATGGACGGCACGCCGATCAAGTACGGCATCACGCATTTCGCGGCCGACCGCGTGCAGTTGATGGTGGAGCACGACGTATGACGGGCGCCGCCGAGGCCTGGAGCGACGCCACCCGCTTCGCGATCTACTATGCGCCGCCGCGCGAATCGGCCTGGTGGCGAGCGGGCTGCGCGTGGCTCGGGCGCGATCCGGAGAGCGGCGAAGCCCTGCATGCGCCGCAGCCCGCAGACCTGGCCCGCCCGCTCGCCGCAGTCACGGCCGCGCCGCGCCGCTACGGCTGGCACGGCACGCTCGTGCCGCCATTTCGCCTTGCGCCCGGCGCGACTCCCGAGGCGTTGCTGGCCGCCGCGCAGCAATGGGCCGCGACGCGCGCGCGCTTTGCGCTGACGGTCGAGGCGGCGACGCTCGGCCGCTTCGTCGCCCTGCGTGCCGCCGACGACGAAGGCGACGCCGCCGTGCGCGAGCTGGCCGCCGACGCGCTGCGCACGCTGGCGGCGCTGCGGGCCGCGCAGACCCCGGCGGAACTCGCGCAACGGCTCGACGCGCCGCTCACGGCGCGCCAGCGCGCCTACGTCGAGGCATGGGGCTACCCGTACGTCTTCGACGAATACCGTTTCCACATGACGCTTTCCGATTCGCTCGACGATGCGCGCGAGCGGCACGCGCTCGTGGCGGCCTGGAACGCGCGGATGGCGGATGCCGGCGCGCTGCCGGTGGACGGCGCCGCGCTCTTCGTCGAACCGCGGCCGGGCGCGCCGTTCGCGCTGTGGCGCCGGGTGGCGTTCGCCGGCGGGGAGCCGCGCCGATGAACGACCGGCTGATCTACCTGATGGGGCCTTCGGGGGCGGGCAAGGACTCGCTGCTGGGCTTCGCGCGCGCCCGCCTCGCGGCCGAAGGCGTGGTGCTGGCGCACCGCTACATCACGCGTGCCGAAGGCGGCGGCGAGAACCACATCGCGCTCACCGACCACGAGTTCGAGGCGCGCGCGCGGCTCGGCCTCTTTGCGCTGCAGTGGCGCAGCCACGCGCTGCGCTACGGGATCGGCGTGGAGATCGACCAGTGGCTCGGGCTTGGCTGCACGGTGGTGGTGAACGGCTCGCGCGCGTACATGGGCGAGGCGCTCAAGCGTTATCCGCAGATGACGCTCGTGCATGTCGAGGCGGCGCACCCCGTGCTGGCGGCGCGCCTCGCCTCGCGCGGACGCGAGACGCCCGCGCAGATCGCCGCGCGTCTCGCACGCCAGGCGCCGTTCGAGGTGCCGGCGGGGGCGCGCCTCGCGCGCATCGACAACTCGGGCCGGCTGGAAGAGGCCGGCGAGGCATTCGTCGAGGTGGTGCGCCGCGTGGCGGCGGGCCGCTGAGCGCTGCGTCGAAACCGGGCAGACAGCGTTTGGTCGAGCGCCCGGCGCCGCGGCGCGCCGGACGCGGCCGCTCAGGTGCGTCGCGCCACCATGCCGGAGACGCGCTGCGCGGCCTGCTGGAGCGGTTCGAGGAAGGTCTTGACCATCTGCTTCGCCGAGGTCCGCTGCGCATTCCCGCTGATGTTCATTGCCGCGATCACGCGGCCCTGGCGGTTGCGGATGGGCGCGGAGATCGAGATCAGGCCGCCTTCCAGTTCCTGGTCGACGATGGCCCAACCCTGCTGGCGCACCTGGGCGATGACCTTTTTCAACTCTTCCTTGTCGGTAACCGTGCGCGGCGTGTGCGCGTAGAGCGGCGAGGCGCCGAGCGTGGCGTCGAGCGCGTCCTCGTCGAGCGCCGAGAGCAGCACCCGCCCCATCGACGTGCAATACGCCGGCAGGCGGCTCCCGATCGAGAGGTTGATCGTCATGATCTTGTGCGTGGGCACGCGCAGGACGTAGACGATTTCCGTGCGGTCGAGCACCGCCGCCGAGCAGCTTTCGTGCACCTGCCCCGAGAGCTCTTCCATGACCGGTTCGGCGAGGTTCCAGAACGGCATCGACGTGAGGTAGGCGAAACCCAGGTCGAGGATCTTCGGCGTGAGGCGGAAGAGGCGGCCTTCGGCCTCGACGTAGCCGAGCGTCTGCAGCGTGAGCAGGATGCGGCGCGCGCCGGCGCGCGTGAGGCCGGTGGCGGCGGCCACGTCGGTGAGGGTCTGCTCGGGGCGTTCGGCGTTGAACGCGCGGATCACCGAGAGTCCGCGGGCGAACGACTGCACATAGGAGTCGCCCGGCTTGTCGGGGATCTCCGGCTGCTCGGCGGGACGGTCGGGCGAGGCACTGGATGCAGAGGTCATGGGCGTCGGAAAAGGGTTCGGCGGCGCGTAACGAACCCATGACGATAGCGCAAGCGCCCTGTTTCGCCAACCGGCGGCGCGGGGGGGGCCGCTGCGCGCGGAGGTGCCGGCATTGGCGAGAGCGCGCAACCGCCATTGATTTTTGTCAATCATTTATCTCTTTATTTTTTATTCTGCATCTAACTTGCTTTAGGTCCAGGGGTGTGTGCGCGAATATTGGCCTGATTTTATAAATATGCTTCCGCTTGGCGGCGAATGTCGATTCGAATTAATAGCGTGCCGAGAAACGGCGAGTCATGAATAACAGGGTGGGTCGACGCTTTTGCGCGAGCCTCGCTGGCCGGCTGGGAGGCGCCGCAGCGCGTTTTCATGGCCGAGGTGAAAGATTTTAGAAAGCATGATGCGTCCTTCCGTCGCGCCAGTTTGAGCGAGATTTAGCGAATCGAGATCAAATTAGATCCGAATATCTTTCCGTAGAATTTTGCCGAGCACGATACGGGTGCATTTCTCGCGATTTCTTGCGATGTAAATGCGTTAAAGCGTCCAAAGATCGTTTAACGGAAAGACGGGCAAACATGACAGACAGACAGGCCTTCAAAAGGTGGCTCATCCCCCTCGGCAGTGGGCTGGCCGCAATGCTTTCGGGGTGCAGCGGCAATTTCCCGCTGCTCGATCCCAAGGGCAGCGTGGGGGTGGCCGAAAAATCGCTCATCGCCACGGCTACCGGCGCCATGCTGCTGGTGGTGGTGCCCGTGATCATCCTCACGCTGCTGTTCGCATGGCGCTACCGGGCGTCGAACCGCCATGCCGTTTATGCGCCGAAGTGGGCGCACTCCACAGCCATCGAGGTCGTGGTCTGGGCCATTCCCGCCGTGATCATCCTCTTCCTCGGCATCCTCACCTGGCGGACTTCGCACGAGCTCGATCCCTATAAGCCGCTCGAGTCGAACGTGAAGCCCATCAACGTCGAAGTCGTGGCGCTCGACTGGAAGTGGCTCTTCATCTATCCGGACCTCGGCATCGCCACGGTGAACCAGCTGGCCGTGCCGGTGGGCACGCCGGTCAATTTCCGCATCACGTCGGATTCGGTGATGAACTCGTTCTTCATCCCGCAACTGGGCACTCAGGTGTACGCGATGGCGGGCATGCAGACACACCTGCACCTGATCGCCGACCAGCCCGGCAACTTCGAGGGCCTTTCGTCGAACTACAGCGGCCGCGGCTTCTCGGACATGAAGTTCCGCACGCTCGCCACGAGCCAGGGCGACTTCGACGCGTGGGTCAAAAAGGTCAAGGCGTCGGCCGGCTCGCTCGGCATGGACCAGTACGCCACGGTCGCGCAGCCCAGCGAGAAGGTGCCCGTGCAGTACTTCTCGACGGTCGACCCGAAGCTCTTCAACAACATCATTGCGAAGTACAACAACGGCCACGTCACGGACTTCAGTGACGCTGCCTGCGGTACTAAGGGGTAACGCATGTTCGGCAAACTCACATTAGACGCGATTCCGTTCGATCAGCCGATCATCATGGGCGCCGCGGCGTTCATGGCGCTGATCGTCGTCGCGGTGCTCGGTCTCGTGACCGTGACAGGGAAGTGGAAGTACCTCTGGAGCGAGTGGCTCACGAGCGTCGACCACAAGCGCATTGGCGTGATGTACATCGTCGTGGCCGTGCTCATGCTCGTGCGCGGCTTCGCCGACGCCGTGATGATGCGTATCCAGCAGGCTATCGCCTTCAACGGGCCGGGCTACCTGCCGCCGCATCACTACGACCAGATCTTCACGGCGCACGGCGTCATCATGATCTTCTTCATGGCGATGGCGCTCATGGTCGGCCTCTTCAACCTCGTCGTGCCGCTGCAGATCGGCGCGCGCGACGTGGCGTTTCCGTTCCTGAACTCGCTTTCGTTCTGGATGACGGCGATCAGCGCGATCCTGATCAACCTGTCGCTCGTGATCGGCGAGTTCGCACAGGTGGGCTGGCTCGCCTATCCGCCGCTCTCGGAGCTGCAATATAGTCCGGGCGTGGGGGTGGACTACTACATCTGGGCGCTGCAGCTTTCGGGCGTGGGCACGCTGATCACGGGCGTCAACTTCTTCGTCACGATCATCAAGATGCGCGCGCCGGGCATGAGTCTCATGAAGATGCCGGTGTTCACGTGGACGGCGCTCTGCTCGAACGTGCTCATCATGGCCACGTTCCCGATCCTCGCCATCGCGGTGGCGCTGCTCGGCCTCGACCGCTATCTCGGCATGCACTTCTTCTCGAACGATGCCGGCGGCAACCCGATGCTGTATCTGAACCTGATCTGGGCCTGGGGCCACCCCGAGGTGTATATCCTCGTGCTGCCCGCGTTCGGCATCTATTCGGAAGTCATGGCCACCTTCTCGAAGAAGCCGCTGTTCGGCTACAAGACGATGGTCTATGCCACGTGCGCGATCATGATTCTCGCGTTCCTCGTCTGGGCCCACCACTTCTTCACGATGGGATCGGGTGCCGACGTCAACGCGTTCTTCGGCATCATGACCATGGTCATCGCGATCCCTACGGGCGTGAAGATCTTCAACTGGCTGTTCACGATGTATCGCGGCCGCGTGCATTTCACGGCGCCGGTGCTCTGGACGATCGGCTTCATGGTGACGTTCTCGATCGGTGGCATGACGGGCGTGATGATGGCGATTCCGGGCGCGGACTTCGTGCTTCACAACTCGCTCTTCCTCGTCGCGCACTTCCACAACGCGATCATCGGCGGCGTGGTGTTCGGCTACCTCGCGGGCGTGCACTACTGGTTCCCGAAAGTGTTCGGCATCAAGCCCAGCGAAAAGCTCGGCAAGGCGTCGTTCTGGTGCTGGTTCGTCGGTTTCTACGTGGCGTTCGTGCCGATCTACGTGCTCGGCTTCATGGGTATGACGCGCCGGACCAACCACTACGACAACCCCGACTGGCAGTCGTGGCTGATCGTGGCCGCGATCGGCGCCGCGATCATCGCGCTCGGCGTGGTGTTCCAGGTGCTGCAGTGGGTGATGGCGTTCGTGAACCGCAACAAGGCCGAATGGCAGGACGTTACGGGCGACCCGTGGGACGGCCGCACGCTGGAGTGGTCGACTTCGTCGCCGCCGCCGGTCTACAACTTCGCGGTCATTCCGCAGGTCGGCGATATCGATGCCTTCGCGCACATGAAGGAATCGGGCCAGGGCCTCGGTCTTGCGGACAAATACAGCGATATCCATATGCCGTCCAACACGCCGGCGGGCTTTTTCGTCGGTGTATTCAGCCTCGTGCTCGGTTTTGCCGGCGTGTGGCACATCACGTGGCTCGGCGTGCTCGCGTTCGCGGCGGTTGTGCTGACCATTGCCATTCGCAGCTTCGGCGATAACGACGGCTACTACATTCCGGCGGCAAAGGTCCGCGAGATCGAAGAGCGACGCCATGGCGCCGTTGCCTCTGCGAATCGTCGCGAAATGGTTGCTGAGGAGGCTTACTGATGTTACAGAAAACCAACGCGGCAACTCTTGCCGAACTCGATCATCACGATCATCCGCCTTCGAACTCGGTATTCGGGTTTTGGGCGTACCTGATGACGGACTGCGTGCTGTTCGCGGCGCTGTTCGCCACCTTCGGCGTGCTGGGGCACCAGTACGCGGGCGGTCCCACGGGCAAGGATCTGTTCGATATCCCCGGTGTTGCGATCGAAACGGCGGTGCTGCTGCTTTCCAGCATCACATACGGCTTCGCGATGCTGGGCGCCCACCAGGGCAAGCGCGGTGTCGTGCTCGGCTGGCTCGCCGTCACGTTCGTACTGGGCGTGACCTTCCTCGTGTTCGAACTGCGCGAGTTCTCGCACCTGATCGGAGAGGGTGCCGGCCCGCAGCGCAGCGCGTTCCTGTCCTCGTTCTTCACGCTGGTCAGCACCCACGGCCTGCACGTGTTCTTCGGCCTCGTCTGGATGATCGTGATGATGATCCACGTGCTTCGCAAGCCGGAACTCGGCGAAAAGGAAATTCGCGGGCTGACCTGCCTGAGCCTCTTCTGGCACTTCCTTGACGTCGTCTGGATTTGCGTGTTTACCTTTGTCTATCTCGGGAGCGTGCTCTAAATGGCTCATTCTTCCTCGGTCGCTGAGGGTGGTGCTCATGGCACCGCTCATGGCACATTCGGCAGCTATCTTGCAGGCTTCGTTCTTTCCGTGATTCTCACGGCGGGTGCGTTCGGCATCGTGATGCACGGTTCGCTCGATCCCGCTACGGCGATCGTCGTGCTCGCGGTGCTGGCGTTCGTGCAGGTGGTCGTCCACCTCGTGTTCTTCCTGCACCTGAACGCGTCGGCGGGGCAGGGCTGGAACGTCCTGTCGCTCGCCTATACGGTGCTTGCCGCCGCCTTTCTCATTTTCGGCACGATCTGGGTGATGCATAACGTCGGCATGAATATGATGTCGCGCTGATCCCGCCCCTTTCGGGGGGCACGGTAGTTCGTGGCTTGCCGGGGTATCGAACGGCCGCATAGACTCTCAGTCTGTGCGGCCGTTTCGTTTTCGGTGCGAAGCCATGCGCTTGACACCGTTTGCGCACGCCGCCTATCATGCAGGGCAATTGTTCGATACACGACCATGAGTTCATATATCGAACAAGACGCATCTGGACCGGCGCGCTCGAGGGTTGGGTTTCGTCCGCGCAGTCCGTCACGCTGGTTTGCATAGGATGGGCCCGAGCGCTAACGCTGGTCGGCACGCCAGGTTCCATCGACAGGAGACGTTCATGACGGAAGCTTTTCTGTGCGACGCGATTCGCACCCCCATCGGGCGCTATGCCGGCGCTCTCGCGCCGGTTCGTGCCGACGACCTCGGCGCCGTGCCGCTCAAGGCCCTGATGGAGCGTAACAAGGAAGTCGACTGGTCGGCGATCGACGACGTGATCTACGGCTGCGCCAATCAGGCCGGCGACGACAACCGCAATGTGGCGCGCATGTCGCTGCTGCTCGCGGGGCTGCCGCAGGCCGTGCCGGGGTCGACCGTCAACCGCCTGTGCGGTTCGGGGATGGACGCCGTCGGTATTGCCGCGCGCGCGATCAAGTCGGGCGAGACCGGGCTGATGGTGGCGGGCGGCGTCGAGAGCATGAGCCGTGCGCCCTTCGTCATGGGCAAGGCCGCGAGCGCTTTTTCGCGCGACGCCGCGATCTACGATACGACGATTGGCTGGCGCTTCGTGAATCCGCTGATGAAACAACTGTACGGTGTCGACTCGATGCCCGAAACGGCGGAAAACGTCGCGGTCGACTACAACGTGAGCCGCGCGGACCAGGATGCCTTTGCTGTGCGCAGCCAGCAGAAGGCGGCGCGCGCCCAGGCCGACGGCACGCTCGCGCAGGAAATCGTCGCGGTCACCATCGCGCAGAAGAAGGGCGATCCGGTCGTCGTTTCGCGCGACGAGCATCCGCGTGAAACGAGTCTCGAAGCGCTTGCGAAACTCAAGGGCGTGGTGCGTCCGGACGGCTCGGTGACGGCGGGCAATGCCTCGGGCGTCAACGACGGCGCCTGTGCGCTGCTGCTCGCCAACGAAGAGAACGCGAAGCGCTACGGCTTGACGCCGCGCGCGCGCGTACTGGGTATCGCCACGGCGGGCGTTGCGCCGCGCGTGATGGGCATCGGCCCGGCGCCCGCGACGCAAAAATTGCTCGCGCGCCTGAACATGACGATCGACCAGTTCGACGTGATCGAACTGAACGAGGCATTCGCGTCGCAGGGTCTGGCCGTGCTGCGCATGCTTGGCGTAGCCGACGACGATCCTCGCGTGAATCCCAACGGCGGCGCGATCGCGCTCGGTCACCCGCTCGGCATGAGCGGTGCACGCCTCGTGACGACGGCGCTGTATCAGCTTGAGCGCACGAAGGGCCGCTATGCGCTGTGCACGATGTGTATCGGCGTGGGGCAGGGTATCGCCATGGCGATCGAACGACTCTGAGGGTTGCCCCGCTCGCCTGATCCCGTGAGGCCAGGCTGACAGACGCCGCGAACCGAACGATTCGCGGCGTTTTTGTTTCCAGCATGTGAACGGGCTGCGACTGAGGCAGTCGCCGAGTATTTCGAGAGCCAAAACAATGGCCAAATTCGTATCGAATTTGTGAATGCCGGATGCGCGGCATTCACTTACTTTGATTCATGGTGGATAACGTGAAAGTATTCCGGCCCACTAACCATCGGTTTTTTTTGAACGCTCGCGTAGAATCGTCCGCACTTCGGTGCACACCCGCTGCACCGTCGATTGCAACAGCATTCCAGGCTACCTTGATAAGGAGAACGCGGATGATGAAAGCAGCAAGCTGGGGCGCAGCCTTGATTCTTGGCATCGCGGCCGTGCAACCCGCCATCGCGCAGGACGCGCTCGCGAGCGCTGCGCAGGCCGTGGTCGCCAATGCCGAGCCGGTTCATGTGCAGGCGCAGATCGTCGGCATCGACCGCACGGCACGCGTGGTGACGTTGCGCGGTCCGCGCGGCAACGAAGTGGATATCGGGATCGGGCCGCAGGTCGGAAACTTCGATCAACTGAATGTCGGCGATACCGTTGACGTGCTCTACAAGAACGCACTGCTCGTTACGGCCGACAAGGTCACCGGCAAGGACAAGGGTATTCGCAAACGCGTCGATACGAGCGTTTATCTCCCGGCGTCGTCGGGCTACAGCGCGGCGCGCCAGGTCGAGGTGCAGGCCACGGTTCAGCACATCGATCTGAAGAAGCGCAAGGTGACGCTGCGCGGCGCCTACCAGACGGTGACGCTCGACGCTACGCCCGATATCGACCTCAAGTCGCTGAAGGTTGGCGACACGATCCACGCCGTGTTCGTGTCCGCTTACGCGACGCAGGTTACGCCGGTCGGCGCGACGCAATAAGCGCGTTTTCCGCGCGACAAACAACAACGCCGGGGTGCAGCGATCGATTCGCTGCACCCCCGCGGGTTTTTATTATGCGGGGGCGCCCCGTGGGGGGTTAAGACCCCCCCCGCGCAAGTAGATAAACACCACCAAATAGGGCCCCCCCCAAT
>NZ_JBANLK010000074.1:0-22919 GCF_054968425.1 Paraburkholderia sp. AV2
CCGCCTTCTCCTGCCTCCTCCCTACGCCGCATACACCACTTCCGACGATAACTCGCAATTGTGTAACGGCACCCACGATCGCCGTCACGTCGGTTCCGACGAGACGAACCACACCGGCATCCACTGCTTCCTGGCGCTCGGTCGTTTCGCGCATCACGAGCACCGGCTTGCATAAAGAAGGCGCTTCTTCCTGAATTCCACCCGAGTCAGTCAAGATCAGATATGCACGATCCATAAGTCTGACGAACGGAAGATAGTCGAGTGGCTCGATCAAATGCACATTCGCAATACCGGTCAGCAGTCGGCTCACCGGTTCGCGCACGCTGGGATTCAAATGAACCGGGTAGACGATGTCCACATCCGGATGAGCGCGGGCCAACTGCGCGAGGGCGGTACAGATGCGCTCGAACCCGTCTCCAAAACTCTCACGACGATGTCCAGTCACGAGAATAAGACGTCGCGCTGCGTCGAATTGCGGGAGCATACGTTCTGCTTCTTCGCGCAATCTGGTGTCGGTCGACAAGCGTTGCCGGACATGGAGCAACGCATCGATCACGGTATTGCCTGTGACCACAATCGATCTCGCCGGCACGCCTTCTCTCAGCAGGTTAGCCTGCGCTCTCGCAGTGGGGGCGAAATGCAGCGCGGTTAGCGCGCCTGTTAGCTTGCGGTTCGCCTCCTCCGGCCAGGGCGAAAGGAGATTCCCCGTCCGCAAACCAGCTTCGACGTGCGCAACCGGGATTTGTTTGTAAAACGATGCAAGCGTTGCGGCCATCGTGGTGGTCGTATCGCCATGGACAAGAACCATATCGGGTCGCGCATCTGCCAGCACATTCCGCATGCCCGTAAGAATGGTTGTCGTAACGTCATAGAGATCCTGACCGCGCTTCATGACGTTCAAATCGAAGTGGGGCTGTATGCCAAACAGATTGAGCACCTGATCGAGCATCTCGCGATGTTGTCCAGTTACGCAGACCTGGCAATGAATACCTGGGTCACGTTGAAGGCGCATAACAAGAGGCGCCATCTTGATCGCTTCCGGCCGCGTTCCAAACGTTAGTAGTACATTCTTTTTCATTGATACCATCTCTTACGGAAGCACCCTGCGAACAGGGCGTGCGCTTCAGTCGGAATTCTTGCTGTAGTTGGAATATGCTCCGTAACTTGTGCCACGCGCGGGTACGTCGGTGAGCAGCATTCCATCAACGCCAACACCTGCGCTAGCGAGCTGCCGCGTACATTCACGCAGCTCAGCGGCCGAGTGCTGGCCATGCCGCACAACCATCAACGTGGCACCCGCATGTTTGCCGATCACGACTGGATCTGTGACCGCCAGCACAGGGGGCGAATCGATAATGACCATGTCGTAGACTGATGCGAGTACCTTGAGCACGTCGCCAAGCCGATTACGGACGAGAAGTTCCGCCGGACGATCGGGTATCGAGCCTGCCATCATCGCATCGAGGTTCGGCAACACTTCACGATGAATGACATCCTTCGGGTCACGGCCGGTAAGCACGTCCGAAAGCCCAGGTTTGTTATTGATCGAAAAATACGAATGCACGTCGCCGCGCCGCATGTCAGCATCGATCAGCAAAATCCGTTTACCGGTCGCGGCCAATACTGCTGCGAGGTTCACCGAGACAAAGGATTTACCTACACCCGGGCGTGGGCCGGTCAACATAACGATGTTGTTTTCCGGCTTTAGCACACCAAACTGCATGGCCGTACGCAAGCTACGCAGGCCCTCCACAGCCACGTCGTCCGGATGCACTGCCGCCAGCACACCAGGTTTGGTCGGATTGCGGCGCACCGACTGACGAAGTGCCAACTCCTTGTTGCTGTGCGAAATGATCGCGTAGACCGGGATGTCAACGGCGTTCTCGATCTCTGCCGGGCTTTCCAACCCGCGGTTAACCATGCGGCGCCCGAGCGCGGCCGCGCACCCAAGTAACAAACCCAGGATGGCGGCTACGGGCAGTACGATAATCTTCAGCGGACGAACCGGTTCCTCCGGCACAACGGCGTAATCGACAGTGCGAACGTTGCCGAGCTGCCCCGCCTTCAGAACACGCAATTGCTCCGTGCTATCGAGCAATTTCATATAGAGATCGGTATTGACCTTCACATCGCGCATGAGACGCAGCGCTTGCTGCTCCGTTTCCGGCAAAGCGGTCACTTGCTGCTCGTACTGTCCTTGCTGTTGTTCCAGTCCAGCGATACGTGCGTCAATCGCGGCGACCATCGGATGCGATGCCGTATACTTCTGGACCAGATCCGCTCGCTGTTGTTGAAGCTCTATCAGCCGGGTTTTCGTATCAACAACCGTCTGCAGCAAAAGCTTGCCTTGCGCATCGAGATCAATTGCACCCGCTTTCGCTCGAAATGCGTTATAGCGTGCCTCGGATTGATCGAGGTCGGCGCGAAGCTGCGGTAATTGGTCACTGAGAAAATTCAACATCTGCTGCGCCTGCGCCGACTTCCGATCGACGTTACGTTGCACATAGATGCTCGCGATCGTGTTGACGATTGCTGTCACACGCATCGGATCCTCACCGTCGAGCTTCATTCCAATGATGCCCGACTGCTTTGTTACTTCCTCAATGTCAAGTTTCTTCTGCAGCCTGGCGACCGTCAGTTGCGTCGAGTATCGCTTCAGATCGAAACGTGTGCCCGGTCTCGCGAGCAACGACGTGACCTTGATTGCGACAGGACCATATTGAGTATTGCCAGTCGCAATCGCGCCAACGCGCCCTCGGAGTACCACGTGGTTGTCCGGGTCGGTCAACTCAAAGCTGTCTTCGCCCAGCGCTGTCAATCTGAATTTGTCTTCATACTGAGCCGGAGGCACATCGAACTGGCTAACGCCGATACGCTCACCTCCCCACGCGTAGTGCTTCAACCCCAATATTGGCGATAGCAGCTCGCTGCTGTAATGCGACCGGTAACGCGCAACGGAAGCCCCTATAAGCGGAAAATAATGTGGGCGTGCGTCGATATCAACGTGCAATCTCGTAGCCGTATCCGCAACGACCATTCGCGACCGAATCAATTCGATTTCAGCATCGGCAGTCGCCTTTGCCTGAAACAGCGATGCAAGATCACCAAGCTTGTCGTTGAGCGAACCCGATCCGGAATCATCATCCACCTGGATCAATGCATCCGCGCGATAAACCGGTGTACCGAGAAATGCATAGAGCGCGCCGATCGCGAACACAATCGCCGTAACGATCCCGATCAGCGTAGCGTTCTCCCGAAGTACACCGAACAACTCCGAGAGATCGATTTCATCATCACCTGCCGCGCCCGCCGCGGCGTTTTGCTTAAGAAGAGTCATTATTCAATGAACCTGCTGTCCTGCCAGAACGTCGCGCCAATGCGCGACGCCATGTTCGATCTGCGCAACCGCCAGATCGAACGTTGCGCGATGCCGCCGGTACGGGTCGACAATGTCGATGCCCTCATCCTCGATCAAACGAAATACTTTGCCGCGCGTGAAAGGCCACGCGGACTCGATCTGCTCCCGCTGCACCCTCGTCATCGTGAGAATCAGATCGGCTTCGCGAACCAGCTCATCCGTAAGAGACGTTGCCACGTGACCTTCGAGCCTGACTCCTCTGTCGCGCGCCAACTCGACCATGAGCGGATCCGCACCCTCGCCCACGAGCGCATGCGTGCCGGCGGAACTGATGCCAACGCCAGGCAGCGACTGCGCCAGCATCGCGGCCGCCAAAGGGCTACGGCAGATGTTGCCTTCGCAAACAACCAGAACGTTGTCGATCATTTCGCCACTAGGCCAGCGGTCAGTCCCGCGTTGATTGCCGGAATCAACAGCGTCAGCACGCGGTTGAAGCGGACCAGACCATTGCCGTCGACATAAACGACGTCTTTGGGCTGAAGATCGAATTCCTTCGCCACGAGCATGGCCACCGGCGATCGTCCGTCCAGATGGAAGACCTGCGGCTTGCCGTTCAACGCGCCGCGAATCACGAACATCTGCACCGCGTCCGCCGTCGACGAGTTCACGCTGCCCGCCTGGGCAATCGCATCGGCCAGCGTGATGCGACCCGTGCGTTTCGGGATGGCCAACATGGGCTTGTTGACTTCGCCCATCACATACACGTCGTTTTCGTCGCGTGCGACGACACGCAGCATGTCACCCGGCTTGAGATACAGCCGCGACGGACTGAGGCCGCTCGCCACCATGTCCGTCAGGTTGAGGCGGTAAGACGCGCCGCCGCGTACGAGCACGAGATCGCTCTGGTCAGCCGTGTCGGCAAAACCGCCAGCCCGCGAAATCGCTTCGTACAGCGACATCGGCACGTCGTTGACAGCGATCACACCGGGGTTGTGCACCTCGCCGTCGACATACACTTCGTGAGCGCGGTAGGAAGCCATGCGAACGGTCACCTGCGGCTTCACGAAATAGTGAGAGAGCGCCGCCGCCAGACGATGTTGCACTTCTTCCGGGCGAAGGCCCGCAACGTGCATCGTGCCTGCGTAGGGAAACGTCAGATCGCCCGACTGGTCGACAACAAAGCCTGAGAAAGGATCGCCGGGGCGCGTGGAGGACTGCGATTGCGTAGCGCCCACGGCCTGAGCGAGTTCGGGGTGATCCCACACTACGATCTGCAACACGTCGCCGGCCCCAATCGCGTAAGGCTGCGGAACAGGTGAAAGCAGGTCCATCTGCTGCTTCTGTTGCTCCAGGCGTGTTTCCTGAAGTTGCTTCACGTAAGCAACGTCGAGTTCTGTGATGGGCACTTCCGGCGTGGCGGAAGTCGCGTCCGCCACTGTCGTATCCGAACCGCCTGCTGCACCGGGCAAAGCCGATGTGGGGACACCCGGCGAAACCGGCATGCGCATGCCCGGGGCAACCGTGCAAGCGCCCAGCACCGTGCAAAGCGCGATAGCCAGGCTCGCGCCTGTGAGTCGCACGGGGACGTTAAACCGCACCGGGCGGCCTGCACTAGCACACGTTTTGTTTGATCGTTTCAGCACTTCTACTTTCCAGCCATTCAATAAGCGTTGCGGTGTATCAGTCCCTTGAACACCGTGGCGATTACGATGCGCATGTCGAGCCCGAAGGACCAGTTACTGAGGTAATAGAGATCGTGTTCGACACGCCCCTGCATCTTCTCCACGCGATCCGTTTCGCCACGAAAGCCGTTCACCTGCGCCCAGCCCGTAATGCCTGGCTTGATGCGATATCGGTGGATGTAGCCCTCGACGATGTTCTGATAAAGCGTGTCGTGCTCGATAGCGTGCGGCCTCGGTCCGACGACCGACATCTCGCCGCGGAGGACATTGAAGAACTGGGGCAGTTCGTCGAGGCTCGTGCGACGCAAAAATGCACCGACACGCGTAATGCGCGGGTCATTGCGCGTAGCCTGCTTGACGACGCCATGGGTCGTTTCATGCACGCGCATGCTGCGAAACTTGTAGATTTCGAACACTTTGCCGTTCGCGCCCTTGCGCTTCTGCGAGAAGAGCACCGGACCACGCGACGAAAGCTTCACGGCGATCGCGATGATCAAAAGCAGCGGTGAGATCGCCATCAATACAATCAATGCGAATGCGCGATCGAAGATATTCTTCGCAAGGAATGCGTCCGACGATAGCGGCGAACCCACGAGATTGATGGCCGACGTGCCGTCGAGGTCGATCATTTCGCCCTCGAAGAGCGCAAGCCCCCTCACGTCGGGAATGAAACGAATGTTGATCAGATCGTTGCGGAACAACTCGATGAATTCGAGTATCGTTTGCTGTTCCGTGAGCGGCAAGGCGAGCCACAACTCCTCTACCTGGTAGCGACGCACGTATTCCGCAAAACCGAAGCGGTCGCGAAAGGCAGGGATGGTGCCTGGTGCTGCGCCCGATTCCGGGCCGGTGTCGAAGATCGTCGAAACGAGGTAGGCCGAATCGGGCGCCGACCCGACCTTGCGTAGCAAATGCCGGCAATGGGCACCGCTGCCCACGATCGCGACCGCGCGCGTGCGGGCTCCCTGTTCCGTGCGCCGCAAGGTGAGCCAGCGTTCGAAGAACCGACAGACGACAAGGCCAAGTCCGGAAATGAGCGCCCAGCGCGCAAACCAGTTGCCGGCGGGACGATAGGGATCGAGCAGGACGATAACGAGCAGCATGGCAACGGCGAGCGCCGTGGTCCACGCCAGCGCAGGAATACAGACGCATCGCCAGAAGACCTGCCGGCGGGTGATTCGGTACAGGCCGAATACCGGGAACAGGAAAGCGGAAGTCAACAGCGCAAACGCAATCAGGGCGCTGTCATAGCCAGGCTGGCCGGCGCTCGCCTCGAGACGCAATGCAGCGGACGCACTGACGGCAATCACGACGACGTCCAGCAGGCGCGCCAGCGCGCCGCTACGACCTCGTGATGAGCCGGCATCGCGGTGAGCGGGCAAATGCATGGAGCTTTCCGGGGATGAATGGATAGCCGCATCGTTGCCGATACGGTCCGTCACAGCAGGCGCAGGCCTGCTGCGACTACTTGCCAAAGGTTCATTCGAAGGAGTTCCAGCCACGCGGTACATCGGTCAGAGATGAGAAATGAGAATGACGAGTAGGAATTACAAGAAGGCCGATAAACTGCCGGCACGTCGCCCATTCCTCTCTCCGTGAATTCGGAGACGCTTGCATGCGCATATGAGAACTGCCGTCATACCTGAAGGCGGGCATATCGGACACCATCTTTCACGCACGAGCCTTTATTGCCGAATCGCTTTATGGTTAATGACCGATGAAGTAATTCTCGTAGGCCGTCGCTTTTGCGTATATAGGATTAGTCCGATAACGACTCGCGCGAGGCAGCGCACACAGCCTTCACGCCATCTCGATATCAATTCATCACTCGGTGTGCCGCGGCCCGGATCCGCAGTCCGTTATCTGAAAAATGTCGACGCGAGTCTTTGTTTCGAAATATTTCGGTCCCGGATGGCGAGAGCGAAATGACCCGACGATGCGGACAAAATGGGAACTATTGTGCAGCCTGCGCAAGACGCAGATAGCCGCACTTATTTCCTCATAAAAAAGACAGAATTTTAAATTTCTGCAAATCGCCCGATATTGTTTTTTTATTTGTCGGACGCAATATCAATTTCAAATAAATCTTGACAGCCTTTCAAGACGGCATCGGATTTCTCCGACACCATCCGAGGCACATCCCTACTTCTTCTGGATGAACTCGATCTTGTACCCATCCGGATCGGTCACGAACGCGATCACCGTCGTTCCATGCTTCATCGGCCCGGCCTCGCGCACCACGGTGCCGCCCTGTTCCTTGATCTTCGCGCAAGCGGCATAGGCATCCTGCACTTCGACGGCCAGATGCCCGAACCCCGTGCCGAGGTCATAGGAAGGCGTATCCCAGTTGTGCGTGAGTTCGATCACCGTGCCGTCACGCTCGTCGGTATAGCCGACGAAGGCCAGCGTGAACTTGCCGTCGGGAAAATCTTCGCGGCGCAGCAGTTTCATGCCGAGCAGTTCGGTGTAGAACTTGATCGAGCGATCGAGGTCGCCGACCCGGATCATCGTGTGAAGGAGACGCATCGTGTACTCCATTTTGCCGTCGTCAAAAACGGGACTGTACCAAAATCCCCTGCGCCGTGCCGACGCCGGCAAGCGCGGCTGATTTGCTCTAGCATGAACGCCATCCCGAACTTGCCGGCCGGATCGGCAACGCGGCGGCAAATCAGGCAGTCAATCGATTCGAGGAGCGGACATGCGGATTCTGGTAGTGGGCGCAGGGGCAACCGGTGGTTACTTTGGCGGCAGGCTGGCCGCCGCCGGGCGCGACGTGACGTTTCTGGTCCGGCCGGCGCGCGCCGCGCAGCTACGCGAGGCCGGGCTCGTGATCCATAGCCCGCATGGCGATCTCCACTTGCGCGACGTAAAAACGATCACGCAGGACGTACTCGAGGCGGGAAACGCGCAGCCCTTCGACGTCGTGCTACTGAGCTGCAAGGCCTACGATCTCGACGGCGCCGTCGATTCCTTCGCCGCGGCGGTGGGTCCGTCCACGCTGATCCTGCCGCTCCTGAACGGCATGCGCCATCTCGACGTGCTGCAGGCGCGCTTCGGCACGCAGGCGGTACTGGGGGGCGTCTGCCTGATCGCTTCGACCCTCAACGCCCAGCGCGAGATCGTGCATCTGAACGACGCGCACGCGATCACCTTCGGCGAGCTGGGCGGCGGAATCTCCGCAGGCGTGCAGGCTGTCGCCGATATTTTCTCGAATGCCGGCTTCACCGTGAAGGCCAGCGAGCGGATCCTCCAGGAGATGTGGGAGAAGTGGGTATTCCTGGCCTCGCTCGCGGGTTCGACGTGTCTCATGCGCGCCCCGGTGGGCGTTATTCTCGCGACGCCCGACGGGGAAGCGATCGTCGAACGCCTGTTCGCCGAATGCCGCGCTATCGCCGCGGAGAACGGCCATGCGGTACGCGATGCGTTCGTTGAACGTTCGCGTTCGATGCTGTTCGCGGCCGGATCGCCGCTCACGGCGTCGATGCTGCGCGACGTCCAGAACGGTTCTCGCACGGAAGCCGATCACGTGCTCGGCGACCTGATCCAGCGCGGCGGCACGGCGCAAGCCGGCGACGCCCCCTCGGTGCTGCGCGTTACCTACAGCCATCTGAAGGCCTACGAGGCCCAGCGCAACGTCGCCAACTGAGAGGTTGACGGGGCAGCGCTCCCTGCCCGCGTCAGGGGTATCGGCGCTCCTTACAGACGGATTTGTTATCGTAACGATCCGCCTTACAGCCGTTCTCCGACTGACCGATGAGCACCCTTACCCTTCCCGCACGCCGCGCGCCAGACAGCCAGGCTGTGATCCTGATGGTCGTGCTCTGCGCGATCTGGGGCTTGCAGCAGGTTGCCATCAAGAGCGCCAATGTCGCGCTGCCGCCCGTGTTTCAGGCCGGGCTGCGCTCGGCGATCGCAACGGTGCTCGTATGGGTGTGGGCGAGCCGGCGCGGCACGCCGCTCTTTCGCGAAGACGACACGCTCGGCGCCGGTCTGCTCGCGGGCGTGCTGTTCGCCGGCGAATTCGTTTGCATTTTCCTCGGCCTCACGATGACGAGCGCCTCACGCATGGCCGTGTTCCTCTACACCGCGCCTTGCTTCACGGCCCTCGGTCTGCACTGGTTCACGCCGGGCGAACGGATGCGGCGCACGCAGTGGATCGGCATCACGGTGGCGTTCGCCGGCATGGCGCTCGCGTTTGCGGATGGTTTCGCGCGCAACGGCGCGGGGGACTTGCGCGCGACGCTGACCGGTCTTGCCGGCGACGCGCTCGGCGTACTCGGCGGCGCGCTGTGGGCCGCAACTACGGTGGTCGTGCGCAGCAGCACGCTCGCCCATATCAGTGCGAGCAAGACGCTCTTCTATCAACTGGCGGTGTCGGCAGTGGTATTGCTAGCACTCGCAGCAGGGCTCGGCCAGCTCGAAGTCCACACGGTCACACCGCTCGCCGTCGTGGCGCTCGGCTATCAGGCCATCGTCGTCGCGTTCGCGAGCTATCTCACCTGGTTCTGGCTGCTCACGCGCTATATGGCGTCCCGGCTTTCCGTATTCTCGTTTCTCACGCCGCTCTTCGGCGTGACGTTTGGCGTGCTGCTGCTCGGCGAGTCGTTCAGCGGCCGCTTCCTCCTCGCCGCCCTGCTCGTGCTGGCCGGCATCGCGCTGGTGAACGCGCCCGCCAAGGCGCAGGCGCGCTGACGGCGCGGCTCAGCCGCCCGTCTGCCCAGCCAGCCCCAGCGCCTGGGCAATGCGCACGTACTCCTCCACCGGCACCTCTTCCGCGCGGCGTGCCAGATCGAAGCCGAGTGCTTCGAAGTC
Organism: Paraburkholderia sp. AV2; assembly: GCF_054968425.1. Lineage (NCBI taxonomy): Bacteria > Pseudomonadati > Pseudomonadota > Betaproteobacteria > Burkholderiales > Burkholderiaceae > Paraburkholderia > Paraburkholderia sp. AV2. Next base: position 9,853 of record NZ_JBANLK010000074.1, read on the forward strand.
CAGGCGGTCGCGATAGTCGCCAAGCGTGTTGCGCAACATCTTGCGCCGCTGCGAAAACGCAGCAGTCACGAGCTCGCCGAGAATCGAGCCGTCGACCTCGGGCAGTTCGTGCGGCGCGTACGGAATCATGCGGACGATCGCCGAATCGACCTTCGGCGGCGGCTGGAACGATTCGGGCGGAACGTCGATCAGCTTGTCGATGACGTAGCGGTACTGCAGCATCACGGTGAGGCGGCCGAACGCCTTGCTGCCGGGCTCCGCGACCATGCGCTCCACCACCTCGTTCTGCAGCATGAAGTGCTGATCGATCACGCAAGGGGCAAATGCCGCAAGGTGAAACAGCAGCGGGCTCGAAATGTTGTACGGCAGGTTGCCCACGATGCGCAGCGACGGTTTCTCGCCAGGCGCGGCGAGCGAGCTGAAATCGAAGGCGAGCGCGTCGCCCGCGTGCAGTTCGAGCAGCGCCCCGAACTTCTTCGTGAGGCGCGCGATCAGGTCGCGGTCGAGTTCGACGGCATGCAGCGGCGACTCCGGGGTCGCGAGACGTTCGATCAGCGGCTCGGTGAGCGCGCCGAGGCCCGGCCCGATCTCGACCATGCGCTCGCCTCGCTGCGGGCGGATCGTGTCGACGATCGAGTCGATCACGCCGGTATCGACAAGGAAGTTTTGACCGAAGCGCTTGCGCGCAAAGTGGCCCTGGTATTGTCTGCTGCTATTGGACATCGTCTTGAGTATCGGTCAGAGAGCGCGGCGGTGCCGCGCCATCGAAACAGCGGTATCGATCGCGGCGATCAGGCTGCCCGCGTCGGCACGGCCCGTGCCGGCGAGGTCGAGCGCGGTGCCATGATCGACCGAGGTACGAACGATCGGCAGGCCCAGCGTCACGTTGATGCCCTCGCCGAACGTCGCGTATTTCAGGACCGGCAGGCCCTGGTCATGGAACATGGCCAGCACGCAGTCGGCGTCTTTCAGGTAACGCGGCTGGAACAGCGTGTCGGCCGGATACGGGCCCCGTACGTCGATGCCCGAGTCCGCGGCAATCTTCAGCGCCGGCGTAATCGTTTCGATCTCCTCGCGCCCCAGGTAGCCGTTCTCGCCCGCGTGCGGATTGAGCCCCGTGACGAGGATGCGCGGCTGCGACACGCCGAAATGGCAACGCAGGTCATGATCGATGATGCGCACGGTCTCGACCAGCCCGTCGATCGTGAGGGCAGCGGAGACGTCCTTGAGCGGCAGATGGGTCGTGGCGAGCGCGACGCGCAGCGGCCGCGCGCCGGTTCCCGCCAGCATCATGACCACGCGCGGCGTGGCGGTGCGCTCGGCCAGGTATTCGGTATGGCCGGTGAACGGCACGCCGGCATCGTTGATGGTGCTCTTCTGCAGCGGTGCGGTAACGATGGCGTCGAATTCGTGCGCAAGCGCCCCGTCAATCGCCCGGTCTAGCAAACGCAGTACATAACGGCCGTTCGCGGCATCGAGCTTGCCCGGCTGGGCAGGCACGCCAAGCGGTACGTGTTCGACACGCACGCGGGAGCCGGCGTGTAGCGCGGCCCAATCGACGTTCACGGCACCCGCGCGCGCGGCGAGCAGGTCCGTGTCGCCGAGGACGACGAACCCGGCATCGGGCCAGTGGGCCGCCGCGCCGGCAAGCGCCGCCGCAGTCAGCTCCGGGCCGACGCCGGCGGGTTCGCCGGTGGTGATCGCGATGCGCAGCGGCCCCACCCCTCGCGGAGCCGGCAACGAGGATGCAGGGGCGTTCACGGCGCGTTTTCCTTTAGTTCTGCGGCGGCGTCATGCCGGGGATCTTGTAGTCGACGTAGGCGCCGTCGCGCAGCTCGCGCAGCCAGTCGGCATAGGCCTGTTCCGCCTTGCGCTGGCCGATGGCCTGGCGCGCGAGATCCATCTGCTGCGCAACCGAGCCTTCAGCGTCGCGGCGGCCCAGCACCTGGATCAGGTGATAGCCGTACTCGGTGCGCACCGGATCGCTGATCTGGCCGTCCTGCAGCGAGTTCATGGCGCGCTCGAATTCAGGCACCGTCTCGCCCGGGCTGATCCAGCCGAGATCGCCGCCCTGCGAGGCCGAGCCGTCCTGCGAGTAGGTGCGCGCGAACTTGGCGAAGTCGCCGCCCGCCAGCACCTCGCGCTTGATCTCCAGCAGCTTCTGGCGCGCTTCCGGCTCCGACATGCCCTCGCCAACGCGCAGCAGGATGTGGCGCACATGGGTCTGCACGAGCGTCGGCGCGGCGCCGGCGGTGCCCTGGCTCGTGCGGCGGTCAACGAGACGGACGATCTCGAAGCCGTCGTTGGTGCGGATCAGATCCGGATTGACTTCGCCCGGACGCAGCGTCGCGGCGGCGGTCACGAATTCCGGCGGCAGCTTCGACGGGTTCAGAAAGCCCATGTCGCCGCCCTTGCTCGCGTCAGGCGCCTGCGAGTCCGACTTGGCGAGCTTCGAGAACTTCTCGCCCGACTGCGCCTCCTTGAGCAGCGCGTCGGCCTTTGCCTTCGCGGCATCGATGTCGGTCTGCGACTCGTTCAGCGGCGCCTTGATGAAGATGTGCTCGAAGTGCAGATCGTTCTGCTGGCCCACGTTCGGCCCGCGCTGGCTCGCGATGTAGTTCGCGACTTCCGCGTCCGTAACCGAGATCTTGCTGTCCACTTCCTTCTCGCGCAGCTTCGAGAGCGTGAGTTCGGTGCGCGCGTCGCGCGTGAACGTGGTCCAGGGCACGCCTGCCGCCTCGATGCGGGAGCGGTAGGTGGCGAGGTCGAGGCCGTTGGCCTGCGCGAGGCGCTCGAGCGTGCGCTGCACGGCCGCGTCGTCGACGGTGATGCCGTCATCCTTCGCCTTCTGGAGCTGGATGCGTTCGAGCACCATCTGGTTGAGCACCTGGGCGCGCATCTGGTCCATCGGCGGCACCGGGGCGTTCTGCTGCTGCAGGCGGTGCACGATGAGGCCCACGCGATCATCGAGTTCGCGCTGCGTGATCACGCCGTCGTTGACGACGGCGGCGATCGTGTCCACGGTTTGCCCGGGATTGGCGGGCAGACCCTGCGCTTGCGCCGGTGCGGCCGGCATGAGACCCGCTATGGCGAGGAAACTCGCAGCAAACGCTGCCAGGCGAAGCTTTTTCATGATTCCCACAGATACTCCAATGTTGGCGGGCAGCTTCGCCCGTCTCTATGCACCGACCCCGCGCTGCCTCGCGCGCCTTCCGTTTCCGGAAAAGCGCGACGGATCACGCGTTATTGATAATCCGAGAAGCGCGACTGCGGCGGCGGCATCGCGGGCAGCGGCGTATAGCCCGCTACGCCGGCCTGGAACGCCGCTGTCAGCCCGTTGTCGACCTTCGTCAGTCCCTTCAGCGTCAACTGCGCCATGAACCGCGTCCCCGAAGTCTGGGCGCCCGCTGAATTGACCCCGTCCGAATAACGCTGCAAACCGACGCCGAGCGTCCAGCAGTCGGCGTCGTACTGGAGACCGACGAGACCGTCGACCAGGGCGTGGCCAACCAGATCGTAGTTGATGCGGCCCACGGCGTACACCCGGTGCGAGAACGGCCATTGCGCCGAAATCAGAAGCTGGTTGATCGGCGTGTAGTCGAGCGTGGTGTTCGCGCGCGTGTAGCGGTACGCGATATTCAGCACGCGGCCGGGGCCGGCGCTGTATCCGAAACCGACGCTCGCCTTCGTGAGCTGATTATTGTCGGCATTATATTGGAACGCCGTTTCCGAAGCGAAACCGCCCCCGATCTTCAGCGCCGCACCGGCGATCAGATCGGAGTGCGTCGCTTCCGCCGACGTCTCGCCCGGCAGAAGCGTCACGCGCTGATCCTGGAAGTAGTACTGCTGCGCAATCACGAAGCGCGCGCGCTCGTCGCCGGTCGCCGGATCGATGAAACGCGTGGTGAGCGCGGCGGTAATACGGTTCGCGTCGGCAATGCGGTCGTCGCCGACGAACGTGTTCGGCGTGAAGATCTCCGCGAGCCCGAAGTCGGACTCGGCCGTGTCGAAAAGGGGCGCGAACTCCTGGTTCCGGTACGGCGTGTACACGTAGTACAGGCGCGGCTCCAGCGTCTGGATGTAGTCGCTGCCGAACAGGTGGACATTGCGCTCGAACACGAGCCCCGAGTCGAAGCTGAAGGTGGGCACCTGCTCGGTGAAGTCCTTCGGCTGCCCGACGGGCGAGCCCGAGCCGATTTCGCTCAGGTCGTACGACGCGAAGTGCCACTGCACCTTCGGCGTGACGAAGTAGCCCGGCCCGACCACCGAGTACGACAGGTACGGGCTGAAGGTGATGCGATCGCCTTCGGTCGAGTCCGGGGTCGTGATGGTGAAACGCGAGTAGTCGGCGGTCGCGCCAAAGTCGAAGCCATCGACGTTGTACTTGTTGTACTTGATGTTCAGCTCGGGCTCGCGGCCGTACGGCGCCGTGGACGGCGCGAGCGTCTGCCAGTTCTGGACACGCGCGAGCACCGACCATGGCCCGTTGTTGTACGTGAGGCCGGCTTCCTGCTGGTACAGCAACTGCGTGCCGTTCAGGAACTGGCTGGCCGGCGACGCCAGGTCTTCCGGATACTGGCTGTCCGAGACCTTGTTGTAGTAGATGTATCCGCCGAACCCGTCGCCGAAGTTCTGGTTGTGCTGGATGAACAGCGCGTAGCGGTTCGTGTGCGTCTGCGAATCGTCCGGCAGGAACGTGCCGGTCATGGTCCCCGAATAGTTCGGCGTGAGATACCGGAAATTCGCCGTCGTAAACAGGCCGCGCTTGGACATCAACTCCGGCGTGACCGTCGCGTCGTAGTTCGGCGCGATGTTGAAGTAGTACGGGACCGCGATGTCATAGCCGTTCGTCGAGTCGATCGAGAACGTCGGCGGCAAAAAGCCGCTGCGGCGGTCGCCCGAGAGCGGGAACGAGAGCCACGGGCTCGCGAAAATCGGGATGTTCTGAAAGTACAGGACGCTGTTGTGCGCCACGCCTTCGTCGGCGCCGGTGTCGAAGTCGAACTCGCTGCCCTTGATGTACCACGAAGGGTTAGTCGAGCACTGGCACGCCGTATAGGTGCCGTTCGTGAGCACCGAACGCTCGTTGTCGAGCAGGTCCGCGCGCTCCGCGGTGCCGGAGCCGCCTGTCAGCGTGAAGTGATACTTTGCCGCCGGCATGAAGCCTTCGTTCGCTTCGACCTTCAGGTGCCCTTCGGGTCCCGCAAAGGTCGTGCCGTCCTGCGACACCACGACGTGGCCGTACGCATCGGCGATATCGGTGTCTTCGTCGTAGTGCAGCGCGTCGCCCTTGACCGAGTTGCTGCCCTGGCGCAGCTCCGCCGCGCCCTTGGCCGCGAGGTCGGTGTCCGTGGTGCCCGTGGTCGAGTCGCCGAGCACGAACGTGGCCGGATGCTGGCCCGGCACAGGGGGAAGGTCTTCGAGCTGCGGCGCAAGGCGCAGGCTCCACGGACCGTCTAGCTGCTCGGGCTGGGCGGCCGCACCCGACAGTTGGGCGTGCGAAATCGCGGGCATCAAGCCCGGCACGGCCACGAGCGCCGCGATGAGCCGCCGCTTGCCCGGCACGCCGTCGTCACTTCTGGAGATCGTCTGGAAAAGCTTTCTGGGCGGCATGTATGGTTTTGGCGAATCGGCCCGGCCATCAGCCCCCGGTCAGGGACACCCGCTTCTCGCGCGGGCCCCGGCTCAGACCGGGCGCACAGCGGATAGCCTTTCATCGGACGATGAAGGCGGCAAGCGTACCGTCATGCGGGCTTTGGCGCGAGTCGCGTCAAAAAAGTCGTGGGGTATTATATGGCAAGACGTTGATCCACTGATTCTGCTCCCGGTTTTCATGACTCCAACCGCCGTGCCCCGCGTGGCCGATACGCGCCTCGACCTCCTTGCCAGTTGGCTCGCCTCCCATGCGCAACGCTACGCGCTCGATCTCGCCACGCTCGCTCCGGCTTCCGCCGACGCGAGCTTCCGGCGCTACTTCCGTATCGGCAGCGCCGGGGAGCACGGGGCGACGCTGATCGCCGTGGACGCGCCTCCGCCCGAGAAATGCCGGGAGTTCGTGCAGGTCGACGAACTGCTCGCCAGCGCGGGCGTGCACGTGCCGCGCGTGCTGGAGGCCGATTTCGACGCCGGTTTCATGCTCGTGACCGACCTCGGCACCGCCCCCTACCTGAAGGCGCTGCAGGACGCCGGCCCCGGCCCGCGCTCCCGCGAGCTGATGCGCGACGCGCTCGACGCGCTCGTGCGCTGGCAGCTCGCCTCGCGCGAAGGCGTGCTGCCGCCGTTCGACGAAGCTTTCCTGCGCCGCGAGATGGAACTGATGCCGGAGTGGTACCTGCAGCGCCACCTGGGGCGCGAGGTGGACGCGGCCACGCGCGGCGTGCTCGACCGCACCTTTGCGCTGCTCGTCGAAAACGCGCTCAAGCAGCCGCAGGTCTTCATGCTGCGCGATTTCATGCCGCGCAACCTGATGATCGCGAGCCCGAACCCGGGCGTGCTCGACTTCCAGGACGCCGTGTCCGGCCCGATCACCTACGACGTGGCTTCGCTGCTGCGCGACGCGTTCATCGGCTGGGACGAAGAGTTCGAACTGGACTGCTTTGTGCACTACTGGGAATGCGCGAAAAAGGCTGGCCTGCCGGTGAACGCCGACTTCGGCGAGTTCTACCGCCAGCTCGAATGGACGGGCCTGCAGCGGCATATCAAGGTGCTGGGCCTTTTTTGCCGGATCAACTATCGCGACGGCAAGCCGCACTACATGGGCGACCTGCCGCGTTTCCTCGGCTACGCGAGCAAGGTTGCACACCGCTACCGGCCGCTCGCGCCGTTCGCGCGGCTCATCGACGAGCTGCGGGGCACGGCCGCCGAAGCCGGCTACACCTTCTGAGCCCCCCATCCCGACCCATGACGAGGCCGAATCCATGAGCCGCGACCGCTTCGAGCGCACGGCGATGATCTTCGCCGCCGGGCGCGGCGAGCGCATGCGCCCGCTGACCGACGCCTGTCCCAAACCGCTCCTGCCCGCGGGCGGCAAGCCGCTGATCGTCTGGCAGATCGAGCGGCTCGCCGCGGCGGGCTATACGAATATCGTGATCAATCATGCCTGGCTGGGCGAGCGCATCGAAGCGGCGCTCGGCGACGGTGCGCGCTTTGGGGTCGCGCTGCGCTATTCGCCCGAGCCGCAGGCGCTGGAAACCGCTGGCGGCATCGCGCAAGCGCTGCCGCTGCTGGAAACGCACGGCGAGCCGGCCGTGTTTGTGGGCGTAGCCGGCGACATCTTCAGCGATTACGATTTCGCGCGCCTCGATACGCATGCCGAAGCACTCGCCGCGAGAGCCGAGCCGGGCATGCATCTCGTCATGGTGCCGAACCCGCCATTCCACCCGAACGGCGATTTCGTGCTGGGCGAAGACGGCGTACTCGCTCCCGACGGCGCACCCCGCCGCACGTTCGGCAGCATTGGGCTCTACGACACGCGGATGTTCCGCGACCTCGCCCCCGGAACGAAGCGCGCGCTCACGCCGTACTATCGCGAAACGATCGGACAGGGCCGCGCCACCGGCGAGCTCTACGAGGGTCGATGGGAAAACGTCGGGACGCCGGAGCAGCTCGCGGCGCTCGACGAAGCCCTGCGCGCCTGAGCCTCCGCGTGCCGGCCCCAGGCGGCGAGATTCGTCCTCCACCCGTCACTTGCCGCCCGCCGCCTCCTCGATTTGCGCGTCCGGCTGCGCCGCGCGCTGCTGCTGGAGCGCCCACATCTGTGCGTAGTGACCACCTGCGGCCAGCAGCGCTGCGTGGGTGCCGCGCTCGACGATGCGCCCGTGGTCCATCACGATGATCTGCTGGGCGTGCACCACCGTCGAAAGCCGATGCGCGATCACGAGCGTCGTGCGATCGCGTGCGATGTGGTCGAGCTCCTGCTGGATCGCGCGTTCGGAACGCGAGTCGAGCGCCGAGGTCGCCTCGTCGAACAACAGGATCGGCGGGTTCTTCAGCAACGTGCGTGCGATCGCCACGCGCTGCTTCTCGCCGCCCGAGAGCTTCAGCCCGCGCTCGCCCACCGGCGTGTCGTACCCCTTCGGCAGGCTCTCGATAAACGCGTGAATATGCGCCGCGCGCGCCGCCGCGATCACTTCGTCGCGGCTCGCCGTGGGCCGCCCGTAAGCAATGTTGTAGTAGATCGAGTCGTTGAAGAGCACCGTGTCCTGCGGCACGATGCCGATCGAGGCGCGCAGCGAGTCCTGCGTCACGTCGCGGATATCCTGTCCGTCGATCGTGATCGCGCCGCCCGTCTTGCGGTCGAGGTCGTAGAAGCGGAACAGGAGGCGCGAGAGCGTCGACTTGCCCGAGCCGCTGTGCCCCACCACCGCCGTGGTCGTGCCCGCCGCGATCGTAAAGCTCACGTCGTGCAGGATCTGCCGCGCCGGCTCGTACGCAAAGTTCACGTGCGAAAAGCGCACCTCGCCGCCGCGCACCGCCAGCGCCGGCGCGCCCGGCTCGTCGGCCACCTCGCGCGAGACCGTGAGCAGCGTGAACATGCGGTCCATGTCGGTGAGGCTCTGCTTGAGTTCGCGATACACCACGCCAAGGAAATTCAGCGGAATGTAGAGCTGCAGCATGAACGTGTTGATGAGCACGAGGTCGCCGAGCGTAAGCCGCCCCGCCATCACGCCCTGGGTCGCGCGCCAGAGGATGAACACGAGCCCTGTGCCGATGATGGCCTGTTGCCCGAAATTCAGCGCGGAAAGCGAATGCTGGGACTGGATCGCGGCGGCGCGGTAGCGATGCAGGTTCTCGTCGTAGCGCTTCGTCTCCCATTCCTCGTTGCCGAAGTACTTCACGGTCTCGTAGTTGATCAGCGAATCGATCGCCCGCGAGTTGGCGCGCGAGTCGAGTTCGTTCATCGTGCGGCGGAAATGCGTGCGCCACTCGGTCACCTTCACGGTGAACACGATGTACGCCGCCAGCGCGACGAGCGTGACGATCGCGTAGTACGCCTCATATTTCACGGCGAAAAAGCCGAGCACGAGCCCGACTTCCACCAGCGTCGGCAGGATGCTGTAGAGCGAGTACGAGATGAGCTGCGTGATGCCGCGCGTCCCGCGTTCGATGTCGCGCGACATGCCGCCCGTCTGCCGGTCCAGGTGAAAGCGCAGCGAGAGTTCGTGCAGATGCCGGAACACCTTGAGCGCGAGCTGGCGCACGGCGCTTTCGGTCACCTTCGAAAAGAGGATTTCGCGCAGCTCGGTGAAGAGCGAGGTCGAGAGCCGCACGACCGCGTACGCCACCACGAGCAGCCCGATGCCGCCCACAAGCACGATGCCGGGCGCGTGCTCGGCGCGGCCTAGCGCCGCGAGGTGGCGCACGGAAGCGAGGCCGTCGACGATGTGCTTCATCACGATCGGCACGCCGAGGTTCGCGACCTTCGCGCCGATCAGGCAGGTGAGCGCGAACCCCACGCGCCACTTGTAGGCGGTGAGATAGGGCAGCAGCGAGACGATGGTCTGCCAGTCGTTGCGCGGCCCGGTGGCGGGCAGCGGCGGTTCGTTCGAGGCGGGAAAGCGGCGCATGGCGGCAGCGGGAAACCGCGTGGTGTATTCGGGACTTTGGGCGACGGGATCGGCGCGAACGCCCCGCGACGGCCGGCCTGGGCCTCGCTTTCCCGTACAATTCGTGATTACCGTATTGTCGCAGAAGGCGCCCGGCGCCGCTCATCGCCGCCTTGCCGCGCCGGCCGCGACATTCCCCCTCCTTTTCGTGAACTTTCGTGGACCTTCGTGGACGACCGATGACCAACGCCCTCCCGCTTCCAGAAAAACCGCCCGCGCTGCGCGTCGTGCCGCAGCCCTCGGACGCGAACGTCCACGGCGACGTGTTCGGCGGCTGGATCATGTCGCAGGTGGACATTGCCGGCTCGATTCCGGCGAGCCGGCGCGCGAACGGCCGCGTCGCCACCGTCGCCGTGAACTCGTTTCTGTTCAAGCAGCCGGTGTTCGTCGGCGATCTGCTGAGCTTCTACGCCGAGATCGTCAAGACCGGGACGACCTCGGTGACCGTCGAGGTCGAGGTGTACGCCCAGCGCATGCGTCTCGCCGACGAAGTCGTCAAGGTGACGGAAGCGACCCTCACCTACGTCGCCACCGGCAACGACCGCCGGCCGCGTCCGCTGCCGCCGATCGCCACCTGATCCGGGCCCGGGCCCCGGGCGCGGACGTCCCCCGCCCGTTCAGGCCATCCAGGCCGTCCCGGCCCCTTCTTCGTACGCAATGCTCGCGCCAAGCAGCGTCGCGACCTCCTCGCCGGGCAGCGGCGGCGCGAAAAAGAAGCCCTGCATTTCATCGCAGGCGCGCTCGCGCAGGAATGCGTACTGCGACGACGTCTCCACGCCCTCCGCCACCACCAGCAACTGCAATTCGTGCGCGAGCGCGATGATCGCCGCCGTGATGGTTTCGTCGTCGCCGCCCGAGCCGATATCCGCCACGAACGAGCGGTCGATCTTGAGCCGGTCCACCGGCAGCCGCTTCAGGTAGCTCAGGCTCGAATAGCCGGTGCCGAAGTCGTCCACCGAAAGCCCGATGCCTAGCGCGTGCAGCTCGTTGAGCATCGACACCGCCTCTTCGGCGTTGCGCATGAGCGTGCTCTCGGTGAGTTCGAGATCGAGCCAGCAGGCTTCGAGACCGGTTTGCGCGAGTACCTCGGTCACGAGCTGCGCGATATTGCGCTGATTGAACACGCGCGCCGACAGGTTCACCGAGACGCGCACCGCCGGCAGCCCCGCGCGCTGCCAGGCGTGGTTCTGGCGGCAGGCCTCGCGCAGCACCCAGTCGGAAAGCGAGCCGATCAGCCCGCTTTCCTCGGCGACAGGAATGAACTGCGAGGGCGGCACGACCCCGGTTTCCGGGTCGTGCCAGCGCACGAGCGCCTCCATGCCCACGATACGCCCCGTTCCCACCTCCACCTGCGGCTGGTAGTGCAGCCGGAACTCGCCGTCGCGCAGCGCGCGGCGCAGGCGCCGTTCGAGGTTCATGCGCGCGCCCACGCTCGCGTTCATCTCCGGTTCGAAGAACTGGAAGGTGTTGCGCCCCATGTCCTTGGCGCGGTACATCGCGACATCGGCCTTCTTGAGCAGCGTCTCGGCGTCGCCGCCGTCCTGCGGAAAAAGGCTCGCACCCATGCTGCAACCCACGTAGAGCTCAGTGCCGTCGAGCCACACGGGTTCCGAGATCATGGCCCGCGCCCGCTCCATCCAGTTGATCAGCGATTTTTCGTCGAGGGTGTCGGTCAGCACGATCACGAACTCGTCGCCGCCGTGGCGCGCAACCGTGTCGCTCGTGCGCGTGCAGCGCGCGAGCCGCTCGGCCACGACGCGCAGCAGCCGGTCGCCCACACTGTGGCCGAGGCTGTCGTTTACATTCTTGAAGCCGTCGAGGTCGATGAACACCACGGCCACGCCGCGCTCGTGCCGGTGCGCGGTGACGAGCGCCTGCTGCAGGCGGTCGCGCAGCAGATTGCGGTTCGGCAGCAGCGTGAGGCTGTCGTAGTTCGCCTGATATTCGAGCTGCTCCTGGTAGCGGATCAGCGCGGTGACGTCGTTGATGATGCCGATGTGATGCGTCGTCCGGCCTTCCAGGTCGGGCACCGGCGCGATCAGCAACTGGTTCCAGAAGAGCCCGCCGTCCCTGCGGTAATTGCGCAGCACGGCGCTCACCTCGCGGTTCGCGGCCAGCGCCTCGCGGATCGCGACAAGCCCGTCCTGGTCGCGGTCGTCGCGCTGCAGCAGACGGCTATCGAGCCCGATCACCTCGGCCGGGTCGTAGCCCGTGATCCGCCCGAACGCCGGGTTCACATATTCGATCAGGTTGCTGCCGCCCGGCCCCGGCGCCGTGATGAGAATCGCGTTCACGCAGGCGTCGAGCGCACGGCTTTGCAGGCGCAGCGCGAGGTCGGCGCGCTTGCGCTCGGTCGTGTCCGTGAACGAGCCCAGCACGCCGATTACGCGGCCGTCGCCGTCCAGCATCGGCAGCCTGCTCGTGAGCGCGGTCTTGTGCACGCCGCCGACCGTCATGTCCTCTTCGAAATTGATGTTCGGCAGCCCCGATTCGAGCACCTCGCGGTCCTGTGCCCGCATGAGCGCGGCGTAGGATCGCCACGGCAGATCCTCGTCGGTCTTGCCGATGATCTGCTCGGGATACGCGAGCCCCGCGTCGCGCGCGAACGTCATGTTGCAGCCCAGATACCGCGATTCGGCGTCCTTCCAGAAAATGCGCTGCGGAATGTTGTCGATCACCGTTTCGAGCATCTGGTTCGAGCGCTGCGCCTCTGCCTCGGCGAGGATCTGCTCGGTCACGTCGTCGGCGTGCACGAAGACGGCGGCGCGGCCGAGAAACGTCAGCGCATGGTGCGCAATGTTGGCGCTGATCGTCGAGCCGTTGCGGCGGCGGTGATGCCAGACGCCGGCCATCGTGCGCACGTTCGGCGTGAGCGTGTCCGTGCGCGCGAGGTATTGATCGAGACGCGCGACGTCCTCGTGCGCACGGATGTCGCGGATCGTCATCGTGAGGAACTCTTCCTCGCGGTAGCCATACTGCTGGACCGCCGCCGCGTTGACGGCGAGAAAGCCCAGGGTCTCGCGGTCGAATACGTACATCGGCACCGGATGGGCGTCGAACAGCCCCTGGAACCCCTCGCTGATGACACGCGTGCCGTGCAGCTTTTCGCGGGCCGCGCTTTCGCGCGCGCCGAAGGTGTAGAGCAGCAGCGTCGCCCCGGCGAGCATCGTCACGATCAGGAGGATCGAGGCGCGGCTCGACGAGCGCGACGATTCGCTGAGCGCGGCCGACAGCGCCAGGTCCTGCGCGCCCTGCAGCGCCGAGAGCCGGGCGTCGAGCCGGTCTACGCTCGCGTCGAGGCGGATGTATTCGGTGGTGGCCCAGGTGGCGGCGTCGGGGGCCAGCGCTGCGAGCGGTGAGGTAGCCGTGGACGCGGGCGTGGCGGCGCCCGCCCGCCGCGCCCCCCCCAAGGCCGGCTGGCGTCATCGGTGCGGCGCATGGGGCGTTGTCATAATGTCGGGT
>NZ_JBANLK010000075.1:0-22307 GCF_054968425.1 Paraburkholderia sp. AV2
CTCAACGCCAAATATCTCGCACTACAGAATACCGTTTAGATCGCGACGGAACAGTCTAGCGTGGCCGGCGTTCCATGCGCGGCGAGGTAGTCGTCGCGCGCATGCAGTCCCACTTCGACGGCGCCGATACGCCGCGCGATCAGCATCTCCTGCACCGGCCGCGTCATGCGGACCGCGATGTCCGCTTCGCGCTGCAGCAGATCCTGCAAGCGATTCGTCGCCACCAACTCGACCACGAGCCCCGGATGCTCGCGCCGCAATTGCGCGATCACGGGCGGCAGCACCTCCACACTGATCACCTCGCTCGCCGAGATCCGCACCACGCCGCGCATCTCCTCGCCCCGGCCGGACGCCGCGCGCTCCAGCGCCGCCGCGGTGCTGCGCATCGCCTCGGCGTAGCCGCGCAGCGCCGTGGCCGCTTCGGTCGGCAGCAGGCCCGTCTGCGAACGCGTGAAGAGCGGCTGGCCGAACGCCGCCTCCAGCGCCTCGACGTGCCGCCCCGCCGTCGGCTGCGTGATGCCGAGCGCGCGCGCGGCCCCCGAAAGCGAGCCTTCGGTCAGCACGGCGAGAAAAGTCCGGTAGAGCTCCCAGCTCAGGTTCGAAGTCATACATAAATGTATAGCCGATCCCTTTTGTTTGCCAATTTATTATGTGCGGCGCCCGTCGCAGAATGTCTCCGTCGAAACCATCGGAACGCAGCGGAGGATCATCATGGCAACCCCATTTTCCGAACGTCAGGGACAGCAGGACCGGTTTGCGCTCGTGCTGGGCGCCACCGGCGGGATAGGCGGCGAAGTGGCGCGCCAGTTGCGCGAGGCGGGCTGGCAGGTGCGCGCGCTGCATCGCCGGGCGGCGGAAGTCGCGAATTCCGGTGATGGCATCGACTGGCGGCAGGGCGACGCCATGGACCGCGAAGCCGTCATGCGCGCGGCGCGCGGTTGCGCCGTGATCGTCCACGCCGTGAACCCGCCCGGCTATCGCAACTGGTCGAAGCTCGTGTTGCCGATGATCGGCAACACCATCGCAGCGGCCCAGGCCGAAGGCGCAACCGTCGTCCTGCCCGGCACGGTCTATAACTACGGGCCCGAGGCGTTCCCGACGCTCACCGAAGACCAGCCGCAGCGGCCGCGCACGCGCAAGGGCGCGATCCGCGTCGAACTCGAGCGGCAATTGCAGGCGGCCGCCGCGCAAGGGGTGCGCACGATCGTCGTGCGGGCCGGCGACTTCTTCGGTCCGCATCTCACCGGCAATAACTGGTTCTCGCAAGGTATCGTGCAAGCGGGCCGGCCCGTTAGCGTCGTCCGCCTGCCCGGCCGCCCCGGCGTGGGCCATCAGTGGGCCTACGTGCCCGACGTGGCCCGCACGATGGTCGAGCTGATCGAACGACGAGCCACGCTGCCGGCGTTCGCGACGTTCCACTTCGGCGGTCACTGGGATGCCGACGGCAAGCAGATGGCGCAAGCCATCTGCCGTGTCGCGCAGCGGCACGGCGCGAAGCCGCGCCAGCGCCGCTTTCCGTGGGCGTTCGTCTACGCGGCCGCGCCGTTCGTCACGACGCTGCGCGAAATGCTGGAGATGCGCTACCTCTGGCGCGAGCCGATCCGGCTCGAGAACGCGCGGGTTGTTGCCACGCTGGGCCGCGAGCCGCACACGCCGCTGGACGTCGCGGTCGCTGCCACGCTGGCCGGGATCGGGTGCCTGAACCGCGGCGCGCAGCAGGCCGAGCCCGCCGCGCTGCACGCGAAATAAGCGAGCCAGGTCCACAAGGCCGACCCGAACCACCCGTTAGCGAATACGCGCACTCACGGCTGCGCGAGCGCCTCGCCCACTACCACGCGGTCGCGTCCGCCCAGCTTCGCGCCGTAAAGGCTCGCGTCGGCCTTCTGCAGCCAGGCGATGTGATTGGGCATGTCCTGCTCGCATTGCGCGATGCCGACGCTGATCGTGCAAGGACACGCGGCGCCGTCGTGCCCCGCCTGGTCGCGCACCGTCGCGACGAGGCGTTCGGCCACGGCGCGCGCCTCGGTGAGCGTCGCGCCGGGCAGCACCACGCCGAACTCCTCGCCGCCGTAACGGCCAATCGGGTCGCTCTCGCGGAAATGCGACTGCAGCATGGCGGCAAAGGCCTGCAGAACCGCATCGCCGGCCGGATGGCCGAGCGTGTCGTTGATGCGCTTGAAGTGATCGAGGTCGACAAGCAACAGCGACGACGCATAACGGCGCTCGCGGCAACGTTCGAATTCCGCGGACAGCTCGTGCTCCCAACTGCGCCGGTTGAGCAGCCCCGTGAGGCCATCGGTGCGGCTCAGCCGCTGGAGGGTACGGGTCTGCTCCCCGAGCTTGCGCGAAATGCGGTAGGTGGCCAACCCCAGCGCAAGCGGATAGATCACGAGAAACGGCAAACAGGCGAGGATCGTCGGCATGCTCGACATCGGCTCGAACAGGAAGCCGAGCGTCAGGATGCCGATGACGAAACCCACCAGATGGGCCAGCACGCCACGCGCGAACAACTGCACACCGCCTGCCGCGATGTTGTCCATGCTGAGCATCACGAGGATCAGCACGCACGGCAGCACGTTCATGCGCATCGCGATCACCCAGAAGCCGCCGAACGCCGCATCGATCAGAAGATTGACGCGTTCGCCACGAAACGGCACTTCGCAGGCCAGCGAGGCGCGCCGCGCAACATGCGGCCAGAGAAAACCGTGAAAGGCAAGCAGCCCCCATAGCACGAAGCCACGGTGCTGCTGCCAGAAAACGGAGGCGACACAGAGGAACCCAAGGCCAAGCCCCGCGATCCTCAGACGATAGACGCGTTCGACGAAACGCTTGCCCTTGCCGGCCATGACATTCGATGCTGCATTCATTGCAATGCGTCTTGGATGTTGTCGCTGCACCGGATGAAAAGGAGGTTAACTTCTATTGTGCCATCGGTCAGCCCTGTTTCGGCTAGTCAAATGGAATGCTGCAACCGCGGGCGGCTCATAGGGTCTCGGCAAATTCGCTGCTTATGTCAGGCATCGCGCAAAAGCCCGGTAACGCAAAAACGCGTGCGGCCTTGAACAAGCCGCACGCGTGAAAGTGAAATACAACGCGGGGCCGGACAAACCGCAGTGGATCAGGTCGCGAGAAACCTCTGCGCGAGACGGACCCAGCATGCCGCGCCCAGCGGCAACACCTGGTCGTTGAAATCGTAACCGGGGTTGTGAACCATGCAGCCGCCGAACTCGCCTTCGCCGTTGCCGAGCAGCAGGTAGCAGCCCGGCACGGCGCCCAGCATCCACGCGAAATCCTCGCTGCCGTTCAAGCCCTTCGGTGCCTGCGTGACCACGTTCTCTTCGCCCACCAGCTCCGCGCAGACCTGTTGCGCGAGCACCGTTTCTTCAGACGTATTGACCATCGGTGGGGTGAGCTGACGATAGTCGATCTGCGCCTCCACGCCATGCGCCTGCGCGGTCAACGCAACGATCTCGCGCACGCGCGCCTCCACGAGCGCGCGCGTCTCGGGCCGCGCCGCGCGCACATTCAGGCCCAGTTGGACCGACTCCGGAATCACGTTGTGCGTCGCGCCGCCGCGAATGTAGCCGATCGACACGACGGCCGTATCGTCCGGCGGCACATTGCGCGCAACCACGGTCTGCAGCGCCGCGATGAGCGCGCCCGCCGCCACGATGGGATCCTTCACGCGGTGCGGCATCGCGCCGTGGCCGCCCACGCCCTTGAGCGTCACGTCGGCCACGTCGGACGAAAGGCTCACCGACCCCGGCAGCACGCGGAACGTGCCCGCCGGCACGCCCGGCATGTTGTGCAGCGCGTAAACGGCGTCGCACGGAAAGCGTTCGAAGAGACCGTCGTCGATCATCGCCTTCGCGCCGCAGAGGTTCTCTTCGTCGGGCTGGAAAATGAGGTTCAGCGTGCCGTTGAAGTCGCGCCGGTCGGCCAGCTCCTTCGCCGCCGCGAGCAGGATCGCCGTGTGGCCGTCGTGCCCACACGCGTGCATCTTGCCGGAGGTCTGGCTCGCATAAGGCAGACCGGTGTTCTCGACGATCGGCAGCGCGTCCATGTCGGCGCGTATGCCGAGGCGCCGCTGGCCGTCGCCCACCTTGAGCTGGCCAACCACGCCGCTACGTCCAATGCCCGTATGCACCTCGTAGCCCCACTTCTCGAGCAGCATGGCGACGAGCTTCGCGGTGGCGCCCACCTCGAAGCCGAGCTCCGGCTGGGCATGGATCTGCCGGCGTATGCCGATGAAGGTCTCGGCGTCGATTTCGATTTGGGGCAGCAGCGTGGGCAACTGTCTGAATGGCATCAAAGCGGGTTCGCGCTTCATGGCAAGGTCGTCCTCCATGATCGAAGAGTTGGGGAAGGTCAGGCAACGCGGTGTTCGCGGATGCTCGCTACCGCGAGCAAAGTCACGCAACTGCACGCGACGAGATAGAGCGCGGGCGTGAGCGGATTGCCCGTTTTCGCGAGCAGCCACGTCACGAGGAATTGCGAGCTGCCGCCGAACACCGTCACGCCTACGCTGTAGATCACCGAAAGCCCGCTTGCGCGCACGCTTTTCGGCAGTATTTCCATGATGATGAGCAGCATCGGCGTCGAGCCGAGGTTGGTGGCCGCCGTCATGATCACCGCCAGCAGCAGCACCAGCGGCACGCTCGGAAAGTGCGTCATCAGCCAGAACGCCGGAACGACGAAGGCGATGTTGAAGAAGATCGCCGCCATCACGATGGGCTTGCGGCGCGCGAAACGGTCCGCCAGCCGCCCCGAAGCGAGCGACGCCACGAGCATCGTGAGCCCGGTCGCGCAGCCCGCGAGCAGCGAGAGCGACGGCGGCATCTTCAGCACGCGGATCATGTAGGTGGGCATGAAGAACACCACGAGGTACATCCCCACCGTGCCCGCGGTCACCGAGAGAATGCCTTGCAGCAGTTTCGTTCCATGCTCGCGCATCAGCGTGCCGAGCGGGCTCGGCACGTCGGGCGCGGCCTCGTGCGTTTCGTCGAGCTTCGAGCGGATGTAGAGGCCCACGGGCGCGATGGCGAGGCCCGCGAGGAACGGCAGGCGCCAGCCCCAGCTTTCGAGCGCGGCGGGCGTGAGAAAGGCGTACAGGAGCGCGCCCGTGAAGGCGCCGAGGAGCGCGGCGATGCCCTGGCTGCCCAGTTGCCAGCTCACGCGAAAGCCGCGCCGGCCCACGGCGCCCGACTCCATCAGCATGGCCGTGGCCGCCCCCACCTCGCCGCCCAGCGAGAAGCCCTGCAACAGGCGCCCCGCGAGAATCACGAACGAGCCGAGCACGCCCGCCTGCGCGTAAGTGGGCGCGAAAGCGATGCACAGCGTGCCGCCCACCATCAGCGCGATGGTCAGCGTCATCGCGGCCTTGCGGCCGCGCCGGTCCGCGTAGCTGCCGATCACGAAGGCGCCGAGCGGACGCATGACGAAGCCGATGCCGAAGGTCGCTACCGCGAGCAGCAGCGAACCATAGGGATTGTCCGAGGGAAAGAAGAGCCGGCCGATCAGGATGGCGAAGAAGCTGTAGACCGTGAAGTCGTACATTTCGAGCGCGTTGCCGATCGAGCAGGCCGCGATGAGCCGGAACTGGCTCGCGCGCGAGGCGGCGGGCGCGGCTACGCCGGCGAGGCGCGGGGAGCCGGCTTCGTCGGCGGCCGTGAGCGTGACGTCATTCATGGCGGATCTCCGCAGGACGGTGTGAACGAAGCGGGCCGGACCGCGCCCTTCGCCTTCGTAGATAAACTGCTTTGGGTAACACATCGCCGGCGCAGAGGAACACCGACCGGATCGAGTTTCAACCCAGCTTCACTTTTGAAAGAAGTGACAAATTTTCATCGCGATAACTGAATGGAATCACTAGCGCGAGAACGACGGCGAATGATGATTTCACAGTCGAGCCACCACGAGCCGGTCGTCAGCTTCTGCTTAACCGGCAACGCCCCTGACAATATTTGACCTTCCTGGGTGCGAGGTATTGATACGATCACCTGGCAACAGGAATCGTCTGGTCATTTCGAAAATCAATAAAAATAATTTTGACCCCATTTATTTCAAAAAGGCCGTTCTTTCTCTCCGCACCGCCCTATTCCTTTCTCTCCGGATATCCGGGAATACCGTCGCGGATCCGGCGTGATAAAAGCAGGCATTACCCCCAAGGCTCGCGCCTTATTCATCAGAAAAACCGTCTGAAACCTGCCGGGAGCGTGAATGATGCGAAACCAGAAAGAGGATTTCCGGTTTCTGGCGGAGAACAGCGCCGACATGGTGTGCCGGGTAGGGTTCGACCTCGTGATGCACTATGCGTCGCCGTCGTGCGAGCGGATTCTCGGCTGGAAACCCGAGGAGATGGTGGGAAAGGGCCCGGACGCCTTTGTCTTTCCGGAAGATTTGCCCACGGTAGCCGCCGCCCACGAGCGGCTCATGCGGGACGGCGTCGATCCCGTGCCGACGGAAGTTCGCATGCAAAGAAAGGATGGAAGCTACGCATGGATGGAGGTCAACGCGCGCAGGGTGCAGGGTGACGGCGGCGCTTCGGGCATCGTCCTCGTCATGCGCGACATTTCCCGGCGCAAGCTGGACGAGGCGGAGAGCAAGGGCATCCTGCCGATCTCCGGCAAGAAATACGCCGTGCCCCTGGCATCACGCAGCGAACACGGACTCGCGCAACACGATGACGATTTGCCCTTCCGCAAGGCATTTCTGATGACCCCGATTCCCATGGTCATCGCTACGTTCGCCGGCTTCACGATCATCGACGTCAACGACGCGTTCATCGCCGCGACCGGTTACGCCCATGACGAACTCCGGGGACGCGGGGCGTCGGAAGTCCGGCTGCTCGACGATCGCACCTGCCGGCATATCGCGACGACGCTTCGCCAATCCCGTAGCCTCAGGAAAATGGAAATCCGGCTCCGCACGCGCGAGGACGCTCACATGGATTGCCTCCTGTCGATCGAGACCGCGACCGTCGACGGCCAGCAATGCGTTCTCGCCGTGTTTCAGGACGTGTCCGAACGCAAGCGTTCCGAAGCCGAACTCATGGAGGCAATCGAGAGCGTCATGAAGGACATGAGCTGGTTTAGCCAGGCGGTCATCGAGAAACTGGCTCAACTGCGTCAGCCGCGCCGCGTGGCCGGCCCGGAAGCGGAACTGTCCGATCTTACGCCGCGCGAACTCGAGGTGCTTGGCCTGATGTGCGAGGGGCGGACCGACGAGGACATTTCCGGCGCGCTCGGGCTATCACGCAATACCGTCCGCAATCACGTCTCGCGGATATACACGAAGATCGGCGTCCACCGGCGAGCCGGCGCGATAGTCTGGGCACGAGCCCGCGGTGTATTGGAGTACGAATTACCTAAAAGGCGCGCACGCCGTGGCCGATGACCGGAAATTCGAACAGGTCCACGGCGTTTACCGAGCGAGCACCGCCTTGACACGGCCATGTCCGGCATTCGTCTCGATCTGCAGGGTTCCCCTCGATGCGGTACACAGATGATGCGCGAGCCGAAGACCGAAACCGGCATCGTGCACGGGATCGAAACCGGCCGGAAATCCGCGCCCTTTGTCTTCGACGACGACTTCCACCTGCCCTGCGTGCCACGCCAATGTCACATCGACGTCGCCGGTGCTGTATTTGACCGCGTTGGTCACCAGTTCGGCCACGATGGAGCCGAGCGATATGAGCGTCTCGCGATCGAGCACGAACGCTTCGCCGGCCGCGAGACGCAACGTGCGCAGGCTGCCGGGGTCCAGCAGCGCGCCGCGCAGGTCGCGCAGAAGGCTGGCCAGATAGTCTCTCGCGGGCTCGCCGCCACGCAGGCCGCTCCCATAAAGATGCTCGTGAATCCGCGCGACGCTGCCGATGCGGCGGGCGGCGGTATCGAGCGCATACCTCGTTTCGGCATTGCTGGACTGGCGTGACTGAAGCTGCAATGTGCAGGCGATCAGATGAAGGCTATTGCGCATGCGATGATGCAATTCCCGTATCTGAAGCGTCTGCACCGACGGTACCTCCCGTTGCGCGGCTTCCCCGGAATCCGGATCTTGAGCGGAAAGTGGTTTCATGGCGAAAGGAAAGAAGGAAGCCCGTTGTCGATGGGCGATCAGCGTGACGCAGCGCCGTCCGGCGGCCTGGCCACCGGATGCGGCCACTGTATCGCCGCCGCCCCGGCACTGAATAGATACCGGCATACCAATCGGCCTGGTTCAACCATACCGACCTGCACTGCCGGACTCTCCATGGGCGCAAGCCCCGAGCGCCGGCCCGGATTCGCACACCTGTCCTTCCGCCAGGTTCGTGACAACGATACCGGATTACCCGGTGCGTACGGCTCTGTTGCCAGGCGCGATGCTTCGCTACATTGAGCCTGTCCCCGCCGTTTCGGCAAGGGACTTTCCCCTCATCGACTGGAGAGCAATCATGGATAACGACCGGATCAAGGGCGCAGCGAAGGAGATCAAAGGCTCGATCAAGGAAGTGGCCGGCAAGGTCACAGGTAATCGGGAAACCGAGGTGGAAGGCAAAGTCGAAAAAGCGACGGGTACGGTCCAGCGCAACATCGGCGAGGCCAAGGACAAGGTCCGCGACAAGCTTGATAAGGATAACTGACGTTATCGTTCCCGGCCGCGTTGAAGATGACCCGGCCGTGGCGATATCCCTGCGTGGCCATTGCGGTCGATTCCACGGTCGCGCGCCCAGATGATAGCCGCCGAACGGCGGTTGACGCCGATCTTGCTGTAGATGGCGGCAACATAATTGCGCACCGTGTTGCGCGACAGGTGCAGCGTTTCTGCAATCTTCGAATCGTCGCTGCCCTCGCACATCAGAACGAGGACTTCGCGCTCGCGCGGGCTCAGGTCCGCGAGCGCCGCGCCTGTCTGGCCTGCGCGCGCGGGATGGCGAATCTCCGCCAGCTTTTCGATCACGGTCCGGCTGAACCACGACGTGTCCTGCATCACCGTCTCGATGGCCGCGATCAACTCCCCTTCGGAACGTTTGCGCTCCGTGATGTCCTGGAGCACGCACAACACGCAGCGCCGCTCATGGATGGTGACCGTCTCGGCAGAAACGAGACAGTCGAGCGTGTCCCCGCTCTTGGTGCACAACTGCATCTCGACATTGCGCACGCTGCCGGCCGATTCGACGTCTTGCCGAAACTGATCGAAAGCCGCGCCGTCCGCCCACAATCCCAGCGACGACGGACTCCGTGCGATCACCTCTTCTGCCTGGTAGCCGGTCACCGCAACGAATGCGTCGTTGATGTCGAGAAACAGCATGTCGTCCAGCGAGCCGACGGTCATCGGCACGGGCGCGAGACGAAAGGCCGTCGAAAAGCGCTCTTCCGTCTGCCGCAGCGCCGCTTCGACTTTCCGCCTCGGTTCGAGGTCCATAAAGGTGAAGAGCATGCAGTTCTCGTCGCCGATCTCGATCGGCTGGCCCGCCACGATCACGAACTTGCTGCCGCCGTCCGCGATGCGCAGCACGCTTTCCATTTGCGGGATCGTGCGGCCTTCGTTCAGGTAGCCGACGGCCTGATCTCTCCTGTCCGACCCGCCGAGCACGTCGAACTCATAGGCCGAGCAACCGATGACTTCGTCCCGCGCGTAGCCGGTCATCTCCAGGAAGCCCTGATTGACCTTCACGTACCGGAGGTCGGACAGCCGGCAGATCACGGCAGGCGCCGGATTGGCGTTGAAGGTTCTTTCGAAGCGCTCTTCGGCCGTGAACCGCTCCGTCACGTCCTGGATCACGAGCACCAGCGACTGCGGCTCGTCGGCGGCGTCGGTCAGCACGAGGCTGCGTATCTGGTGGACACGGCGAAACGTGTCGTCTCCGGGCTTCGTCACCTCGACGATCACGTCGTGAAACACCTCGCCCGCGAGCACGCGCGCGAGCGGATATTGCTCGGGCAGCAGCGCGTGGTTATTGCGGTATTTCAGCGAAAAGCGCTTCTGAAAGCCGGTGGCATCGCCGCCGAAATCCGCGAGCGCATCGACGCCGTGAATCGACAAGGCCGTTTCGTTGGCCCAGACGATCGAGCCGTCGGGATCGGCCAGCACGATGCCCTCGGTGAGTCCGGCCACGATCTGCTGCAACTGCCGCCGGTCGACCTGCGGCCTGGTGGAAGCGGAATCCATCGCGTATCCCCGTTGTTTTGCAGGCCGTACCGGCAGCCGCCCACTCCGCTCATCATGAATGCAAAGCCTCGCAAAGAACAGAGCGAATTGCACAATCTCGCCTGGTAATTTTGTCATGGGTGAGAGATGACGGCCGCCTGTTCGCCTCACGGGAACGGAAACTAGTCCTTTTTTCACCGGTCGTGTAGTGCGAACCGGTCTTTCATCCGCCGGGGCAGTGAAATAAATTCTGACGAATATCGCCTTGCCGCCCGGAAAGAGCATGTTCTGCAAATTTCATATTTCAAGGCCCAGAGTGGTAGAGAAACTGGGGGTGGTCTCTTTTGCGATCATGGACGACCTGGTGCTGAGAGTGGGAACCGTATCGTTCCAGGTCCTGCTCTCGCTCGATCCCGATCGGACTCCCGAAGAATCGTTCGTCCTGAACATGGGGAAGATTCGACATGCGGCCTACCTTGCGTCCCGGAAGACCGCGCAGCCAGCTTTCGTCGACGTGGACCTGGAATGTTTCGCCACGCTTTTGCCCATGCCGTGACCTTGCCGGCAGCACGGGAATACATGCGGAAAGCAGGCAATTACTGCAGGCTTCGATCCATCAGCGCCATGGCCGGCGCTCGCGAGTCCCGCGCCACGCGGCTACGCGACGGCGGCATCGCCAGTCCGTTGCGCGGATCGCCGCGGAACTGCTCGATGGCGAAGTCGATAAAGCACCGCACCTTCATGGTCAGATACCGGCGCCCCGGATAGACGATCGAGATGTCGTGCATGCCGCCGTCCACGTCGTAGCGGTCGAGCACGGCCTGCAGGCTGCCGCGCGCGATGTCGTCGGCAACGAGCGGTTGCGGCAGCAGCGCAATCCCCAGCCCTGCAAGCGCGGCGGCGCGCACGGTGGCGTGACTGCTTGCCGTGAGCGGACCGTGGGCGTGGATGCGCTGCGAGCATCGCGCGTCGCTGAACTCCCACGTGCGCGGGTTATGCGCGACCGATAGCAGTTCGTGCGCCGCAAGATCGGCCGGCGCACGCGGCACGCCGCGTCGCCCGAGATAGGCGGGCGCCGCCACCACGACCTCTTTCACC
This sequence comes from Paraburkholderia sp. AV2, assembly GCF_054968425.1. NCBI lineage: Bacteria > Pseudomonadati > Pseudomonadota > Betaproteobacteria > Burkholderiales > Burkholderiaceae > Paraburkholderia > Paraburkholderia sp. AV2. Next base: position 11,227 of record NZ_JBANLK010000075.1, read on the forward strand.
GGCGTGAGCTTGCGGCAGACGAGCGTTGCGTTGACCTGTTGCCGGTCCGTTGCGAAGCACACGTCGAATCCCCCTTCTATCAGGTCGATCTGCGTGTCGTAGACCGTCACGTCGAAATTCACGCGTGGATTCGCCTCGCGATATGCGCCGAGGAGCGGCGTCAGCCCGCCATTCGCGAACAACGACGGCGCGGCAATGCGCAATATGCCGCCTGGGTCGCGCGTGGCGCGCACGAGGTCCGACTCCACTTCGTCGAGCTTTTCGATCACCACGCGGCAGCCATCCAGATAGAGGCGCCCTGCATCGGTCAAGGAAAGCCGGCGCGTCGTGCGGTTCAGGAGGCGCATGTTCAGATGCGCCTCGAGCATGCCGACGCTGCGCGTGACAGCCCCGGAGGACATGCCAAGCTGCTTGCCCGCGAGCGTGAAGCTGCCCAGGTCGACGACGCGCGCGAACACGCGCATGGCTCGTAGCTGGTCCATGTTAAGTGGCCGTAGTGAAAGGAATGGCACGGCTTCTGCAACGCATGGCGAATACGGAAGCTGGCAGCGATTATCGCCCTCGGTCACGGGTCCGTGCTTTAAGCTGGCGGCCTCGCGAGATTAAGGAAAATTTAGGGTGGCCGGCCATCCGCCGGCCACCCGCCGGCCCACCATGAGGCGCGCCACAGAGCATGCCGGTCACCCCGGTGCTACGCTTGTCTGCCTGCAACGACGGCGTAATAGGTTTTCGGTATTCCGTCATTGGGGAAAATCAATTTTCCCCAATGACCGCGTTCCCATAACATGGGTTGCCTGTTCTCCCCGCCCGCAGGCCTCATGCACTGTGGGCGTATCGATGTAACCAACCACGATCCTGCGAGAGAGTCATGTCATCCGAACCCAAGTGCCCGTTCCCCGGCCATACCACGCCTGCCACCCACACCAGCGGCGGCGGCACGACCAATCGGGACTGGTGGCCCAACCAGTTGCGTGTCGATCTCCTGAGCCAGCACTCCGAGAAATCGGACCCGCTCGGCAACAAGTTCAACTATCGCGAAGCTTTCAGCAAGCTTGACTACGAGGCCCTCAAGGCCGATCTGCGCAAGCTGATGACCGACTCCCAGGCGTGGTGGCCGGCCGACTTCGGCCACTACGGTCCTCAATTCATCCGCATGGCCTGGCATGCCGCCGGCACCTACCGCACCGGCGACGGCCGCGGCGGCGCAGGGCGCGGACAGCAGCGCTTCGCCCCGCTGAACTCGTGGCCCGACAATGTCAACATCGACAAATCGCGCCGCCTGCTGTGGCCGATCAAGCAGAAATACGGCCAGCAGATTTCCTGGGGCGATCTGATGATCCTGACCGGCAACGTTGCGCTCGAAACCATGGGCTTTCGCACGTTCGGCTTCGCCGGCGGCCGCGAAGACAGTTGGGAGCCGGACAACGACGTCTACTGGGGCGCCGAAAAAGAATGGCTTGCCGCCAGCAGCCAGCCCAACAGCCGCTACTCCGGCGACCGCGATCTCGAGAATCCGCTGGGCGCCGTGCAGATGGGCCTCATTTACGTGAATCCGGAAGGCCCGGACGGCAACGGCGACCCGCTTTCCGCCGCGCGCGACATTCGCGAGACCTTCGCCCGCATGGCGATGGACGACGAGGAAACGGTCGCGTTGATCGCCGGCGGCCATACCTTCGGCAAAACGCACGGCGCCGGCGCGGCGAGCCACGTGGGCGCCCCCGTCGAAGCCGCCCCGCTCGAAGCCCAGGGCCTGGGCTGGTCCAGCAGCTACAAGTCCGGCAAGGGTGTCGACGCCATCGGCAGCGGCCTCGAAGTCACCTGGACCCAGACGCCCGCACAATGGAGCAACTTCTTCTTCGAGAATCTGTTCAAGTACGAATGGGTCCAGGAAAAGAGCCCGGCCGGCGCGATCCAGTGGGTAGCGAAAGACGCCGACGCCGTCATCCCGGGGCCGGCCCCCGATGCACCGAAGCGCAAGCCCACGATGTTGACGACCGATCTGTCGCTGCGCGTCGATCCCGCCTACGAAAAGATTTCGCGCCGTTTTCTCGAACAGCCGCAGGCATTCGCCGAAGCCTTCGCGCGTGCCTGGTTCAAGCTGACCCATCGCGACATGGGACCGAAGGCCCGCTACCTCGGTCCGGAGGTGCCCGCGCAAGACCTGATCTGGCAAGATCCGCTGCCCAAGGCGACGCACGCGCCCAGCGCGTCGGACCTCGCCGCGCTCAAGGAAGCGATTCGCGCTTCCGGCCTCCCGGCTTCCGATCTGGTCGCCGTGGCCTGGGCCTCGGCCTCGACCTTCCGCGGCTCCGACAAGCGCGGCGGCGCCAACGGCGCTCGCGTCCGCCTCGCGCCGCAGAAGGACTGGGAGGTCAACCAGCCTGTCGCCGATACGCTCGCCAAACTGGAGGCCATCCAGAAGGCCTCGGGCAAGGCATCGCTCGCCGACGTGATCGTGCTGGCCGGCAGCGTAGGCATTGAAATGGCCGCGAAGGCCGCAGGCGTCGATGTGACCGTGCCGTTCGCAGCGGGCCGCGTGGACGCCTCGTCCGAGCAGACCGACGTGCCCTCGTTCGCAGCGCTCGAGCCCATTGCGGATGGCTTCCGCAACTATCTCAAGGGCAAGTACGCCGTGCCGGCCGAAGCCCTGCTGATCGACAAGGCCCAGTTGCTGACGCTGACCGCGCCCGAACTCACGGCGCTGATCGGTGGCCTGCGCGCCATCAACATCAACGCGGACGGAAGCTCGCACGGTGTCTTCACCAGCACGCCGGGTGCGCTCACCAACGACTTCTTCGTGAACCTGCTCGACATGGGCACGGAATGGAAGGCGGCCGGCGACATCTACGAAGGCTACGACCGCAAGACGGGACAGCCGAAGTGGACCGGCACCCGCGTGGATCTGGTGTTCGGCTCGAACGCCATCCTGCGCGCGCTCGCCGAAGTCTATGCGAGCGCCGACGGCAACGCGAAGTTCGTGAGCGACTTCGTGGCGGCCTGGGTCAAGGTGATGAATCTCGACCGCTTCGATCTGCGCTAAACCGCGGCGGCGGCGGGCGGCCGAAAGTCAGGGCCGCCCGCTGCGTTTTATCGCTGTGGTGGTTCACCATGATGTTCTGCAAAAATCGTGTGGCAGTCCCAAGCGAATGGCGGGTAACCTCAATCTGGCCGGCAGCGCCACGCCCAACTCCTTGCAGGCCCTTGCCGCGAACACGTCCTTGAACAGGACCGTTTGCGGCGCGACCACGTAGAATGCGACGACAATCTATTCGCAAGCCGGCCCACCAGGGCAACTACGTACGCCCCTGCAAGGAACGCACGGATGAAACTGCACCAACTGCGTGTTCTGCTCGCGCTCGCGCAGCACGGCAGCATGCACGAGGCCTCGCGCAGCCTGCATATCTCGCAGCCCGCGCTCTCCAAGGCCGTGGCCGAACTGGAGCGCGAGCTGGGCGTCACGCTGATGTCGCGCTCGGTGCGCGGCGTGAGCCTCACGAACTACGGGCGCGTACTCGCCAAGCGCGCAAACGTGGTCGAGCAGGAGCTGCGGCACGCGCTGGAAGACATCGAAGCCATGCGCGGCCACGCGGAGGCCCAGCTCAATATCGGCTTTTCGGCCGTCGCATCGAGCGGCCCGCTGCCTGAAGCAATCGCGGAGTTTCGCCTGCGCTATCCCGCCGTCGCGCTACGCGCCTACGAAATGCGGCCCCAGCAGATACTGGAGGGCCTGCGCGAAGGCCACCTCGACCTCGCCCTGATCTCCACGAACAGTGGCCCCGGCACGAACGCGTTCCAGTGGGAGCCGCTCTTCTCGGTGGGCATGGTGATCGCTGCGCGGCCCGGCCATCCGCTTGGCCGCGTCACGAGCCTGCGTTCGCTGCTGGAGGCCGACTGGCTCACGCTCGATCCGCTCGACGACCCCGGCAGCCCGCTCGCGAGCCTCATGCGGCTGCATCGCCTCGACATGCCGAGACGCATCGTGCAAAGCGCATCGAATCTGCTCGGTCTGCAGTTGGCCACCTGCACCGACCTGATCAGCATGTGGTCGGACTTCGTGTTCTACGGCACGGGCGGGCCGCTCATGCTCAATCGCACCACGCTCAAGCCCATTCCTATCCGCGACGAGCTGCCCGACTTCCATGTGTACATGGTGTACCGCTCGACCGACCTGATGACGCAGGCCTGCACCGAATTCAGCAAGGAAGTGCGCCATCGCAGCCGCACGATGGTGTCGCCGCGCGCCGCCGCGGGCGCCGCAAGGCATTCGAAAAGTTGAGACGCCGAGGCATCCCTGTCACGACGTGACGTTAAAAATCACCTTGCGCCAAACGACGCCTCGCCATAGTCTGTTACAAGGAGTTCGACCTCGACGTCAACCCGCGCGGCCCTTCCCCACAGCCGCGCCCAGCACAGGAGACTTGCAATGCCATGCTCCCGCCGGCGCTTTATCGCCATCGCTGCGGCACTTGCTTCCACCCCGGTCTTCATCGAAGAAGCGCGCGCCGACGCCGCCCCGGTATCGGAAAGCGATCCCACCGCCCAGGCGCTCGGGTACAAATCCAATGCATCGCAGGTCGACAAGGCGAAGTACGCCAAGTATCAGGCCGGGCAGTCCTGCTCGAACTGCCAGCTCTGGCAAGGCAAGGCCGGGGCGCCCAACGGCCCCTGCCCGATGTTCGGCGGCAAGCTCGTCAATAGCGGCGGATGGTGCAGCGCCTACGTGAAGAAGGCCTGATACGCGAACGGTAGCGCAACGCCCATTGCTTCGGATTCCGATGCAATGGGCGTAGTTCCTATGCACCTCACCCGTTACTTACGGGTGGGCTCTCCGTCGATCTGTAGCTCTTTATACCCTGTCTGGGGGTCGAGGGCGCGCGAGAAACGATGCTCGGGGAGCAGGACGAGCAGTAGCTCGGCCGTGGTCCGCACGCGGCAGCCGTGCGCCACATGGCCGCCCGATACCTGGCCGTGCGCGTCGGCAACGGACATGTGCAGGTGCGCGCCGTCGGGCGACACCGAGCCCGCAACGGTCAGTATTTCCAGATCGCCGCGCAGCTCGCAGGCAGACTCGGCGCCGGCGTAGCGTAGCTGCGCGACGCTAAGGCTCCCGATGCCCTGCACCACGAAGGCGGCGCTCACGCCGCGCTCGCGCAAGGCGGTTTCAACCGCGGCGCGCAGGTCTTCGCCGGGAGACAGTCGCAGGGGACAGGCTTGCATGGCAGACCACCCTGTACGCGATCAAACCAGCGGATTGATGTATGCCGTCTTGACGACCGTGTAGAACTCGCGCGCATAGCTGCCCTGCTCGCGCGGGCCATAGCTCGAACCCTTGCGCCCGCCGAACGGCACGTGATAGTCCACGCCCGCCGTCGCCGTGTTCACCATCACCATGCCCGCCTGCGCGTGCCGGCGAAAATGCGTCGCGTATTTCAGCGAAGTCGTACAGATGCCCGCCGAAAGACCGAACTCCGTATCGTTCGCCACCGCGAGCGCCTCGTCGTAATCCTTCACCTTGATCACGGAAGCCACCGGGCCGAACACCTCCTCGCGGTTGATGCGCATCGCCGGCGTGGTTCCGGTAACGAGCGCCGGCGCGAGGAAATAGCCCTGCGCCGCATGCGCCACGCGTTCGCCGCCGAACACTTCGCCGCCCTCTTCCCGCGCGATGTCGAGATAGCGCTCATCCTGTGCGAGTTGCCGGTCGTCGACCACCGGGCCGATCTGCGTGGCCGCCTCCAGCGCGTCGCCCACCACGAGCTGACGCATGCGGGCCTGCATTGCCGCGACGAAGCGATCGTAAATGCCTTCGGTCACGATCAGGCGGCTCGACGCCGTGCAGCGCTGCCCGGTCGAATAGAACGCGCCGTTGATGCACGCGTCCACCGCAACATCGAGATTCGCGTCGTCGAGCACCACCATCGGGTTCTTGCCGCCCATCTCGAGCTGGAACTTCTTGCCGAGCTGCACGCACTTCGCGCCAATCGCCCGGCCCGTCGCCACCGACCCCGTGAAGCTGATCGCGTCCACCTCGCGCGACTCGACGAGCGCCTCGCCCACCACGGAACCGCGCCCCATCACGAGATTGATGACGCCGGCCGGCGCGCCCGCCTCCGCGATAATGCGCACGAGCTCCCAGCACGAAGCCGGCACGAGGTCGGCGGGCTTGATGACGACGCAATTACCGTAGGCGAGCGCCGGCGCGATCTTCCACGCGGGAATCGCGATCGGGAAATTCCACGGCGTAATGAGCCCGATCACGCCCAGCGGTTCGCGCGTGACCTCCACGGTCATGCCGGGCCGCACCGAGGGCAGGATCTCGCCGTTCAGGCGCAGCGCCTCGCCCGCGAAGAACTTGAAGATCTGCCCCGCGCGCCCCACTTCGCCGATGCCTTCGGCGAGCGTCTTGCCCTCTTCGCGCGCGAGCAGGCGGCCTAGCTCGGCCTTGCGTTCGAGTATCAGCGTACCGGCGCGGTCGAGCACGTCGAAGCGCTGCTGCGGCGTCGAGTTGGACCACTGCGGAAACGCGGCGCGGGCCGCGCCGATCGCGTGATGGACCTGGGCCGCGTCGGCCTGCGCGAACTCGCCGATCACGTCGTCCAGATTCGACGGATTGACGTTGCGCGACACCTGCGTGCTTTCCACCCAGTTGCCCGCAATGAAATTAGCGAACTGGCTCATCGCCTACCTCCTGAATCCTGAAGTCTGTTCATGCAAGACGCGCGCTCAGTGCGCCCCCATTAGCCCGCGCGCCGCGAGGTTCCGGTAGAGCGCGCGCACGCCGAAGGTCCACGGCGCCACGTCCGTGCACCGCTTCACGGTGTTCACGAGCGCGCCCAGCTCCGGCGCCGAAATCGTCACCACGTCGCCCAGATGATGCGTGAAGCCCGCACCGGGCGCATCGCGATCGAGGATCGGCGAGAACATCGTGCCGAGGAACAGCATGAAGCCGTCCGGGTACTGGTGATGTGCGCCGCAGGTCTGCGCGACGAGATCGGCCGGATCGCGGCTGATCTCGCGCATGTGGCTCACGCCGTCGAGCACGAAGCCGTCGTCGGCGCCTTCCACGCGCAGAGAAACGCTGGTCGCGCGCACCGAATCGAGCGTGAAGCGGCCGTCGAAGAGCCGCACGAACGGGCCAATTGCGCACGAGGCATTGTTGTCCTTGCACTTGCCGAGCAGCAGCGCCGACCGGCCTTCGATGTCGCGCAGATTCACGTCGTTGCCGAGCGTCGCGCCGACGATCCCGCCGCTTGCGTTCACCGCAAGCACGATTTCAGGCTCGGGGTTGTTCCAGACCGATGCGGGCAAGAGTCCGATCTCCGCGCCGAAGCCCACGGCCGACATGGGCTGCGACTTCGAGAAAACCTCCGCATCGGGCCCGATGCCGACTTCCAGATACTGCGACCAGGCCCCCCGCCGCTGCAATTCCTCTTTCAGACGCATGGCCGCATCGGAGCCAGGCTTGATCTTAGAAAGATCGGCGCCGATCAGCTCGCTGATCGTCTCGCGCACCGCGCGCGCCTTCGCGGGGTCGCCGCCCGCCTGCTCTTCGATCACGCGCTCGACGAGGCTCACGGCGAACGTGACGCCGCACGCCTTGATCGCCTGCACGTCGCAGGGTGCGAGCAGCACCGGGCCGGTCGCGTCGCCGGTTGCCGCCGCGACGAGCGCCTCCGCGCGGCCGAGCGATTCGCCCGGCGCATGACGGGCGACGTCGAGCAGGTCGGGCCGGTCGAACAGATCGGCCGTGGTGGGCACGACGGCGGTGATGTCGAAAACTTCGCCGCGCCGCACCGCGACGACGCTTGGGCCGGCCTGCGCACCGTCACGGCGCCAGACGCGGCCCACCAGCACCGCGTCGTCGAGATCGACGGGCAAACAGGCGGAAGAAGAAAGTGTGGTCATATCGGGTTCCTAGTGGGAATGGCGCGGCTCGCCGCGCTCGGCGATCACCTTCAGATAGAGCGTAGCCGGTTCGAGGCAGCCGCCGGTCGAAAGCTGCCCGACGAACTGCCGGTACAGCTCCTGCCACGGCGTTTGCGACGGGGGCACGCCGAACGTCGCGGCTTCGCGGCGGCGTTCCAGTTCGTCCTCCGGAATCAAGACGTCGACCTTGCGCGCGTTCAGATCCACGCGGATGCGGTCGTTCGTGCGCAGCAGCGCGAGGCCGCCGCCCACCGCCGCCTCGGGCGACATGTTCAGGATCGAAGGGCTCGCGGACGTGCCGCTCTGGCGCCCGTCGCCCATGCACGGCAGCGAGTCGATGCCCTGTTTGACGAGCTCCGCGGGCGGCGCCATGTTCACCACTTCCGCGCTGCCCGGGTAGCCCACCGTACCGCAGCCGCGGATTACCAGTATGCAGTGCTCATCGATTTCGAGTGCGGGGTCGTTGATGCGCGCGCGGTAATTCTCGGGGCCGTCGAACACGATCGCCCGCGCTTCGAAGACGTTTTCCGCGCCGGGCTCGCTCAGGTAGGTGCGCTGAAACGCCTCCCCGACCACCGACATCTTCATGATCGCGCTGTCGAAGAAGTTGCCCGAGAGCACCATGAATCCGGCGCCGTGCTTGAGCGGCTCGTCGTGCGGGCGGATCACGTCGCGATCGGCTTGCGGCGCCGCGGTTGCAATGTCCGCAATCGTGCGGCCCGACACCGTGGGGCAATCGCGATGCAGCAGCCCCGCTTCGTCGAGCTGGCGCAGAATCGCCGGCACGCCACCCGCGCGGTGAAAGCTCTCGCCCAGATACTCGCCGGCCGGCATGCAGTTCGCGAGCAGCGGCACCTGCTCGCCCACGCGCTGCCAGTCCGCGAGGCTCAGATCGACGCCCATGTGACGCGCAATGGCGATCAGGTGCGGTGGGCAGTTCGTCGACGCACCGAGCGCCGAAGCCACCACGATGGCGTTCTCGAACGCCGCGTGCGTCATGATCTGCGACGGGCGCACGTCTTCGCGCACGAGGTCCACGATGCGCTTGCCGGTCGTATAGGCCATTTGCCCGCGCTCGCGATAGGCTGCGGGAATGCTCGCGCAGCCCGGCAGCGACATGCCGAGCGCCTCGGCGATGCAGTTCATCGAGAGCGCCGTGCCCATCGTGTTGCAGTGCCCGATCGAAGGCGACGACGCCGTCGTGAGCTGCATGAAGCCTTCGTAATCGATCTCGCCGGTCGCCAGCAAATTGCGCGCATGCCAGATCACGGTGCCGGAGCCCACGCGCTTGCCCTCGTGCCAGCCGTCGAGCATCGGGCCACCCGAGAGCACGATCGCGGGCAGGTCCACGGTCGCCGCCGCCATCAGGCAGGCCGGCGTGGTCTTGTCGCAACCCGTGGTCAGCACCACGCCGTCTAGCGGGAAGCCGTGCAGGATTTCGACGAGCCCGAGATACGCGAGGTTACGGTCGAGCGCCGCGGTAGGCCGGCGGCTCTGCTCGGCCAGCGGATGCACGGGGAACTCCATCGGAATGCCGCCCGCATCGCGTATGCCCGCCTTCACACGCTCCGCGAGCGCAATGTGATGACGATTGCACGGCGCGAGATCGCTGCCGGTCTGCGCGATGCCGATGATCGGGCGGCCCGATTGCAGCTCTTCGCGCGTGAGGCCATAGTTCATGAAGCGCTCGACGTAGAGCGCCGTCATGTCGGCATGGGACGGATCGTCGAACCACTCCTGGCTGCGCAGCCTGCGCGGGGTTTGTGTCATGTCTCCTTCTCCTGTTCCTTTCGTCCTGCCCCGGTACGATTCGATGCGACTCGACACGATTCGTTACCGGTAACATATTTCGATGTTAGCACGGCTTCACGTGGCGTACCAAGCGTCGAGCTAAAGCGCTACCGCGCGCGTCCTCATGCGTTCTTACGCGCTTTCGCGCGGCACCACGGCGTACTCGATGCGGACCTTTTCGGGCACGCGCATGAACGACAGCGGCTCGCCAGCCGCTTCGCGCTCGCGCGCATCGAGCGCCGCGAGCAACGACTCGCCGGTGCGCAGGCCGATACCGAGCGCGTCGACGGAGACCGTCGTGATGGTCGGATGGCAGCAGGTGGCGACCTCGAAGTTGCCGAAGCCCGCAATCGCAATGTCGTCCGGCACCGCGAAACCGCGCCGCTGGCACTCCATGATCGCCCCGAAAGCCGACATGTCGCTTACGCACATCACGGCCTCGGTGTCGGGCCACTGCGCGAGCAGTTCGGCGATGGCGGGACCGCCGTGGCTCATCGTCACCGGCGCCTCGCCCAGTCTCACGACGCGCGGCGCCCCGAGACCCAGCGCCTTGACCTCCTGCTGATAGCCCTTGAGACGCTCGATGCCGCGCCGGTCGAGTTCGCCCGCGCCCGCGATAAAGCCGATGCGGCGGTATCCTTTGCCCGCCAGGTAACGCACCATCTCGCGCGTAGCCTTCGCATTCGAGAAGCCCACCACGCGATCGACAGGATCGCTGGGCCAGTCCCACATCTCGACGACGGGCACGTCGGCGCGCTCCAGCAGCGCGCGCGTCGCCTCCGTGTGTTGCGCCCCCGTCAGCGCGATCGCGCGCGGCTGGTAGCGCAGCAACTGGCGCACGAGGCGTTCCTCGCGTTCGAGCGAGTAATCGGTATCGCCGATCAGGAGTTGCAGGCCGTGCGGCTCCAGCGCAGTGGTGAGGCCTTGCACCGTGTCCGAGAAGTTCGAGCTCGACAGCGACGGCACGAGCACCGCGACGAACTCCGAACGCCCCGAGGAAAGCGCGCCGGCCGCCGCGTCGGCCACGTAGCCGAGTTCCTCGATGGCGCGCTGAACGCGTTCGCGTGTCGCCGCCGATGCGCTTCGCCCGGCCAGCACGCGCGAAACGGTCATCTTCGAGACGCCCGCCATGCGGGCCACGTCGGACATGCGGGGTGGAGTGGACTTGCTGGCGGCGGCGGGTTTGGCCATCGATCAGGGGGACGGAGGAATTGGGAATAATCGTATGATAGCTGCAAGCTAGGGCTTGGCGCGCCTTGTGGGGGGTGCTGCCGCGGGGCGCTTGTTCGCAGTTTTTGCTGTTTTGGCGTTTCCTTGTTTTCGTGGTGGTGTGCCAGGGTTGCCCCTGTGCGGGGCGGCACCTA
>NZ_JBANLK010000076.1:0-22029 GCF_054968425.1 Paraburkholderia sp. AV2
ATACACTAATGCACTCTCGGCGGCAATGTGTGATGTGTATAAGAGACCCCCGCCACGGCGGGCGGCACCACGCCGGGCGCGCTGCCGTAGAACGGCAGGCGCGCGCCGATGCGTCCCACGGCCCACCAGTTCTGCGGGTTTCCCGAGGGTTGCGCGAGCCGTTCGAGCACGCGTTCCGCGATCGCTATCTTGCGCTCGACCGCGATGTGTTCGAGCGACGCATAGAGGCGGACCATGTCGGCCTGACCGAGCTTCGCCGCGTCGAAGGGCAGCTTGTTGCGTTTCGACGCGGCGGCCTCTTCGAGCCAGTTCATGGCTTCGAGCACCTGCTGCTGGGCCGCATCGGGCAGACCGCCGGCCGCGCGGCGCCAGAGGGTCCACCATTCGGACCAGACCTGGCCGTCGTTGACGTGCTGGATGCCGTCGTCGAAGAGCGTCCATAGCTGCTCCACGCGCCATTCGTCGAGCGGATAGCCGAAGCCGGGGCGCACGCAAAAGCCCGCGAGGTTCAGCCAGAGGCGCTCGTGATCGGCCGAGCGTCGGCGCCGCCCCGCGCGTTCCCAGAGGACTCCGAATAGTTCGCGCAGCAGCGGGCCATCCCAGTTCTCGCGCGGGCCGAGGCACTGTTCGAGCTGCTGGCGCAGGCGTTTCACGTCCTTGGGGTCGCCCTTCGCGGAAGGCGGCCCGAACACGCGGTCGATCAGGGCGATCGCGGCGTCGAGCGCGGGATGGCGTGTCGCAGCTTCGGTTTCGCTTGCGGGGTTTTCGCGCCTGAGCTGGAATTCCAGCAGCCAGCGCTGCGCAGGATCGTCGGTGGCGATGCAGTGCACTTCCAGCGTGCCCAGTTCCGAGAGCGACGTCATGAGCTTGACCTCGCGTTCGCGCGCGCCGTCCGCGCCTTCCTGCGGCACCACGGTCGCGAGCGGTGGCAGACGCACGAACTCGGTCGTCCCAATATCGGCGATCTCGCCGGGGCGCCATGCCGTGTCGGCCACGGTGGAGACGAGGTGAAACTGGACCGGATGCCCAAGGCGCAGCGCGAAGACGCGCTCGTCCAGATGCACTTCGTGCGCTTCCTCGGTGCCGCGCGGCAGCAGGCAGACGCCGCGCTGCGCCGGTCCCGCTTCGTCGAGCACGAGGAAATAGCTGCGCGGCGAGCCGCCGCCGATGCGCGGCGCCTGCCCCGCGCGGGCGAGCGCGTAGGCCACCGCGCCGCGCGCGACGGCAATGTCGGGCTGATCGTTGTTGAGCACCTTGAGCGGTTGCCCGCGCCAGCCGCCGAGCGTTTCGGCCAGCCGCCCGGAAAGGGCGCGCGCGCGGAACACGCCGCCGTTCAGCAGCAAGGTATCGGGCACCGGAAGCGCTTGTGCTTCGTCTTGCGCTTTGTCTTGCGTCTCGCCGAACGCTTCGCGAGACTGCGCGGCGAAACGGTTCAGGAAAGCCGCGACGTGCCGCGTAACGGCCGGGTCGGCGGCATAGGGCAGACCGAACTCCACGAGCGCCGCTCGCGCGCGGCGCGGGAGATCGCTCGCTTCGCCCTTCGGGAAGAAGCCGTCCACGACGACCTGTTCGACTTCCTCGCGGGCGAGCTGGGCCGTCCGGGCGCCACCGACCAGGCGCGAGCCCGAACCGAGCAGCGTGACCGGCACGCTGGCGGGCGCCGCTGCGTCGAGCAACTGCTCCTTGGCGGCGCGACAGCGTTCGACGAGCTGCGAGAGCGCGGCCGCCGAAAGACGCGCCTCGCCCGGCTGCGCGGCAAGTCGCGACTCGACGAGATGGGCAAGCGCGAGATCCATGTTGTCGCCGCCCAGCATCAGATGGTTGCCCACGCCGATGCGCGTGAGCTTCGGCTCGCCGTGTTCGAGCGCCACCTTGATGAGCGTGAGGTCGGTCGTGCCGCCGCCCACGTCGCAGACGAGCACGAGCTTCGTGCCGGCCAGCTCGGTGTCGAGCGTCGCGCGATGGTGGAACAGCCAGTCGTAGAACGCGGCCTGCGGCTCTTCCAGCAGGCGCAGCGCGGGCAGGCCGGCGAGCCGTGCGGCCTCCAGCGTGAGCGCGCGCGCGCCGTCGTCGAAGGACGCGGGCACCGTGAGCACCACGTCCTGGGCTTCGAGCGGCGCGTGCGGAAAGCGCCGGTTCCATGCGGCGCGCACCTGCGCGAGGTAGCTCGCGCTCGCGGCAACGGGCGAGACCTTGGCGACGTCGTCCGCGGCGCCCCATGGCAGGATCGGCGCGAGACGGTCCACGGCGGTATGCGAGAGCCAGCTCTTCGCACTGCTGACGAGCCGCCCGGGCACCTGCGCGCCCAGTACGCGCGCGAAGCGGCCGATCACCGCGGGCGGCACGGCCCCGGATTGCGCGGATTCCTCAGGACTCCAAGGCAACTCCGTGCTCTGCGGGGAGAGCTCGCCGGGAGCCGGGTGATAGCGTGCGGAAGGCAGGAGCGGCGCCGTGCCTACCTCTCCCGCGGCCACGAGCTGATCGACGTCGAAGACGCGGATCTGCTCGCCGCCGGCCTCGACGTAAGCCACGACCGTGTTGCTCGTTCCCAGGTCGATGCCGACGAGGTACGGCTTCATGGGCTTCAGGCGCCGCCGCGTACGTCGAACTCGACTTTCCAGCGCTCGCTGCTGCCCGACGGCACCGCTTCGAGTTCGAGCGTGCCCGCTTCGGTCACGCGCGCGTGCAGGCGCACGGGCACGACGTCACCGGGCGTGCGGCCTTCGGTCGGCAGCGTGGCCTGAATTTCCTCGAGCTCCTGCAGCTCTTCGGGCGACCAGTAATCGAGCATCGTGCCCACCTGGTCCTGGCGACGTACCGACGAACCGAAGAAGCGGAAATGCACGGGTTCGCCCACGACGAGGCCGAACTCCTGCGGGGGCAGGGCCGCGTCGGTGCCTTCCTCCATGCCGAAGGGCGCGACGCACAGCGCGGAGACGGGCGGTTCCAGACCCGGCACGGCCGGCATGGCCGACTCGATCGCCACGTAGTAGGCGCGCGCCGTGCCGCCGCGAATGCGCACGCCCTTGCCGCGCTTCACGTAGCCGTAGTAGGCCGCGCCGCGCGCGACCGCGAGGTCGAGGTCGGCGCCGCCCAGGAGGCGCGCGGGCGCAGCGCCTTCGGCGGCGAGCCAGCCGTTGAGCACGTCGAGAATGCGGCTCGCGAGCAGTTCGGACTTGAACACGCCGCCGTTGAAAAGGACGGCCGTGGGGTGCAGGAAGCTCGCGCCTTCAGGCACCGAAGTGGCGAGGCCCGCCAGGTTGGCGAGCGCGCCCACCTGCTTGCCGAGGAAGGCCGCCAGATGGCGCGTGATGCCCGCGTCCTGTGCGTACGGCAAGCCCAGTTGCGTGAGGCCCGCGCGCGCGCGGCTCACGGGCCGCGCCGCGGCGTCGACGACCGGGAAGAAGCCTTCGAGGATCGTTTGCGTGAGTTCGGCGCGCGTGAGTTCGGTGCGGATCGATCCGCCGATCAGCTTCGAGCCGCGGCTCGGCACGACGAGGGGCACCGCGTCCGCGCTTTGGTCGTTGAGCAGCGTTTCCTTGGCCGCGCGGCAGGCGTAGGTCAGGGCGCGCAGTTGCCACGGATCGGCTTGCGTACCCTGCGCCGCGAGCTTGCGCGCGACCACGTGGGCGAGCGCGAGATCCATGTTGTCGCCGCCGAGCAGGATGTGATCGCCCACGGCCACACGATGCAGTTCGAGATTGCCCTCGCGCTCGACCACGGCGATCAGCGAGAGGTCGGTCGTGCCGCCGCCCACGTCCACCACGAGGATGATGTCGCCGACCTTGACCTCCTTGCGCCAGACGCCGCCGCTCTTCTGGATCCAGCTATAGAGCGCGGCCTGCGGCTCCTCCAGCAGCGTCATGCGGACATAGCCGGCCGCCTGCGCGGCTTCGGCGGTCAATTCGCGTGCGGCCGGGTCGAACGAGGCCGGGATCGTGACGGTGATGTCCTGATCGACGAAAGGCGCTTCCGGGTGAGCGTGATCCCACGCTTCGCGCAGGTGCGTGAGATAGCGCACGGAGCTTTCTAGCGGCGAGACGCGCGTGACTTCGGGCGGCGCGTCGTTCGGCAGAATGGCGGCGCGGCGATCCACGCCCGGATGGCAGAGCCAACTCTTGGCGCTGGAGACGAGGCGGATGGGCGTGCCCGCGCCGCGGCTGCGTGCGAGTTCACCCACCGCGTAGTCGCGGCTCGCGGTCCAGGGCAGCGTGAGGTCGCCGGGCGTGAGCTCGCCCGAATGCGGCAGGTAAAGGAACGACGGCAGCAGATTCGGCGTTTCGAGCGTGCCGGGCGCGGTGAGCTGCGCAATGGGCAGCACGCCCTGGTTCGTCTTTTCGCCGTCGCTGGCGGCGAGATCGACATACGAGAGCGCCGAGTGCGTGGTGCCGAGGTCGATGCCGATGCAGTAGCGGGACTCGCTCATAGCTCCACCTCCGCCGGCGCGATCACGGTGACGTCGTGGGTCTTGACGAGCTTCGGCAGCTTCACGTCGGCCACGCGCCAGCCGCGGTGCGCAATGTTGCCGGTAAACGGCGCCGTGCCGACTACGTTGCCGGTGAGGCGCACGGCCGTGGCGTCGAAGCCTTCGGGCAGCGTGACGCGGCTGCCTTCGGCTTCGTCGCGCACAGGGCGGATCGTGAAGTGCTCGCGCAGCGTCGAGCGGCAACCCTCGTGGACGAGGCGCGCGGCGGCGCCGATATCGGCGTCCGAATAGCCGGCGATATCCTCTTCGACGAAATCGACGAAGCGCGCGTTGCGCTGGAGCAGGCCGAGCAACTGCAGCGCGGAATCCGGGCTCGCCGCCGCGATGACGGGCGCAGCAGGGGCCGCGGGGGCGGCCGGCGGCGCGGTCACGGGAGCGGCCGCGGGTGCGTGAGGTTGGGCGGCCGGGGCGACGGGGGCCGCCTCGCCGTTGCGCAGGCGGCGCACGTTCGCGGCGAGCTTGCCGTCGCCGAGAATGGCAAAAAACGATCCGACGGCAACGGCAAGCCGGCCGGCGAAAGACAGATTCGAGTCGGTCATGAAAAACTGCTCCTCAAGGCTCGCGTGTACGGCGAGCGGGCCTGAGCCAGCCCCGAGCGGGCGCGATGCGCCCGGGGGCCGGCAGGAATGGGGAGGGCCCGGTGCGGGCCCAAAACCGCTATTTTGCCTTGTCGCGGTGAAGAGTCGGGGAAAATACGGAGGCGGGGACGGAATTGGGGCCGCGTTTGGCGCGGATTCCGGCGCCGGCGGAGGCCGGCGCCCGTGTGGCCGCTAGCGGCCGCCCGCAGCCGCCGTCTTCACGGCGGCGCCGGCAGCCGGGCTCTCGTCGATGCGGCGGAAGATCAGCGCGGAGAGCAGCGTGATGGCCCCAACGCAGGCGAAGCTCATGCGGAACCCCGCCGTGATCGTGCCCCACTGATCGGCGAACAGCGTGACGAGCGCGCCGCCAATCGAGACGCCCAGCCCCATGGCCAGCATCTGCACCATCGAAAAGAGGCTGTTGCCGCTGCCGGCGTCTTCGTGCGAGAGCCCCTTGAGCGTGATGCTGTTCATGGCGGCGAACTGCATCGAATTGGCCGCGCCGAACACGGCCAGCACCGCCATTTGCACGGCGAGCGGCGTGCCGCGCGAGATCAGTGCGAACGCAACGATCGATCCGCCGACAATGAGCGTGTTCACGAGCAGGAACAGGTCGTAGCCGTAGCGGCGGATCAGCGGCGCGATCCAGCGCTTGGCGAGCGCGCCGGCGAGCGCGGCGGGCAGCATCATCAGGCCGGAGTGCAGCGGCGTGTAGCCGAGTTCGAGCTGCATGAGGAGCGGTACGAGAAACGGCACCGCGCTCGAACCGATCCGGCACACGAGATTGCCGATCAGGCCGACGCTGAAATTCGGCTCGCGAAAGAGCGCGAGCTTGAAGAGCGGATTCGCGCGGCGCCGCGCATAGGGCACATAGGCGAGCGCGGTGGCGAGTCCCAGCACGAAGAGCGCGACGGACCACGCGGCGCGATGCGAATGCATGGGCACGTCCACGGCGAGCGAAAACGCGATCATGCACAGCGAGAGCAGCGCGCAGCCAGCCACGTCGAACGGCGGCGCGGCCGTGCCCGCCGCGCGCGGCAGGTAGCGCAGCACCGCGATCAGGCCGACCGCGCCGATCGGCACGTTGATGAGAAAAATCCAGTGCCAGGAAAAGGCCTCGACGAACCAGCCGCCCAGCGTCGGCCCGACGATCGGACCGGCCTGGCCCGCCACCGAAATCATCGCGAGCGCCGAAACGTACTGCTCGCCGCTCACGGCGCGCAGCACGGCAAGCCGGCCGATGGGCAGCAGCATCGACCCGCCCACGCCTTGAAGCACGCGCGCGACCACCAGTTGCCCGAGCGTATGGGAACTCGCGCAGCACAGCGAGCCGAGCACGAAAATCAGAATGGCTGCGAAATAGACGCGGCGCGTGCCGAAACGGTCGGCGAGCCAGCCGGAGGCGGGCGTGAGCATGGCCATGGTCAGCGTGTAGGCGACGATGGCCGGCTGCATCATGAGCGGCTTCACGCCCAGGCTGTGCGCAATGGACGGCAGGGCGGTATTGACGATGGTGGTATCGAGCGCCTGCATGAAAAAGCCGGCGGCGACGATCCACAGCAACGCGGTATGGCTTGAATCCTTGTTCATCGGTACGGGTGGGGCGCCATCGCCCGGGGCGGGCGTGGGTTGGCGGCGCATGGCGTGCGCGCGATTCAACCCTTTGCGCACTTGTCGGGACCCGTCAATCATATTGTCATTGGGGGCAATCGGGAACCCCACTGGCGACGTTGACTGTCATCGGCTTTACCGATAACAATGCCTTATGCTCAATCCCACCTGGCTCAAGACCTTCGCGACCGTTGCCGCCTGTCACAGCTTTACCGAGGCGGGGCGCCAGCTCGGCCTCACGCAGTCGAGCGTCAGCGACCATGTCCGCCGTCTCGAACACGCGGTTGGCCGGCGGCTGTTCGTGCGGGACACCCACTCGCTCGCCATGACGCCCGACGGCGAGGCCATGCTCGCGCACGCGAGCGCGATCCTGCAGGCCATCAACCGTGCGGAGGCGCAGTTCCGCGCGCCGCGGCTCAAGGGGCGCGTGCGTCTGGGCTCGTCCGACGACGTCGCCCTCGGCCCGCTGCCGACCGTGCTCGCGGCCTTTCGCAACGCGCATCCCGATGTGGAACTGGAGATCACCATCGGCATGACCGGCAAGCTCTATGACCTGCTGGACGCCGGCGCGATCGATCTGATGGTGGGCAAGCGGCGCCTGGGCGACAAGCGCGGCGTGCCGCTCTTCACCGGGCGGCTGGAGTGGCTCGCGCGCACGGGTACGCTGGTGGACCTGACACAGCCGCTGCCGCTGATACTCGTGGCCGAGCCCAGCGTGACGCGCGCCGTCGTGCTCGACATGCTTGCGCAGACGGATTTCCGCTGGCAGGTGGTGTGCACGAGCAGCAGCCACGCCGGCTGTATTGCGGCGGCGCGCGGCGGCCTTGGCATTACCGTGCGGCCGCAATACCTCTCGGCGCGCGGACTCGTGCCGCCCGTCAACGCGGCGAGCCTGCCCGCGCTGCCCGACGTGGAGTTCATCGTGCTCGCGGCGAAGCGGTTGAGCCGTCCCGCCGGAACGCTGCTGCAACTGCTGCACGAAAGCGATCTGCGCGGGTCGTGGATCGGGGAGTAGGCGGACCGCGCCGTTACGCTTGCGTTACTGCGCCTGACCGCGATCGGACGACTCGCGGTTCAGCATGGCCTTCGGAATCGAGAGGATCAGGACGCAGCTCACGAGCAGGCAGGCGCCGAGCGCGTAGGTGCCGTTGTTGATGTCGCCGGTCAGGTCCTTTGCCACGCTGGTGATCATCGAGCCCGTGAAGCCGGAGAGATTGCCGACCGAATTGATGAGGGCGATGCCTGCGGCGGCGGCCGTGCCGGAGAGTATCTGGCCAGGGAACGTCCAGTAAATCGGCATGAGCCCCAGAATCGCGCAGGTGGAAATCGTAAGGAATGCGATCGAAAGCGGGACGTTGTGGGCGAAAAAGGCGCTCAGCATCAATCCGACGCCGCCGATGAACGCGGGAACGGCCGCGTGCAGCCGCCGCTCGCCGGTCTTGCGCGAATGCGAGGCGTTCCAGATCATCGCGACCACGGCGCTGAGGTAGGGAATGGCGGTCAGGAGGCCGATGTGCAGCGGGCTCGTCACGCCGGAAGCGCGGATGATGGACGGCAGCCAGAACGCGAGGCCATAGAAGCCGGTGTTGAAGGTCAGCAGGATGAAGGTGAGGAGCCACACCTGCGGGCTCTTCAGCCCGGCGGCCATGCTGTGCGCCTTCTTCGTGCCTTCCTGTTCCAGGTTTCGTTGCAGCAGCGTCTTTTCGGCCGCTGTGAGCCACTTTGCGGACGCGATGCCGTCGCCCATCGTGAGCAGCACGATCACGGCGACGAGAATGGACGGCACGCCTTCCAGCAGCAGCATCCACTGCCAGCCGCTCATGCCGAAGAGACCGTGGATGTTTTCCATCAGCCAGCCCGAGACGACGCCGCCAAGCGTCAAGCTCACAGGAATGGCGATCAGGAATCCCGACATCGCGACGCTCTGGCGACGCGCCGGGAACCAGTAGTTCATGTAGAGGATGATGCCCGGGAAGAAGCCCGCCTCGCAGGCGCCCAGCAGAAACCGGAGGAGATAGAACATCGTCGAGGCTTCGACATGGAAGAACCGCGCGAGCGGCGCGATGAATGCCAGCGACGACGAGACGATCCCCCAGGTCACCATGATGCGCGCGATCCAGAAGCGTGCGCCGTAGCGGTGCAGCAGCAGGTTGCTGGGAATCTCGAAGAAGAAGTAACCCCAGAAGAAGATGCTGGCGCCCACGGCATAAACGCCATCGCTCATGCCGAGCGAGTCGAGCATCTGCAGCTTCGCGAAGCCCACATTGACGCGGTCCAGATAGGCCACGACGTAGCAGAGCAGCAGCAACGGCAGGATGCGGCGCAATACCTTGCGGTAGAGCTGCTCCTCCGCTTCGTCTATGACGGCAGGGGAAGCAGCGGCCTGGCTGAGCGTTGTCACGGGGGTGTCTCCTTCTTCTCTGTGTGTCTTCCGCGTCTTGCGGCATCACGGAGACGTGCAGCCGGTTTCCGTGCCGGTTTGTTACCGGTAACTAAATTAGCACGGCTGGCGCCGGGCGGCAAGCCGCGCGGATGCACCAGGACCGGGAATTCCCTCGCATGACATCGCCGGACGTTATCGCTAACATTTACCGCCTGAGACCATGTCCCGGCACAGGATGGACGTGGCAAAACAAAATCTGGAAGGTTTGGAGATTCGCGATGAACGAGAAGAGCCCCAAGGCCGCATTCGGCCTGCCCACCCGTGTTCCACCGGACGGCGGGGTGATCACGTGATCGCGCTCGACACCCTGGCCCTCGTCTACTGGTTGAGCGGGAGAGAGGACCTGGGCGAGGCGGCGCGCAACGCCATCGAAACCGAGTTGAACGGCGGCGACATCCTCATTTCGACGATCACGCTGCTGGATGTGGCGCAGTTCGTGGAAGACGGCCGGCTCGCGCTGGCCATGGACACGCGTAGCTGGCTGTCGGCGCTGGTGGCGATCGAAGGCGTGCGCACGATACCCGTGAGCACGGCGATAGCGGTTCGCGCGGCTTCGACCTCTTCGGAGCTGAGTTCGCATCAGCGCCTGATTGCCGCAACCGCTTACACGCATGGCTGCGCGCTCGTGACGCCCGAGGCGCAGATCGGGGCCTTGGCTTACGTGGAAACGGTCTGGTGATCGGCGTGCGGGGTGCCGGGTGACGGAAAAAAGACCGGCAGACCGCAAGTAGGGATCGCGGTCGTGCCGGGTTGAAATGAAGGTACTGCGGAGAAAGTGAAGCAGACGGCATGCCGCACATCGCGCGCGGCATGCCGGTGATGCCGGGCCTCAGAACTGCGTCATGATGCCCGCGATCGCGCCGAACTGGCCGCTGCCGTAGTTCGGCGTCTGGCTCGTGCCGCCCTGGTTGGTGTTCGGGCCGTACGGATCGGCGTAGCCGTTGCCGAGACCCACGTTCGACGTCTTGCTGTTCTCCACGTAGGCGAGTTCGGTGTAGAGGAACGTGCGCTTCGAGAGGTTATAGGTGCCGGCCAGCGTGTACATCGTCGCGTTGCCGTTGCCGTTGTTCGCGTTGGCGTGGTACACCGCGCCCGTGAGCGCCACGGCGGCGTTGGCCTGCCAGGCGAGACCGAGCCATTCGTGGTCCACGGCCGTGACCGGCGTTGCGCCGCCCGGCAGGGTGCCCGGCGTCACGCCGTAGCTGCCGTACGAGCCATCGGGCGCGGCCAGATGCTGGTAGCCGACGAAGGCCTTGAGCGGACCCCACGTCAGGTTGCCGCCGGCCATGGCCGAGCGCGAGTACTGGTAGACGTTGTCGAACTTGCCGTTGGTGTCGCGCGTTTCGTCGTAGATCGCAAGCAGTTCGAAGCTGCCGCCCGTGTACATCGCCTTGAAGCCGTCGGCGCGCCCCTGGCCGCCGCCCACCTGGGCGGGACCGCTGCCGCACGGGCTCGAACTCGACGCGCTACAGCCGGGTGCGCTGTTCCACGACGGGCTGTTGGTGAGCTCGTACTGGCCCTTGAGGGTCAGCCCGCCCATCGACGGCGACGTGTACTCGGCACCGTTGCCGGCTTGCGCCCAGTTGCGTCCGCGCACGAGCGTCGCGATCGCGTACTGCTGCATCAGTTGCGGGTCGATGTCCCAGCTGTCCTGCGAGATCTCGCCGGCGCCGATGTTGCCGAGCTTGAAGGTGCCGAAACGGTCGTTGCTCAGACCGACCGTGGCATGACGGCCAAAGAGACTGCCGTTCTGCACGTTGCCGGTCATTGCGCTAAAGCCGCTTTCCAGCTGGAAGATGGCCTTGCTGCCGCCGCCGAGGTCTTCGGAGCCCAGCAGGCCCCACCACGACTCGCCCCAGCCGCCGCTTTGCGCGCCGAACACATTGCCGCCCGGAACGCCGGTGCGGTAGACGAGGCCGTTGTCGATGCGGCCATACAGCGTCACGCTGCTCTGGGCATGAGCGCCCGCGGTCAACGCGAGCAGGGAAAGAGCGATGATGCTTTTTTTCATGTTGAACCTGTAGCTCGTTGTCTCGTCCATGGTCGAAAGTCTGTTTTTGTCACGCAGGATGTGAAAGCGCTCGTGAGCGTTTCGAGCGAGATTCTAGACAGCCAGGTCTCAAGGACTGCTACTTTGATGGATCAGGAAAACGCTGACGAAAATCCGCTTGCCAGGCGCGTGTAACGCCGCGCGGTTTCAGTCTGGTCACATCGTCTGGTCGCTTTCTTCCGGGAGGTAAAGGACGTCGTTTCGCGTGCCTCGGTTAAAGCCTGCCGAAGGCGAGCGCGGTCGGGCGAAGCAGGGCTCAGGCCAGCGTGATGTGGCAAGAACTGCACAAGGCCTGTTGCAGGCAGACAACACGCATGGGGCAGGGTGCCGGAGCGGTGCGGAGCGATATCGCCGGAGGTCTTCGGAAATGATCAGTTATGCTGATGATGGCGTATCAGCTTGGTGCAAGCCGAAGCGGCTTCGGGGTTCTCCCTCAGCTTGAAAATTTTGTCGAAAGAGCACCGTGTGATATCGTCGCGTTACCGATAACAAAACGCTGGTCTGACAAGGCCGCAGGCGCGTAATACGGAAAAGGGACAGGAGATAGAAAGTGGAGCGACGGGTATCGAAGGCGGTGTTCAAAACGAAGGCTTGCGAACTGTTCAGGCAGGTGGAGACCTTGGGGGAAAGCCTGATCGTCACGGACCACGGGCAGCCCACGATCGAGATCCGGCGCTATGCAGCCCGCCGCAAGCAGCCCATCGCGGCGCTGCGTGAGGCCATCATTCACTTCAATCCGGAGTCGCGCTGAGCCGGTCGCGTTCCCGCCGGGGTGGCGGGATGGCCAGCGCGTTCGCGAGCGGCGCCGGGTCAGCCGGCGCGGGTCTTGCGCGCGGCAGCCGTCTGCCGCTGACCGAACGGCGCAGGGCCGGTGGAATTGCGCACGACGAGTTCGGCAGGAAACGTCGTGCGTTGCGACGTCGTGTCGAGGCCGCTGATCTGCGCGAGCAGCGTATTGACCGCGGAACTTGCCATCTGCTGGAAGGGCTGGCGTACGGTCGTCAGCGGCGGGTGAAACTGCTCGGCCATCGGAATGTCGTCGAAGCCGATCACGGAAATGTCCTTCGGAACGCGCAGCCCCGCCTCGCGCGCGGCGGCGATGACACCGAACGCGCTCTGGTCGTTGGCCGTGAAGACGGCGGTGGGCGGATTGGGCTGGTCGAGCAGGCCGGAGGCCACTTCGAATGCGGTGATCTGCGAAAGATCGCCGGTGACGATCAGTTCGGGGTCGTGCGGCAGCCCGTGCCGGGCCAGCGTGTCGTGATAGCCGCGCTGGCGGTCGCGCACGCCTTCGATCGCTTCGTCGCCGCCCAGGAACGCGATGCGCTTGTGCCCGAGCTCGACCAGATGCTCCACCGCCATGCAGGCACCGCCATAGTTATCTACGGAGACCGAAGGAAAACGGTTCAACGTGCCGCGCTGATCCACGACGACGACGGGCACGCTGGCGGCGGCGAGCGAATCGAGGCACATCGTCTCGCGCGGCAGGATCGCGATCAGGCCATCGGAGAACTGGCGCACGAGCTTGAGCACTTCCGGGTGCGAGCGGCTGTCGTCGGAGACGGTATAGACCAGCACCTCGCAACCCGCCGCACGCGCCGCGCGTCCCGCGCCGAGTATCAGTTCGCTGGCGAACTGCGTGTCGAGCGTGGGCGTAATGATGCCGATGATGCCGTTCTGGCCGCCCGAGAGCTTTTGCGCGGTGCGGTTGACGACATAGCCGATGTCGGACGCAATGCGTACCACTTCGTCGCGCGTTTCGCGCGAAACGCCGGGGCGTCCGTTCAGCGCGCGCGACGCGGTCATCTGCGAAACGCCAGCCAGTCGCGCGACGTCTGCCAGCGTGGGGTTTTGCTTGGTCATGCCGTGACGAGCTTGTTGGTAAGTAAGTTAGCGCCGGCCTTGGGCCGTTAGCGATATCGTTATGTCGGCGGGTATTCTAACAGAACCAGAATGGCGGGCAACCGGCCTCGCTTCAATCGGCTTCGCAGCCAGCCTTGCAGCCTTATTGCAGGGACAGCCAGCCACCAGGGCGGGCGTTTGTGGGAAACAGAGCATGGTCGCGGGTTAACCCCCTCTGGCGATGGCAGAACGATATAACTACCATTCCATAACGTTAAGGCTAACGTTCCTAACGTTGATTAACTCACAACACGAACGACAGGAGACATCAGATGGCGTATGCGGTGGTATCGAAGAAGGCGATGGGCGCGGCGGCGCTGCTTTCATCGCTGACCTTGGGCGGCGTGGTCCATGCGCAGGATGCGAAGGTGATCACGACGTGGGACCAGCAGACCAATGTGTCGTCGAGCAAGATCCTGCGGGACGCATCCGATCGTTTCGAGAAGGCGAACCCGGGCTACAAGGTCGAGAACTCGCACATCCTGAACGATGCCTACAAGACCAAGCTGAAAGTCGCGTTCGGCGCCAACCAGCCGCCGTGCGTGTTCGCCACGTGGGGCGGCGGCCCGCTGCATGAGTACGTGAAGTCCGGTCAGGTGGTCGACCTCACGCCGTATCTGCAGAAGGACCCGTCTTACCGCGATCGCTTCCTGCCGGCCTCCTGGAGCGCGGTGACGTTCGACGGCAAGACCTATGGCGTCGCGGCCGAAAACGCCTCGGCGGCGGTGATCTTCTACAACAAGGAACTCTTCCAGCAATATGGCCTGACGCCGCCCAGGACCTGGGACGATCTGATGCACGTGGTGAAGGTGCTCACGTCGCATGGCGTGGCGCCGTTCGCGCTGGCCAACAAGAACAAGTGGACTGGTTCGATGTACTACATGTATCTCGTCGACCGCATCGGCGGCCCGCAGGTCGTGCGCGACGCGGTGGCCGGCACCGGCAAGGGCTTTGGCGATCCGGCGTTCGTCGAGGCGGGCAAGTATATCCAGCAGCTCGTGAAGGCGGGCGCATTCGCACAGGGCTATAACGGTCTCGATTACGACGTGGGCGCCTCGCGTCGCCTGCTGTATTCGGGCCGTGCGGCGATGGAGCTGATGGGCGGCTGGGAAGCGTCCACGATCGCGAACGAAGACCCGGCGTTCTCGAAGAAGCTCGACTTTTTCCCGTTCCCGAGCGTGCCGGGCGGCAAGGGCGATCCGCGCGACGTGATCGGCACGGTGGGAGACGGCTTCCTGAGCGTCTCGACCGAGTGCAAGTATCCGGAGAAGGCGTTCAAGCTGATCCAGGCCCTGACCGACGATCAGTCGATGCAGGCGCGCGTGGGCGATCACAAGATTCCGCCGGTCAAGAACATCCAGATCGACGATCCGTTCCTCAAGCGTCTGCAGACCCTGATCGTGGACGCGCCGAACGTCCAGCTCTGGTATGACCAGGCCCTGCCGCCGGCCCTTGGCGAACTGCACAAGGACACCACGCAGTCGCTGTTCGGTCTTTCGGTGACGCCTGAGGCCGCCGCGCAGCAGATGGAAGCCGCCGCGAAAGCGGGTAGCTGATCGACAGAGACAGAGACCGTCCCACAGGAAAGTCCTGCCGGCGCCGTAAAAAGCGCCGGCAGGCAGACAAGCTCGTGAACATCGTCCTTTCCGCCGTACCCGAACGCCGTCTGCGCATCTCCACGCAAGGGCTCGTCGCCGCCGTGTTTCTTGCGCCCGCGATTGCGCTGCTCGCGGTGTTCCTGCTCTATCCGCTCATCTCCAGCCTGCGGCTTTCGCTGCTCGACTGGAACGGCCTGGGCAGCAACGCCCGCTACGTGGGGCTCTCGAACTGGGTCCATCTCGCACACGATACCGTGTTCTGGCAGGCGTTCGCGAACAACGTGATTCTCGCCGTGACGTCGATCGTCGTCGAGCTGCCCATTGCGCTTGCGCTGGCGGTGCTGCTCGAAAAGGCCGGGCGCGGTTCGCGCCTGCTCAAGATTCTCTACTTCCTGCCGCTGCTCATGTCGAGCGTGGCGATCGGCGTGCTGTTCAAGAACGTCTACGATCCGAACTTCGGCCCGCTCAATGTCGGGCTGCGCGCGCTCGGGTTCGACGCGCTTGCGCAGGACTGGCTCGGCGACCCGCATCTCTCGCTCGCCTCCACGATTGCCGTGATCTGCTGGCAGAACACGCCGTTCTACATGATCCTGTTCCTTGCCGGCCTTTCGTCGATGCCCGCCGAGGTCAACGAGGCCGCGCGGCTCGACGGCGCCTCCGAATGGACCCTCTTCTGGCGCATCAAGTTGCCGCATCTGCAGGGCACCGTGCGTACCGCCGTGCTGCTCTCCGTGCTCGGTTCGCTGCGTTACTTCGATCTCATCTATGTGATGACGGGAGGCGGGCCGGAGGGTTCGTCGGAACTGATGGCCACTTATATGTACCGCACCGTGTTCAGCTCGTTTCAGCTCGGCTACGGCAGCACGATCGGCTCGGCGATGTTCATCATCGTCTGTGCGGTCGCCGCGGTGTCGCTGCGTTTCACGCGCCGCTACGCAACCGAGGTGTGAGCCATGACGACGAAAGCACTTCGCATTCCGAACCTGCGCATGGGCGTGCCGCTGCTGGCCTTGATCTGGCTGGCCGTCACCACGCTGCCGTTTCTTTTCGTGGTCGCAACGAGCCTCAAGACCCAGGACGAGACGTATTCGTCGCCAGTCTGGGCGCCGCCCGCGCACCTGTACTTCGGCAATTACGCCGCGGTGCTCGAAGGGCCGTATTTCACGTACTTCCGCAACAGCGTGTTCGTGGTGGGCGTTTCCGTGGTCCTGATCGTGCTGGTGAGCGCGATGGCCGCGTATGCCTTCGCGCGCATGAAGTTCGCGCTGAACAAGATGCTCTTCGGGCTCGTGGTGGCGGGCATGATCGTGCCGCTGCACGCCACGCTGGTGCCGATCTATCTGCTCACGCGCAATCTGGGACTCTACGACACGCCGTTCGCGCTGATTGGCCCCTATGTTGCGCTCAGTCTGCCGGTGTCGATTTTCATCCTCTCCGAGTTCATGCGGCAGATTCCGCGCGAGCTGGAAGAGGCGGCGGAGCTCGACGGCTGCGGTCCGTTCAGCATTTTCTGGCGCATCTTCCTGCCGCTCTCGGGGCCGGGGCTCGCCACTGTGGCGATCTACAACGGCATTGGCCTGTGGAACGAGTTCATCTTCGCCTACATGCTGACGTCCACGCCCGAGCATCGCACGCTGCCGCTCGCCATCTGGGATTTCCAGGGGCAGTACTCGTCCAACGTGCCCGCGATGCTGGCGGTGGTCACGCTGACCTCGCTGCCGCTGATCGTCGCTTACGCGTTCGGCCAGGAGCGCGTGATCAAGGGCATGATGGCCGGATCGCTGAAGGGCTGACGCGCAAGGGCATCGAGCGCACGAGACGAAACCGCGCGGCCATGCGGCCCGCCTACCGAACTTCGCATAACACGACATGGCAAGCATTTCCCTCACGAACGTACAGAAGGCCTATGCGAATGGCCACGCGGTGATCCGCGACGCGAACCTCGAAATCGGCAAGAACGAGTTCTGCGTCTTTCTGGGGCCCTCCGGCTGCGGCAAGTCCACGCTGCTGCGCATGATCGCGGGCCTCGAATCGATCACGGGTGGCGAGCTGCATATCGACGGGCAACGGATGAACGACGTTCTGCCCGCGAAGCGCCGCGTCGCGATGGTGTTCCAGAACTACGCGCTCTATCCGCACATGAGCGTCTACGAAAACATGGCGTTCGGCCTGCGCCAGGCGAAGATGGACAAGTCGCTGATCGACGAGAAGGTCCGGCGCGCCGCCGCGGCGCTGCAGCTCGATGCGCTGCTCGAACGGCGTCCGGCCGCGCTGTCGGGCGGCCAACGTCAACGCGTGGCGATCGGACGCGCGATCGTGCGCGAGCCGGGTGTGTTCCTCTTCGACGAGCCGCTCTCTAACCTCGACGCGGCTTTGCGCGTGCAGACGCGCACGGAGATCGCGCGGCTGCATCGCGAGTTCCGCGAAGCCAGCGCCGTGTACGTCACGCACGACCAGGTGGAGGCGATGGCGCTGGCCGACCGCATCGTGCTGCTGCAGACCGGCGCGAACATGGAACGGCACGGCAGCATTGCCCAGGTGGGCGCGCCGCTCGATCTGTACCACCATCCGAGGAGCCGCTTCGTTGCCGGCTTCATCGGCTCCCCTAAGATGAACTTCCTCGCGGGAACCGTGGCCGCAGCCGACGAAGGCGGCGTGGTGATCGCGCTGGCAAGCGGCGAGCGCGTGCGTGCCCGCGTGGATGCGGCCGGCGCGAGCGTGGGTATGAAGGTGACGCTTGGCGTGCGCCCCGAGCATCTGCGCCTGGCGGTGGACGCAGGCAACGAGCAGACGCTGGCTTGCCGCGTGAAGCTGGTCGAGCGCATGGGCGAACACAGTTACGTGCACGCGGAGCCTTTGGCTCATGACGCGGGGGCGTTGATCGCGAAGATTGCGGGCGACAGCACGCTGAGCTACGGCGATACGGTCAGTCTCGCGTTGCCGGCCGAGGCGTGCCACGTGTTCGACGACCGCGATATCGCGTTGAAGCGGCATTGAAGCGGCATTGAAGCGGCATTGAAGCGTCTCGCCTGAGTTTTCCGGGGTCCGCCGCAGAGCGGGCGTCGTGATCTTTCAATCAGTAATGCTAATCGTATAGGCGCCTCCCGGCTGCCTGCGAACCCAATTGTCAGGAGTGAATGGATGTCGCTTCAACACACCAGCGAGACCCCGGTTTACCGTCGGCCCGACGCACCGACCGAGGCTCGTGTAGCCGACCTGCTTGCGCGCATGACGCTGGACGAGAAGATTGCGCAACTGCACGCCGTATGGCTGAAGCTTCGCGAAGACGGCCGTCACGAATGGCGCAGCGAGGACTTCGCCCAGCGCGACACGGGCGTGCCGCTCGAAACGCTGCTGCGTCACGGTCTCGGGCAGGTCACGCGGCCGCTTGGCACCCATACCGTGGACCCGAAGGAGGGCGTGAAGGCGCTGAACGCGCTGCAGCGCCAGATGGTGGAGGGCACGCGTCTGGGCATCCCGGTGATGGCGCACGAAGAGTGCCTCGTCGGCCTGATGATCAAGGACGCCACGCTGTTCCCCTCGCCGCTGAATTACGCGGCAACGTGGAATCCGGCGCTGATCGGCCGCGTGGGCGAGGTGATCGGCGAGCAGGCGCGCTCGATCGGCTGTCATCAGGGGCTCGCGCCCGTGCTCGACGTTTCGCGCGACCCGCGTTGGGGCCGCACGGAGGAAACGTTCGGCGAGGACCCGTACCTCGTGGGCGTGATGGCCTGCCACTACGTGCAAGGGCTGCAGGGCGAGCGCCGCGACCTCGTCGCGACGCTCAAGCACTTCGTCGCCCATTCGGCGAGCGAAGGCGCGCGCAATCACGCGCCGGTTCATGTCGGGCCGCGCGAGCTCAACGACACTTTCATGCTGCCCTTCGAGATGGCGGTCAAGCTCGCTCACGCGGGCTCGGTGATGCCGGCCTATCACGACATCGACGGCGTGCCGTGCCACACGAACCGCGAACTGCTGCAGGGCGTGTTGCGCGACAAATGGGGATTCGACGGCCTGATCGTGGCGGACTATGCCGCCGTCAACCTGCTCTATACGCATCACGGCGTGGCGCGCGATGCCGCCGAGGCGGCGGCCCAGTCGTTCAATGCCGGACTCGACGTCGAACTCCCGGGGCACGAGTGCGCGCTGCACCTGAAGGAAGCGCTAGCGCGCGGCGAGATCAGCGAGGCGACTATTGACGCGGCCGTAACACGCGTGCTGCGCGTGAAGTTCGATATCGGTCTCTTCGAGCATCCGTACACCGATCCAGAACGCGTGAACCTGAGCAGTGCCGAGGCGAGCGATGTCGCGCAGGAAGTTGCACGCCAGTCGGTCGTGCTGCTGCGCAACGAAGGCGTTCTGCCGCTCGCCAACGATGGCCGGCAGAAGGTTGCGGTGATCGGACCGACCGCCGACGATCCGCTCGCCTTGCTCGCGGGCTATAGCTTCCCGGTGCACCTCATCAATAGCGGCGAGCAGTCGACCTCTTCCATGAAAACCCCGCTGCAGGCGCTGCGCGAGACGCTCGGCGAAGCGCAGGTGGTGTACGAGAAGGGCTGCGCCATTATCGAAGAGCGTCGCGCGGGCGCGCCGGTGTTCCCCGGCGACGTGACGCCGGGCACGGAGAAGCTCAGTACTCACGACGAACTGCTCAGCGGCGATACCTCGCGCATCGCGGCAGCGGCGCAGGCCGCACGCGGCGCCGATGTGGCCATCGTGTTCGTGGGCGACCTCGCCGGACTGTTTCAGTCGGGCACCGTCGGCGAAGGGTCGGACACGGACAGCCTCGCGTTGCCGGGCGTGCAGCAGGCCCTTGTCGACGCGGTGATCGCCACCGGCACGCCCACTGTGGTCGTGATGACGGGCGGCCGTCCTTATAACCTCGGCGGGCAGGAAGAGCGTCTTGCCGCTCAGGCGATGGCCTTCGCGCCGGGCGAGCGCGGCGCCGAGGCGCTGGCCGAATTGCTGACCGGTCAGGCGAACTTCGGCGGCCGTTTGCCGCTTTCGGTCCCGACGAGCGCGGGCGCCGTGCCCTACGTCTACAATCATCGGCTCAAGAGCGCGGGGACGCCGATTGCGTGGCACTTCGGCTCGCGCTATCCGTTCGGCTTCGGGCTGGGCTATACGCGCTTCAGCTACGGGGATCTGCAACTGGCCGTGGCGGACGCACCGATCGAAGACGGCACGTTCGAATTCAGCTTCACGCTCGAAAACATGGGCGAGCGGTCCGGCGACGAGGTCGTGCAGGTGTACGTGCGCGATCGGCTTGCCTCGACGTCGCGCCCCGTGAAGGAGCTCAAGGCCTTCGCGCGGGTCACGGTGGAGGCGCACCAGAAGGCACGCGTGCGCGTGCGCCTGCCGGTGGACATGCTCAATTTCACCGACGGACGCGGCGAGCGTATCGTGGAGCCTGGCGACTTCGATCTGATGATCGGCAGTTCGAGCCGCGACATCCATCTGAACGCGACGCTTGCGGTGACCGGCAATGCGACTCGCACGCTGGAGCGCGACTGGCGTATGGTGAGCGACGTCCAGGTGATCTGAGGCAGCGCCCCCTGGCCGAATTCCTTTTTACTTTCGAACTCAGGAACAGAAGCAACCATGTCTTACGCGATTTACCCGAGCCTTTTCGACAAGGTGGTGGTGGTGACGGGCGGCGGCACGGGCATTGGTGCCGCCATGGTCGAGGCGTTCGCGGCGCAGGGCGCCCGCGTGTTCTTCCTCGACGTAGCCGACGACGCCTCGGCGTCCCTCGCGCATTCGCTGCGCGAGGCGAAGCACGCACCGGTCTACCGGCGCTGCGACCTGCGTGACATTGCACAGCTCGAAACCTGCTTCGCCGATATCGCGAGCGCGGCGGGACCCGTGCAGGTGCTCGTGAACAACGCGGCCAACGACGACCGTCACGACGTGCGCGACGTGAAAGCGAGCTACTGGGACGACCGCATGGCCGTCAACCTGCGTCATCACTTCTTCTGCGCGCAGGCGGTGGCCGAAGGCATGCGCCAGCTTGGCGGCGGCTCGATCATCAATCTCGGCTCGATTTCGTGGCATCTCGCTTCGCCGCGGCTCTCGGTTTACATGACGGCGAAGGCCGCTATCGAAGGGCTCACGCGCGGGCTTGCCCGCGATCTGGGCGACTACGGGATCCGCGTGAACTGCGTCATTCCCGGCGCGGTGCGCACGCCGCGCCAGATGCAGTTGTGGCAGTCCAGCGAAAGCGAGGCGCGCATCATGGCGCAGCAGTGCCTGCACGAGCGCATCGATCCCGAGCACGTTGCACGCATGGTACTGTTCCTCGCCTCGGACGATGCTGCCCGCTGCACGGGCCGCGATTACTTCGTGGATGCGGGTTGGTACGGCGAATGAATGCGATCACACCCGTCTGCGTGTGGGAGGCCGGCGCGCAACTGGGCGAGGGGCCGGTCTGGGTGGCGCGCGAGCGTTCGGTCTACTTCGTCGATATCAAGCGGTGCCAGGTACATCGTTTCAACGTCGATACGGGGGCGCGGCAGAGTTGGAGCGCGCCGGCGCAGCCGGGCTTCGTGGTGCCGCATGAGGATGGTTCGATGCTGGCGGGCCTGCAGGGCGGCCTGCATCGCTTTATGCCCGAGGAGGGTAGCTTCGTGCTGGCCGCGCCGGTGGAAACGGAGCGGCCCGGCAATCGCCTGAACGATGGTTATGTCGACGCGCAGGGCCGTCTCTGGTTCGGCTCGATGGATGACGCGGAGACGTCTCATAGCGGTGTTCTTTATCGCGTCGATTTCAATGGGGCGATGAGCGTGCAGGATCGTGGATACGTCATCACGAATGGGCCGGCCATGTCGCCCGATGGCCGCACGCTATATCACGTCGATACGTTGGAGCGGGCGATCTACGCGTTCGACGTGGCCGGCGATGGCGAGCTTACGGGACGCAGGTTGTTTGCTGCGCATGCGGAGCCTGGTTATCCGGACGGGCTTGCGGTGGATTCGCAGGGGTATGTGTGGAGCGCCTCGTTTGGCGGCGGCCGGATCGAGCGTTATGCGCCGGACGGCGCGCGCGTGGGGCGGGTGGTGTTTGCTTGTTCGAATGTGACCAAGCTTGCCTTCGGCGGGGATGATTTGCGCACGGTCTACGCGACCACGGCGCGTAAGGGGCTGGACACCGGAATGTTGGTGCGTGAGCCGCTGGCTGGGGGGCTATTCTCGTTTCGTGCCCCTGTGGCGGGGCAGCCGCAGGCGCTGTGCAGGGTGGCTTTGGGCCGCTAAAGCGGTCTAAGAGTGTTTTGAAATTGTGATTTGTGGAGGGGCTTGCTGTTTTGGCCTTTCCTTGTGTTCGTGGTGGTCTGCCAGGGTTGCCCCTGTGCGGGGCGGCACCTA
>NZ_JBANLK010000077.1:0-21787 GCF_054968425.1 Paraburkholderia sp. AV2
ATCTGCTGGAACACTCTTCAGCGAACTCAACAGCCTTTATGAAACCGTCTCTTAGAGCCATTCTTCTAAACACCGTATTCTCCCATCAAAAAAAGTTTGCTCATTCTGTTTTTGTCTTGCTATCTTTCCGAACGCTGAAACGAAACTGAAACACGCCTATGTTGCGCATTATCGCTGGCGGTATTTCACGGACGATATGAGCGGGCTGTCGGAAAAATTCTCGTAAACCCGAACACCAGGGTTAGTACTACTTATCGTCAGTCTGGCAAGGATGGCTTGCCTCCGGGTTCCGGCGAGACAGAAGGATTTGCCGCTGCGGTCGTCCGTATCCGTTTCGTAGTCCGATTGAAAGTGTGGTCCGACGTTCCTGAAGTTCGACCGTCAGACCTCGAAACTGGTTCGCTGCGGTAAAGAAAAGGGGCGCCCGGCGCCCGAGGGAGCGAAGGTGGTGATGAAAGTGCAAGTGGATGTTCCAGCCGGGTCCGGTCGGCCGGGCATGCCTGGCCGTCCGCGCGAATACGGACGCAAGCAGCAGAATCCCGCGCGCCGCTATGGCGGCATCGCGGCAGTGATCGCCCTGCATGTGGTGCTCATCTATGCGCTGGTCAATGGTCTTGCCAACAAGGTCGTGCAGGTCATCCAGCATCCCATCGAAACGAAGATCATCGAGCCGGTGAAGCCGCCGCCTCCCCCGCCGCTGCCCGTCGTGCAGTTGCCGCCGCCGAAGTTCGCGCCGCCGCCGCCGCCGTTCGTGCCGCCGCCCGAAGTGCCGGTGCAGGCGCCGCCCCAGCCGACCATCACGCACCAGGCCGCGCCCGTCGTCAGCGCGCCGGTGACCGCGCCGCCGGCGCCTCCCGCGCCGGCCGCCAAGCCGGTGAGCCATGAAGTGGGCGTGGTGTGCCCGAATTCGGACGAGATCCGCGGTTCGATCGCTTATCCGAAGGAGGCGCAGGAAAACAACGTGACGGGCGACGTCCTCATCGAATTCGTCGTGGACCCGCAAGGCCATATCACGAACGAGCGCGTGGCCAAGTCGTCCGAGGACAGCAGCCTCGACGGCGCGGCGTTCAACGCGGTGAAGAAGTTCAATTGCATTTCGCAGGGGCAGCCGGTGCGTGTGCAGGTTCCGTTCTCGTTCACGCTGAACTGATCGAGCACGCAATCCGCACCGGATGAATGTCATTACTCACGTTTTAGTAGTTCTAACGGATGAACTGGAGCACGCATGAAGAAGCGTTCCTATGCCGCACTGGCGGCCAGCATGTTGATCGCCGTCGCCACGGTTGATACCTTTATCGCACCACAGCTTGCCAACGCGCAGGCTAGCGACGCCACCGCTGCCGCATCGGCCCCTGCCACGGCGTCCAGCGCGGACGCGAGCACGGCTGCACCGGCGCCCGTCGCGTCGGCCGCCGCCGACCAGGCCGTGCCGCCGCCCGCTCCGGCGACCTCGGAGACGGTCACCAACCCCTACGGCCTCGGCGCCCTCTGGAAGAACGGCGACTTCGTCGCGCGTTTCGTGCTGATCCTGCTCGTCATCATGTCGATGGGTAGCTGGTACATCATGATCACCAAGTTCTTCGAGCAGTTCCGTGCGAACCGCCGCGCGAAGATCGCCGACGAACAGATCTGGAGCGCACCGTCGCTCGCCGAAGGCGCGAAGCAGCTCGAAGAGACGTCGCCGTTCCGCTTCATCGCCGAAACTGCGATCGATGCCGGCGCGCACCACGACGAAGCCCTGCTCGAAACCGTGGACCGCAACACGTGGATCGACGTGTCGGTCGAGCGCTCGATCACCAGTGTTTCGAATCGCCTGCAGGATGGTCTTGCTTTCCTCGGTACGGTCGGCTCGACGGCGCCGTTCGTCGGCCTGTTCGGCACGGTGTGGGGCATCTATCACGCGCTGACCGCCATCGGCATCGCAGGCCAGGCGTCGATCGACAAGGTCGCGGGCCCCGTCGGCGAAGCGCTCATCATGACCGCCATCGGTCTGGCGGTCGCGGTGCCGGCCGTGCTGGGCTACAACTTCCTCGTGCGCCGCAACAAGGCCGTGATGGAGCGCGTGCGTGCCTTCGCCGCGCAGCTTCACGCCGTCGTGCTGGCGGGCGGCAAGCGTGCTCGCAATACGGCACGCACCACCGCGATGGCTGACTGAGCAAGGGGGCACGCCATGGCCATGAGCGTTGGAGGCGAAGGCGACGAGGACGAAGTCATCTCGTCCATCAACACCACGCCGCTCGTCGACGTGATGCTGGTGTTGCTGATCATCTTCCTGATCACGATTCCGGTGGTGACGCATACGGTGAAGCTCGAGTTGCCCAAGCAGACGGTGACGCCGCTGCAGACGCAGCCGAAGAGCATCGAGATCGCGGTGAACCGCGATGGCGACTTCTTCTGGTACGAGCAGCACATCGATGCGCCGACGCTGCTCGCGCGCCTGAAGACGGCGTCCGCGCAGACGCCGCAGCCGGAAGTGCACATCCGCGGCGACCAGAACACGCGCTATGAGTTCATCGGCCGCGTGATCACGTCGTGCGAGCGCGCGGGTATCGCGAAGGTGTCATTCATTACGGAGCCGCCGGCGCGCGGCGGCTAAGGGTAAGGAGAGGGCGGTTATGGGCATGAACGTATCGTCGGGCGGCGGGAGCAGTGAACCGGAAGTGATGGTGGACATCAACACCACGCCGCTGATCGACGTGATGCTGGTGCTGCTGATCATGCTGATCATCACCATTCCGATCCAGATGCACGCGGTGAAGATGAATCTGCCGGTGGGTAATCCGCCGCCGCCGGCAGTGCAGCCGGAGGTGGTGCAGATCGATATCGACTTCGACGGCACCACGACCTGGAACGGCACGCTCGTGCCCGACGAGGCGACGCTGGAGCAGAAGTTCTCGCAAGTTGCGGCCGAACCGGACCAGGCGGAGATTCACCTGCGTCCGAACCGGCTCGCACCGTACAAGGACGTAGCGGCCGTGCTGGCGGCGGCGCAGCGGGAAGGGGCGACGAAGATCGGCCTGATCGGCAACGAGCAGTACATGTAGTGAGGAAATGAGAGTGAGCAGCCTTCCTGATCGTTTGAAGAAAGCCGCGCTGGCGTTGGCGGTGAGCGGACTGTCGGCACTGGCCGTGCTGCCGGCGGCCGCGCGCGCGGCCGACACGTTGCGCCCCGACGTGGCGAAGCCGCTGAACGACGCGCAGACGCTGTATCGCGCGCACAACTACCAGGGCGCGCTCGGCAAGATCGCGCAGGCGGCGGCCGTGCCGAACAAGACGCCTTACGAGACCTATATGGTCGAGGAAATGCGCGGCGCCGCGGCGATGGCTGCGGGCGAAAACGGCGTGGCGGCCCAGGCCTACGAGTCGCTGCTCGCGAGCGGCCAGCTCAAGGGCGCGGAGGAGCAGCAGACCACGGCGGCGCTGGCGGGCCTGTACTTCCAGCAGAAGAACTATGCGCAGGCGATCAAGGTCGCGCAGCGCTACCAGAAGGCTGGCGGTACGGATGCGCAGATGGGAACGTTGCTGGTGGAGTCGTACTACCTGTCGGGCGACTATGCGAGTGCCGTGCGTCTGCTGAACGCGAGCGTGGACTCGCAGGTGCGCGCGGGCCACGTGCCCGACGAAGAGCAACTGCAACTGCTGGGCACGTGCGCGCAGCATGCCAACGATCAGGGTGCCTACCGCGGCGCGCTCGAGAAGCTGGTGGCGTATCACCCGAAGCAATCGTACTGGGACGACCTGCTGCATTCGGTTCGCAGCAAGCCGGGTTATCTGGGCGCGCTGGACGTGGACACGTATCGCCTGCGTCGCGCGACGGGGTCGCTCACGACGGCGGACGACTACATGGAGATGACGCAGCTCGCGCTCGTTTCGGGGTCGACGGCTGAAGGCAAGCAGGTCATCGATCAGGGTTTCGCCTCAGGCGTGCTGGGCCACGACGCGCAGGCGGACCGCGAACATCGCCTGCAGGCGCTTGCCGCGAAGCGCACGCAGTCCGGCGCGGACCAGAACGGCAATCCGGTTGCGCCGTTCGATGCGGCCTTCAACCAGGTGTTCGCCGGGCAGGCGCAGCAAGGTATCGCCGCCATGCAGGCGCTCATTGCGAAGGGCGGCCTGGACCACCTGGATCTCGCGCAACTGCGTCTGGGCGAGGCGTACTACTTCGCCGGGCAGAAGGCGAAGGCCGTGCAGGTGTTCCGCAACGTGAAGGGCACCGACGGCAGTGCGGATCTCGCCCAGCTCTGGATTCTGGTGGCGTCGAAGTCGTAAGGGAAAGACTGGCGGCCCGTCGCGCCCGGTGGGCGCCGCGGGCCGCGGAGGAAATGCGGTACACCACCAATTAGGGTAAGGAGTCCAAATCGA
This sequence comes from Paraburkholderia sp. AV2, assembly GCF_054968425.1. Taxonomy (NCBI): domain Bacteria; kingdom Pseudomonadati; phylum Pseudomonadota; class Betaproteobacteria; order Burkholderiales; family Burkholderiaceae; genus Paraburkholderia; species Paraburkholderia sp. AV2. The sequence continues at coordinate 4,363 of NZ_JBANLK010000077.1, forward strand.
CTGGCGAGGGCGACCGGTCCCGGGCTTTCCGTCGTGAGACAACCGGTTCCGGTTCGCAAAAGCGGGCGGGGCAGGCGTGTCGACCATGAGGAAAACAATTTGGCAACATCAAACAAATTTTGACGCGTGGTTTCTGGCTTGCTATGGTTTCGCCACTCGATAACAAGGCAGTAGTAGCAGCGATTGGAAGCAGGATTCGGGCGTTGCGCCAGCGGCTCAAGCGCACGCTGCAGGAGACGGCCACGCTGGCGGGGATTTCGAAGCCGTTTTTGTCTCAGGTCGAACGCGGCCATGCTACGCCCTCGATCGCGACGCTTTCGGGGATCGCCAGAGCGCTCGGCGTGACCGTGCAGTACTTCGTCGAGACTCAGAACGAGGCGCAGACCGTGGCCAGAAGCGACGAGCTGAAGTTCTTCGGGTTCGCGGGCTCGGGCAACCAGTTCGGCCGGCTGACCGGCTCGGGCGGCAACAAGTTGCTGGAGGCGCATCTCGTGCGGATGCCGGTGGGCGAAGCGCCTTCGGAAGTCGCGACTGCGGCCGTGGAAGAGTTCATGTATGTAATGAGCGGCGAGGTGTCGCTCAAGCTCGAAGGTAGAACCTTTGTGTTGCAGGCCGGTGACACGGCCCATTACGAATCGGCGGTGCCGCACGAATGGGCCAATACGGCCGACGAGGAAAGCGTGTTCGTCTGGGTGGGCACGCCGAAGCTGTTTTGAGCGGTACAGGGAATGATCCGGCCGCATGAGCCGGAAGCAGTCTTTCAGTAATGCAAAATAAATGTAAGGAAGGGCATTCCGGGCGGAAAAGCTCAACAGGGGCGCCCGGAAGACGCATAAGACAACGTCGGGTCGCGGACAGCATGAAATGCAGTTGCAAGCCATTGCAATGAATTAGTAGTCCGATGCGAATGGATGTTCGAGTGATTCACCGTGTCGTCGTCGACGCTTTATGTGCGCAAAACGCTCTGCAGCGCGCGGGTCGGCCGGTGGCGGATCCAGCAAGGCAAGAAAGGGCGCGGCGCGACAGCGTCGTCAAAAGGAGCAGCGGGGTTCACGAGACCTTGCTTCGCATAAACCGAAGTGGGCGTGACTGACGAGTGAGAAGGGGAAAAAAACGTGAAACAAAGGGTATTGGCGCTAGCCATTCGAAGAATAATCTGGGCTGAAGTAGCCTTGTCGGCGGCGATGGCCGTGCCGGCGTTCGCGCAGAGCCAACCGGCCGCCAGCGGCGGTGCGGCGAGCGCTGCGCCGGCTGCGCCTGCGGCGATCACTACGGCGCAAGCCGACACGGGCACGACAGGTAATACGGCTGGCGCCGCTGCCGGCACCAATGGCACCAGCGCTGCCAGCGCGGGCAGTACCGCGGCCGGTACGACGGGCCAGTCGAACGTCAAGCAACTGAAGACGTTCCAGGTGACCGGCTCGCTGATCCGGCAGTCGGACAAGACCGGCTTCCAGCAGGTGCAGGTCGTCTCGCAGAAAGACATTCAGGCTAGCGGCGCGACCACGGTGTCCGACTACCTGCGCTCGACGGCGGCCAACTCGGCCAGCAGTTGGGGCGACAACTACACGTACAGCACGGCGCCGGGCGGTGCGGGTATTGCACTGCGCGGCCTTTCCGAAAAGTACACCCTCGTGCTGATCGACGGTCAGCGCGTAGCGCCTTACGCGCTGAACACGAACTTCACCGATTCGTTCGTCGACCTGAACGCGCTGCCGCTCAACATGATCGACCGCATCGAGATCGTGAAGACGGGCGCGGTGTCCCAATACGGCTCGGACGCAATCGCAGGCGTGGTGAACATCATCACCAAGCACGACTATCAGGGTCTGCAACTGGACGGCAGCCTCGGCGGCGCACAGCATGGCGGCGCAGGCACGAGCAAGTTCAACATTCTCGGCGGCTTCGGCAATCTGACTTCGGACGGCTACAACATCACGGCCGCCGCGAGCTACCAGCACACGAGCGGCATCAGCCTCGACGAGCGCGATACCACGTCCAGCCAGCTCTTCCCGCTGGGCAACAACCAGGCGCCGTCCTTCTGGCAGACCGCGACGGGCCCGCAGGCGCTGAGTCCCTGCCCGTACGGCGGCAAGACGGTCTCGACCGCCAACTCGATCCCGGGTGCGTTCCAGGCCGGTACGGGCTGCGCCTACAACACCAGCAGCCTCGATTCGCTGGCGCCGGAGAGCGAGCACGCGAACATCAAGGTTCACGGCGATTTCAAGATCAACGACAACGTTCAGGCGTTTGCGGACATCTGGGACAGCTACGGCACGAGTTCGATCGTGACTGGACCGGCGTTCTTCAACGGCCTGAGCTCGCCGCTGACGTACTCGCCCGGGACGGGGCTGGTGGCCGTGAACAACGTGGTTCCGGCGAGCAATCCGTATAACCCGACCGGCGCCGCAACGCCGCTCAACTACATCTTCCCGAATGTACCGGAAGGTGTGAATTCATACTCCAACTTCTGGGCGTTTTCGACGGGCCTGAAGGGACAGTTCGATACGCAGAAGTGGGGCGACTGGAACTGGCAGGCGAGCTATGGCCATTCGCAGAGCGAAGTTTCGGTTACCGATACGAATGTGATGAATGCGCAGGCGTATCAGAATATTCTGGCCGGTGGCTTTGACTTCGCCAATCCGTCGATGACGCCGAACGGCTTGAACGGCCTGTTCAGCGACGCGAACTACATGGCCCTTTCGAAGCTCGATGTTGTCGATGCAACGATTTCGACGCCGAATCTGTTCCACCTGCCGACGGGCGACGTGGGCGTGGGCTTCGGTGCGCAGTTCCAGCATCAGAGCGAATACATCTCGAACCCGACTGGCACCGATACGGGTCAGACGATCATTGCAGGTATTCCGCTGCAGTCGGCCGATGACAGCCGGAATGTGGCCGCGGTCTATTATCAGATCGACATCCCCATCATCAAGAACCTGACGTTCAGCCAGGCCGGCCGCTACGACTACTACAACCAGTTCGGCGGTGCGTTCTCGCCGCGCTTTGCCCTGCGCTATCAGCCTGCCCAGGCGTTCACGGCCTACGCGTCGTACAACCGTGGCTTCCGCGCGCCGACCCTGGTCGAATCGTCGCGTGGCGCGTCGCTGGGTTCGCAAAACGCGATCGATACCGATTCGGCCAGCGCCCAGTACGGTCAGGATGTGAGCGTTGCGGAGCTGATGCACGGCAACCCGAATTTGCAGCCCGAGCGTACGAAGAACTACAACGTCGGTTTCGAACTGTCGCCGGTACATAACACGGACTTCGGTTTCGACTGGTACAAGATCGACGTGACCAACGTGATCGGTATTGCGCCGCTGCAGCCGACGGTGGATGCGAACAATCCAGCGAATGTGGTGCGTAATCCGAATACCAACGTGATCGACTACGTTAATTCGGAGCTGGTCAACTTCTCGTATCTGCACACGGACGGCTTCGAGGCGACCTTCCATCAGGCGCTGCCGACGAAGCTCGGTACCTTCTCGCTGTCGACGGACTGGGCCTATGTTTGGCACTTCGAGACTTCGGGCCTTGCGAATGGCGCGACCGACGCAGCGGGCAACAACAGCTCCCTGTCGCTCTCATTCGGCGGTTCGTTCCCGCGCTGGAGAGGCAACACGACGGTCTCGTGGCTGTCGCCCAACCGCCAGTGGAATGCGGCTCTGACCTGGAACTACACGGGACCGTACGCGAACACGGCTCAGGAGTCGGAGTTCGGTACGCCTGGCATTCCGACGGAAATCAGTTCGTTCAGCGTGTTCAACCTGACGGCCAGCTATACGGGCTTCAAGCACTGGACGCTGTACGCCGGCATCGACAACATCTTCAACCGCGCGCCGCCGTACGACCCGAACTTTGCGTACTTCCCGTTCTATCAGACCGGCTACGACACGTCGCTGTACGACTACATCGGCCGTTACGGTCAGATTGGCGCAACGTACAAGTTCTAAGGACGTGACGTAGTACGCCTGAAGAACGATACCGCTCCGGCCTTTCCACCCGAAAGGCGGAGCGGTTTTTTTAAAGAGCCACACTCTTCGAGACCGATTCAGACGGTTCGTTATCTCGACTGGACTGGATGAAACATGCCCCGGCTACAAGCCTGGGCATTCGTACTGAGCGATGAAGCCACTAGCGATGTTCCAGCCCGCGCGGGCGCTTGCCGCCGCGAAGGCGTATCTGCATCAGACCGTCCGGATCGCTGCCGGCGTTGCGGCGCTGCTGACTCTGGCGCTGCCTCCGGCGCAGGCGTCGTCGTCGATCGCCCAATACGACCAGCCGAAATACCCAACCGGCTTCACGCATTTCGCCTATGCGGACCCCAATGCTCCGGACAATGGCGAACTGACGTACCCGAACTACAACCAACTGCAGAGCTACGATTCGCTCAATCCCTTCCTGCTGCGCGGCGCGCCGGCGCCGGACATCCAGAACCTGATGTTCGATACGCTCATGCAGCGTAGCTGGGACGAGCTGGCTTCCGAATACCCGCTGATTGCCGACAACGTGGATGTGGCGCCCGACCTGGGTTCGGTGACGTTCCATATCAACCCGGCCGCGCGCTTCTCGAACGGCGATCCGATCACCGCTGCGGACGTCAAATATTCGTTCGACACGCTCAAGAGCCCGCAGGCCTCGCCGATGTTCAATTCGCAGTTCTCAGTGATCAAGAGCGCGGCGGTGCTTGACCGGCTGACGATCCGCTTCGACTTCAATCGCAAGGAACGCGCCGCGCCGCTGATCGCGGGCGACCTGCCGGTGTTTTCGCCGAAGTGGGGCATGCGCGCCGACGGCACGCGGCCGCCGTTCGACCAGATTTCCAACGTACCGCCCATCGCCAGCGGCCCGTACCTGATCGAGCAGCGCAAGAACGACAAGCAGATCGTGTATCGCCGCAACCCGAACTACTGGGCGGCGAACCTGCCTTCTCGCCGCGGCATGTTCCGTTTCGAGAAGATCACGTTCCTGCTCTACGCCGATATCTACACCACGCTCGAAGCGTTCAAGGCCGGCGACGTCGACCTCAACATCGAATACAGCGCGACGCAGTGGGCGCGCAAGTATATCGGCAAGAACTTCCGCAACGGGCTGCTGCACAAGGGGGAATTCCCCGACGGCCCGGCGCAGATGCAGGGCATGGTCATCAATATGCGCAAGCCGATGTTCCAGGACCCGCGGGTCCGGCAGGCGCTTGCGCTCGCGTTCGACTACGACTGGATGAACCGAATGATGTTCTATGGTCAATATCGGCGCACCGAAAGCTATTTCGACGCAAGCCCGTTCGCGGCGAGCGGCATGCCGAGCACGAAGGAACTGGCATTGCTCGAGCCCTACCGCGCCGACGTGCCGGCCGCCGTGTTCGGACCGATGATCCGGCAGCCCACCACGCTGCCGCCGAATTCGCTGCGCAGCAACTTGCGCGAGGCGCGCGATCTGCTCGCCGAGGCCGGCTGGCACTATCGCGACGGCGCGCTGCGCGACGCGAACGGCAACCCGATGTCGATCGAGATTCTCGACGACGAGCCGGGCATGGACCGCCTCTATCTGCCCTATATGCAGGCGCTCAACCTGATCGGCATCCGCACCACGTTTCGCGAGATCGATGCGGCGCTCTATCAGAAGCGAGTCGATAATTTCGATTTCGACGTGACCACCTATCTCTATCCGCCCGTGACCATCCCCGGCGCCGAGCTGGTGCGCCGCTTCGGCAGTGCGGCCGCGACACAGGTCGGTTCGGAGAACTATCCGGGCATCAAGTCGAAGGCGGTGGACGGGCTGATCCAGGACGTACTCAAGGCCAACACGCTCGACGATCTCGAAGCCGCCACGCGGGCGCTCGACCGCGTGCTGATGAATTCGTACTATATGGTGCCCGAGTATTACGCGCCCAATACGCGCGTCGGCTACAAGACCGGTTTTGGCCACCCGGCGATCGTGCCCACCTCCTATCAGGACGTGGACTGGGTGATCGAATACTGGTACGACGCCCGCACGCAGACCGAACGCGGCGGACATGACGCGCAAGCGGCATCGGGTGCGCGAACGGGCAATCCGGTTCAGTGAGGAAGCAGGGACCGATGAGAAATTTGATGACACGATGTTTGGCACCGGCCTTCGCGGCGGCGCTGTGCTGCACGCTTGGTGCATTCACCGGGCCGGCACAGGCGCGCCCTTCGATTGCGCAATACGATCAGCCGAGGTATCCGGACAACTTCACGCACTTCGACTACGCGGACGCGGATGCGCCAGCCAACGGCACGCTGAATTTCGAAAACTACAACGACCTGCAGAGCTACGATTCGCTCAATCCGTTTCTCGTGCGCGGCGCGCCGGCGCCGGACATCCAGAACCTGATGTTCGATACGCTGATGCAGCGCAGCTGGGACGAACTGGCCTCGGCCTATCCGCTGATTGCCGACGACGTGGAGGTGGCGTCCGACCTGAGTTCGGCGACTTTCCATATCAACCCGGCCGCACGCTTTTCGAACGGCGACCCGATCACTGCCGCCGATGTCAAATATTCGTTCGATACCCTGACGAGCCCGCAGGCCTCGCCGCTCTTCAACACGCAATTCTCGGTGATCAAGAGTGCGACGGTGCTCGACCGGCTCACGATCCGCTTCGACTTCAGCCGCAAGGAGCGCGACGCGCCGCTGATCGCGGGCGACCTGCCGGTGTTTTCGCCGAAATGGGGGATGCGCGCCGACGGCACGCGGCCGCCGTTCGACCAGATTTCCAACGTACCGCCTATCGCCAGCGGCCCGTACCTGATTGAGCAGCGCAAGAACGACAAGCAGATCGTCTATCGCCGCAACCCGAACTACTGGGCGGCGAACCTGCCGTCGCGGCGCGGGATGTACCGCTTCGAGCGCGTGGAGTTCAAGCTCTATGCGGACCAGTACACGTCGCTGGAGGCCTTCAAGGCCGGCGATGTCGATGCCCGTATGGAATACTATTCGATGCTTTGGGCACGCAAATATGTCGGTAAGAACTTCCGCAACGGCATGCTGGCGAGGGCGACGTTCCCCGATGGTCCCGCGCAGATGCAGGGCTTGTTCTTCAATCTGCGCGAGCCGAAGTTCCAGGACCCGCGCGTGCGCCAGGCGCTGACGCTCGGCTTCGACTACGACTGGATGAACCGGATGCTGCTGTACGGTCAGTACCGCCGCACCAACAGCTTTTTCGACGCGAGCCCGTTCGCGGCGACCGGCATGCCGGGCGCGAAGGAACTGGCGCTGCTCGAACCGTATCGGGCCCAATTGCCGCCGGCCGTGTTCGGTCCGATGATCAAGCAGCCCGACACGCTGCCGCCGAATTCGCTGCGTGGCAACTTGCGAAAGGCGCGCGATCTGCTTGCCGAGGCAGGCTGGCACTATCGCGACGGCGCGCTGCGCGACGCGAACGGCACGCCGTTTACCGTCGAGATTCTCGACGACCAGCCGGGCATGGACCGTCTCTGCCTGCCGTATCTGCAGGCGTTGTCGCTGCTGGGCATCCAGACGAGCTTTCGCGAGGTCGACAGCGCGCTCTACCAGAAGCGTATCGACAACTTCCAGTTCGATATGACGACCTACATCTACGCGCCGGTCACGATTCCGGGCGCCGAGTTGCTGCGCCGCTTCGGCAGTGCCGCAGCGGACCAGGTCGGTTCGGAGAACTACCCGGGTCTCAAGTCGAAAGCCGTGGACGGTCTGATCCAGGACGTGCTCAAGGCCAACACGCTCGACGATCTCGAGGCCGCCACGCGCGCGCTCGACCGCGTGCTGATCAACGAATACCTGATCGTTCCGGAGTACTACCTGCCCAACGCGCGTATCGGCTACAAGACCACGCTGGGCCACCCGGCTATCGTGCCCACGACCTATCAGTACGAGGACTGGATCATCGACTACTGGTTCGTCAAGGCGCCGCCGGCAAGCAGCCATGCGCAGACCGCGGACGCCGCGCCTGCAGCCAGTTCCGCATCACATTGAGCATCGAGGATCATCCATGCTGGCTTACATACTCCGACGACTGATGCTGATGGTGCCGACCTTGATCGGCGTCGTCACGCTGACCTTCGTCGTTACGCAATTCGTGCCGGGCGGACCGGTCGAGCAGATGGTGACGCAGTTGCGCCACGGCGCGAGCCGCGGCGGCGAAACCGGCAGCGGAGGCGGTGGCTATCACGGCAGCCAGGGGGTCGACCCGCAGCAGATCGAGCAGATCAAGAAAGAGTTCGGCTTCGACAAGCCGCCGCTTACGCGCTACTTCCTGATGCTGAAGAACTACGCGACGTTCGATCTGGGCCAGTCCTACTACCAGCACGACAGCGTCTGGCACGTGATCCGCTCGAAGATGCCTGTTTCGATCACGCTGGGCCTGTGGACGGTGCTGCTCACCTACCTGATCGCGGTGCCGCTGGGCATCGCGAAGGCGGTGCGCAACGGCTCGCGTTTCGATACGGTAACGAGCGCCCTCGTGCTGACGGGCTACGCGATTCCGGGCTTCGTGCTGGGCGTGCTGCTGCTGATGCTGTTCGGCGGCGGGACGTTCTGGCAGTTGTTCCCGATGCGCGGTCTCACCTCCGATAATTTCGACGACCTGAGCATGATCGGCAAGGTGCTCGACTATCTGTGGCACATCGTGCTGCCGGTGACGGCTTCGGTGGTCGGCAACTTCGCCATCGTCACGATCCTGACCAAGAACACCTTCCTGGAGGAGATCGGCCGCCAGTATGTGCTGACGGCGCGCGCCAAGGGCGCGCCCGAGCGCGACGTGCTCTGGAAACACGTGTTGCGCAATGCCGCGATTCCGCTCCTGACCGGCTTGCCCGCCGCGTTCGTCGGTGCATTCCTGAACGGCAATCTGCTGATCGAGACGCTGTTCTCGCTGGACGGCATGGGGCAGCTCTCCTACGACTCGGTGATCCGCCGCGATTACCCCGTCGTGCTGGGCTCGCTGTTCCTGTTCACGCTGATCGGCCTTATCACCAAACTCATCGCTGACGTCTGCTATGTCCTCGTCGACCCCCGCATCCAATTCAACCGCCTGGACCACTGAGACGTCCGCGGCCGCCGCGCCGGCGGCCTCCGTCTCCCCATGGCGTCGTACGTGGCTGCGCTTCAAGGCGCAGCGGCTCGGCTACTGGAGCCTCATCATCTTCAGCGGGCTCTTCGTCATCAGCCTGCTGGGCGAAGTGCTGGCCAACGATCGTCCGCTCGTCGTGCGCTACGACGGGCACTATTATTTCCCGATCGTGAAGGAGTACCCAGAGACGCTGTTCGGCGGCGACTTCCCCGCGAAGACCAACTACCTCGATCCGTATATCCGCGGCCGGCTTTCGGCGGGCAGCAACTTTGCGATCTATCCGCCGAATCACTTCCATTACGACACGATCGATTACTTCGCGACGCGGCCGTTTCCGGCGCCGCCCTCGGCCAACAACTGGCTCGGCACCGACCAGTTCGGCCGCGACGTGCTCTCGCGCCTCCTGTACGGCTTCCGGCTCTCGGTGCTGATGGCCATGGCGCTGACCGTATCGGGCGTGCTGATCGGCGTGCTCACGGGGGCCGTGCAGGGCTTCTACGGGGGGCGCACCGACCTGATCGGGCAGCGCCTGATCGAGATCTGGGCCTCGATGCCGGATCTGTATCTGCTCATCATCTTCGCCTCGATCTTCGAGCCCACCTTGTGGCTGCTCTTCATCCTGCTTTCGATGTTCGGCTGGCTCGTGCTCTCCGACTACGTGCGCGCCGAGTTTCTGCGTAACCGTTCTCTCGACTACGTGAAGGCCGCCCGCACGATGGGCCTCTCGAACTGGCAGATCATGTGGCGGCACATCCTGCCCAACAGCCTCACGCCCGTGATTACCTTCCTGCCGTTCCGCATGAGCGCAGCGATCCTCTCGCTCACGAGCCTCGACTTCCTGGGTCTCGGCGTGCCGCCGCCCACACCGAGCCTGGGCGAACTGCTGCAGGAGGGCAAAAACAATCTCGACGCATGGTGGATTTCGATTTCGGCATTCGCGGCGCTCGTCATCACGCTGCTGCTGCTGACCTTCATGGGCGACGCGCTACGCAACGCGCTCGACACGCGCACCAGGGGTTCGGCATTCGGGGGAGGCAAGTGATGAGCCGTATGTTGCTGGAAATTGACCGCTTCTCGGTACGCTTCGGCGAAAAGGTGGCGGTGCAGGAACTGAGCCTCTCGATGCAGCGCGGCGAACGCGTCGCGCTGGTGGGCGAATCGGGCTCGGGCAAGAGCGTGACGGCGCTGTCGATTCTCGGCCTCGTCGAGCATGCGAAGCTGTCCGGCCGTATGCTGTTCGACGGCGAGGACCTGCTGCAGAAAACGGAGCAGCAGATGCGCGGCATTCGCGGCGCCGACATCGCGATGGTGTTCCAGGAGCCCATGACGGCGCTCAATCCGCTCTACACGATCGGCAAGCAGATCGCCGAGAGCCTGCGCCTGCACGAGGGGCTGCGGCCCAACGAAGCCCGCGAGCGCGGCATCGAGCTCTTGCGGCGCACGGGCATTCCCGAACCGGAGCGGCGGATCGACAGCTTCCCGCACCAGCTTTCGGGCGGCCAGCGCCAGCGCGCGATGATCGCGATGGCGCTTGCCTGCCGGCCGCGCCTCTTGCTGGCCGACGAACCGACCACGGCGCTCGACGTGACGGTGCGCCAGCAGATCGTCGATCTGCTGATCGAACTGCAGGAGCAGGAAGCGGCCGATCGCGGCATGGCCGTGCTGCTGATCACGCACGATCTGAATCTCGTGCGGCGCTTCGCGCAGCGCGTCGCGGTGATGGAAAAGGGCATGCTGGTGGAAACCAATACCACGGAAGCCCTCTTCTCGAATCCTCAGCACCCCTACACGCAGCGCCTGCTCGACAGCGAGCCCAGGCGTGCGGTCGATCCGGTCGAGAAGGACGCGCGCCCCATTCTCGACGTGAAGGGCGTGGCCGTGGACTATCACACGGCCGCCAAGGGCTGGCGCTCGATCCTCGGCAGCACGAAATTCCGCGCCGTGCACGAGGCGGACCTGAGCCTGCGCCGCGGCGAGACGCTCGGCATCGTCGGCGAATCGGGCTCGGGCAAGTCCACCCTGGCCTTCACGGTGCTGGGCCTGAACCGGCCGGCGCAGGGCGAGATCCTGATCGACGGCATGCCGCTTTCGACGCTGCGCAATCCCAGGTCGCGGCGCGAACTGTATTCGCGCATGCAGGTGGTGTTTCAGGACCCGTTCGGGTCGCTCTCGCCGCGCATGACGGTGGAACAGATCATCGGCGAGGGTCTCGTGGTGCACCGCCCGGAGTTCGAGGGGCCGGCGCGCCGTGCGCGCATCGGTTCGCTGCTTGAGGAGGTGGGGTTGCCGGCGGAGTCCATGCTGCGTTATCCGCACGAATTCTCGGGTGGTCAGCGCCAGCGCATTGCCATTGCGCGGGCGCTCGCGGTGGAGCCGGAACTGATGGTGCTCGACGAGCCCACGAGCGCGCTCGACGTCTCGATCCAGAAGCAGGTTCTCGCCCTGCTGACGAACCTGCAGAAGAAGTACAAGCTCAGCTATTTGTTCATCACGCACGACCTGGCGGTGATGCGCGCGATGGCGCATCGTGTCATCGTGATGAAAGCAGGCCGTATCGTCGAACAGGGCGACGCGCAGGATGTGCTGTATGCACCGTCGCATCCCTATACGCAGTCGTTGCTGGCCTCTTCGATGCTGCAAGGGCAGGAACCGGTGGAGAAATTCGTATGATCGACGAATGCTGGGCACGCGCGGCACAGGCGCTGAAGAGCCGTGCCGATTTCTGGTCGCTGCGCGTGGTGGACGAACATATTGAGGACCACGAAGTCCGCAACGACGTCGTGCAACCGCTGCGTTCGGTGCATGAGCGCGGCGCGATGATGACCGCGTGGGCGGGCGCCGGAGCGGGCTATGCGGCCACGGCGGATCTCAGCGCGGCAGGCCTGCAGCGCGCGCTGGACACGGCGACCGCGCGGGCCGAGGCCAGCGCGGCGTTTTCGCTGATCGACCATCGCGAGATCGCGCGGCCCACGGACAGCGGCCGCTACGCGTCGCCGAACGTCGACGCGCCACTGCTCACGCGTCGCGAATGGATCGAGCGTCTCTCGCAGGAATGCGCGATTGCGAAGCTCGACGAGCGCATTGTGGAGCGCGTGGCGAGCATGCACGTCGCGCACGCGGACCAGCTCTACCTGACGAGTGACGGCGTGCGCATCGAGCAGCGCTTTCGCTTCCTGATGCCGCAGTTGAGCGTGGCGGCGCACGCGGACGGCGACACCCAGGTGCGCACGCTGAGCGGCAATTACGGCACGCTCGCGCAGGGCGGTCTCGAGATCCTCGCGCGCTACGGCTTCGACGGCGCGGGCGCGCGCGTGGCCGACGAGGCGCTGCAACTGCTCGCCGCGCCCAATTGCCCCTCGGGCAAGCGCGACCTGCTGCTGATGCCCGACCAGATGATGCTGCAGATCCACGAGTCGATCGGTCATCCGCTAGAACTCGACCGCATTCTTGGCGACGAGCGCAACTTCGCGGGCTGGAGCTTCGTGAAGCCGGAGATGTTCGGCCGCTACCAGTACGGTTCCGGGCTGCTGAACGTGACGTTCGACCCCGAGCTGCGCGAGGAGGCCGCGACGTATGCCTTCGACGACGAGGGCAGCGCGGCGACGAAGCAATATCTGATCCGCAATGGCGTGCTGGAGCGCCCGCTGGGCGGTGCGCTCTCGCAGCAACGCGCGGGCCTGCCCGGCGTTGCGAATTCGCGCGCGTCGAACTGGAACCGCCCGCCCATCGACCGCATGGCAAACCTCAACATCGAGCCGGGTACGGCCACGCTGGATGCGATGATCGCCCATATCGAGCACGGCATCCTGATGTCGACGAACACGTCCTGGTCCATCGACGATCATCGCAACAAGTTCCAGTTCGGCTGCGAGTACGGCCGGCTGATCGAGAACGGCAAGCTCACGCAGGTCGTGAAGCGCCCCAACTATCGCGGCATTTCCGCAAGCTTCTGGCGCAGCCTTTCCGCGGTGGGCGATGCGGCCACGCGCGAGGTGTTCGGCACGCCGATGTGCGGCAAGGGCGAGCCCGCCCAGATCATCCGCGTGGGGCATGCTTCGCCCGCATGCGTGTTCAGCGACGTCGACGTGTTCGGAGGCGCATGATGAGCGAAGCCCTTTTTGCGCGCACCGGGGCGTCGGTGGACTGGCAGACGCATTTCACCACGCTGGCCGGCGCGATCGACCGGCTCGTGCGGACCGGCGAGGCGGCGCTCACGTCGTTCGCGGGCGAGCAGTCGGACTTCGTCCGCTTCAACGGCGGCAAGGTGAGACAGACCGGTCAGGTGTCCCAGGGGCGTCTCACGCTGCGTCTCATCGACGGCGCGCGCCAGGCGTACTCGACGCTCGACATCTGCGGCGACGCGGACCAGGACCTGCGCGAAGTCGGCGCCGCGCTGGAGGTACTGCGCACGGACCTGCGCGATGCGCCCGACGATCCGCACCTGCTTTACGACACCACGTCGTGGCAGCGGTCGACGCGCCGCACGGGGCGCCTGCCCGATCCTCACGCGCTCGTGCGCACGGTCGCCGAATGCGCGCGCGGGCTCGATTTCGTGGGCTTTTATGCGGGCGGCACGCTCGCGCGCGGGTTCGCCTCGACGAGCGGCAGCCGCGGCTGGTACGAGGTGGAGAACTTCTGCTTCAGTTGGTCGCTGTATCACCCGGGTGGCCGTGCGATCAAGACGACCTACGCGGGCGACAACTGGGACGACGCGACCTTTGCCCGCAAGGTGGAGGAGGCGGCGGCGCGGCTGCCGGTGCTCGCGCTCGCGCCGCGCGCGCTGGGTCCTGGCCGCTATCGGGCGTGGCTCGCGCCGGGTGCGCTCGAAGAACTGCTGAGCGTGGCTGCCTGGGGCGGCTTCTCGGCGCGCGCGCAGGCCGCCTCGCTGAGCCCGCTGTACCGGCTCAACGCCGGCGAGGTGACGCTTGACCCGCGTGTGACACTGGCGGAAGATCTTGAGCTTGGCATCGCACCCGCATTCAATGAGGATGGCTATCTACGCGAAAGCGTTGCGTTGATTCGCGAAGGCCGCGGCGTGGCGCAGTTGACGAATGCCCGCACGGCGCGGGAGTATGGCCTCGCGCCGAACGGCGCGCTCGCGAACGAGATGCCTTCGTCGCTCGCGATGGCGGCCGGCGACCTTGCCGATGAGGACGTGCTCGCGGCGCTAGGCACCGGTCTCTATGTCGGCAACCTCTGGTACGTGAACTACTCCGACCGCATGAGTTGCCGCCTGACCGGCATGACGCGCTTCGCGACGTTCTGGGTGGAGGAGGGCCGCATCGTCGCGCCGGTCGAGGCGATGCGTTTCGACGACAGTCTGTATGGCCTGCTGGGCGAGAGGCTGGAGCGTCTGGGCGCGCAGCCCGAATTGCGCCTCTCCGACGACTCATGGGGCCAGCGCGCAACCGGCGGCATGAAGCTGCCCGGCGTACTCGTGAGGGAGTTCGAACTGACGCTTTAGGGCGCGTTCAACTCCACGGCCCGCCGGCCGACCCGCGACAGCGCCAACAACAAGGAAAACAACGATGCAGTCGAGGATACCCGAGGGCCTCGTCGTGCGCGCCCTGCGCCCCGGCGACGCCGCCGCTTTTCATGCGTTGCAGAACAGCCCGTCCGTGCTGCGCGGGCATACGCACGCGCCATACGGCTCGCTCGAAGCCACGCGCGAGTGGCTGGAAAAGCTCGCGCCGCCGGCCGTCCTCATTGGCGCCTGGGTGGGCGAGACGCTGGTCGGATCGGTGGGGTTGCACCCGCAGAAGACGCGGCGCTCGCACGTGGGCCAGATCGGCATCAGCGTGCACGACGACTGGCAGCGGCGCGGCATCGGTGCCCATCTGATGGCGCAGGTGCTCGACCTTGCCGACAACTGGCTCGGCCTGCGCCGCCTCGAACTGCACGTGTTCACCGACAACGCCGCTGCCATCGCGCTCTACCACCAATGCGGGTTCGAAATCGAGGCGCGCTTTCGCGGTTCGGTACTGCGCGAAGGCGTACTGATCGATTCGTTCCTGATGGGGCGCTTGCGCGACCCTTTGCCGTTCGCCACGGAGTGACCCGATGCACGACCCGACCCTATCGTCCGTGACGGCGCCGGCTGGTTCGATCCGCGTGCGCGCCTGCGGGCTGGCCGATCTCGAGGCCGTTGCCGCGCTCATGAATCTGCCTCGCGTGCGACACGGCACGCTGTCGAACGGCTGGCGCACGGCCGAATCTCTGCGTGCGTGGTACGACGATCACACGCCCGGCTCCGTCAGGCTCTGTGCTGAAATCGATGCCTGCGTAGTCGGCAATGTGACGCTCATGGTCGGCACGCTGCGGCGCGCGCATTGCGGATCGCTGGGGATCGCGGTTGACGACGCTTTTCAGGGCCGCGGCGTAGGCAGTGCGCTGATGGCGGCGATCGTCGACTATGCGGACCGCTCGCTCGGCCTGCGCCGGATCGAGCTCGAGGTGTACCCCGACAATGCCTCGGCCATCGCGCTCTACCGCAAGTTCGGCTTCGTCGAGGAGGGCCGCTCGCGCGGCAGCTCGGTCCGCGACGGCGTGCTCGCCGACACGCTGCACATGGCACGCTATGCCGACGCGCCGCCTTTCGCCGAACCCTCATCCTCATAACCGGACGGACGCGCGCGTGCCCTTTTTCTTCATCGACAGACCGGTTTTCGCATGGGTCGTGGCGCTCGCCGTGGTGGTGGCGGGCTTGCTGGCCATTCCGATGCTGCCGGTTGCGCAGTACCCGCGGCTTTCGCCGCCGCGCATCGTCATCGCCGCGGAGTACCCGGGCGCTTCGGCGGAAGAGGTGGACAACAACGTCGCGAGCATCATCGAGGAAAGCCTCGACGGCGCCGAAGGGCTGCTCTACTACGAGACCACGAGCGACGCGCTCGGCAACCTCGAAATCGACGTGACGTTCACGCCTCAGACGAATCCCGACATCGCGCTCGTGGACGTGCAGAACCGCCTCAAACAGGTCGAGGCGCGGCTGCCGCAGCCCGTGGTGCAGGAGGGCATCGACGTGGAGAAGGCGGCGAACACGTTCCTGATGCTGGTGGCGCTCACGTCCACCGACGGCACGCGCGATTCCGCGCAACTGAGCGACTATCTGAACCGCTACATCATGCGCGACCTGAAGCGCGCGCCGGGTGTGGGCTCGGCCGAGCTCTGGGATGCCGACGAGGCCATGCGCATCTGGCTCGACCCGGTGAAGCTGCGCGAATACGGCTTCACGGCCGCCGACGTCAACACCGCGATCGCCGCGCAGAACGTACCCGTGACGGCGGGCACGCTCGGCAACGCGCCTTTTGTGAACGGCCAGCAGACCACCGAATCGGTGAGCGTGAAGGGGCAACTGGAGACGCCGGAGGAATTCGGGCAAATCGTGCTGAAGGCGAAGACGGACGGCTCGCTCGTGCGTTTGCGCGACATCGCGCGCGTGGAGATAGGCCGCGACGACTATTCGTTCTACTCGCGCCTGAATGGCCGTCCGGCCGCCACCGTGGGCATCCAGCTCGGGCCGCGCGGCAATGCGCTGGAAACGTCCAATGCGATTCGCGCGCGGCTTGCCGAACTGTCGAAGCATCTACCCTCGGGCGTGGCCATCGAGATTCCGTTCGATACGGCCTACTTCGTGCGCGTGGCGATTCACGAAGTCGTGATCACGCTGCTCGAAGCCGTGGTGCTGGTGTTCGCCGTGATGTGGCTGTTCCTGCGCGACCTGCGCTCCACGCTCGTGCCCACCGTCGTGATACCTGTCACGCTGATGGGCGCGTTCCTCGCGCTTTACGCGTGCGGCATGTCCATCAACGTCTTCACGATGTTCGGGCTCGTGCTCGCCATCGGCATACTCGTGGACGATGCGATCGTGGTCGTCGAGAGCGTGCACCGCGTGATGCACGAGCGAGGCCTGGCGCCGCGCGAGGCGACGCGCGCGGCCATGAAGCGCATTGGCGGCGCCATCGTCGGCGTGACGGTCGTGCTGACCGGCGTGTTCGTGCCCATGCTGTTCTTCACCGGCAACGTGGGCGGCATCTACCGGCAGTTCGCCGTGGCCATGATCGCCTCGATGCTCGTGTCGTCGTTCATGGCGCTTTCGCTCACGCCCGCGCTGTGCGCGAATCTGTTGAGGATGCCGAAGCCCATGAGGCATGGCCGCGCGCAGCCCGCACGCGGGCTCACGGCCCAGGTCGCGCGCGCGTCGCGCGGCTATCGCGCCTTCGTCGCGGCGCGGCTGCGCCCCGCGCCGCGTATGGTCGCCAAATAACCGCTGCTGTGCGCCATGCTTTCGCTCCCAGTCTCATATACACATAACCGAGCCCACGAGACTCCATTGCCGATGACCGATTGCCGCTTG